>NC_012520.1:0-300000 GCF_000010805.1 Rhodococcus opacus B4 | reverse complement strand
GGCCCGCAACATCGAGCAACTCGGTGTCGACTTCCACCGGGTCTTCACCGCCGAGCAGGCCGGTGCCTACAAGCCCCGCTACCGGGCGTTCGAGTACATGCTCGACCAACTCGATGCCAAACCGAGTGAGATCCTGCACGTCTCCTCGCACATCTGGTACGACGTGATACCGGCGCACGAGCTTCGAATCACGCACAAGGTCTACGTCAACCGTGGCTACGATCCGTCTACACCGTTCTACGGCTACGCCGAGACCACGGACCTGGGCGGAGTGCCGGCGCTGCTCGGGCTGCGCGCGATGAGCACCGCGGACGCATCGTGAAGCTCGGGTCCTACTGGCTGGACACGGCCGAGCCAGGAGCGGACTACCGCCGCAACGATGTGCCCGCGCACGCCGACGTCGCCGTCATCGGCGCCGGTCTCACCGGGCTGTCGACCGCACTGCATGTGGCGCGAGCCGGCGCCTCGGTGGTGCTGCTCGAGGAGCACACGATCGGATGGGGTGCCTCCGGACGCAATGGGGGCATGGCCACCACCGGGCTGGCCATTTCCTTTCCCACCGCGGTGCGACGGTACGGACCCGAACGGGCGAGGGAGATGTTCCTCGCCTACAACGCCGCCATCGACACGATCGAAGACCTCGTCACCACCGAGGGCATCGACTGCGCATTCGAGCGCACCGGGAAACTGACGTTGGCCTGCAAACCCAGTCACTACACCGGATTCGAGCGGTCCGCGGAACTGATCAGCAAGTACACCGGCCAAGACGTCGCCCTGATCCCGCCCCAGGACATTCGCGACGAGATCGGCAGTTCCTTCTACCACGGCGCGATGGTCGACCCCCTCGGCGCCGGGGTACACGTCGGCAAACTCGTCCACGGGCTCGCGCGGGCGGCCGCCGCCAACGGCGTGTCGATCCACGAGGGCTGCAAGGTCACCGCCATGACCAAACGGGACGGATACCAGCACGACATCCAGACCGCTCGGGGTGTGGTGCGGGCCGACCAGGTCGTCGTCGCCACCAGCGGCTACACCGGAGGCCTGACCCCCTGGCTGCGGCGCCGGATCGTGCCGATCGGCAGTTTCATCATCGTCACCGAACCGCTCCCCCAGCACGTCGTCGACGAGCTGCTCCCCCGCAAACGCGTCGCCGCCGACAGCAAGCACCTGCTCTACTACTTCCGCATCACCCCGGACAACCGGCTCCTCTTCGGTGGTCGTGCGCGGTTTGCGATGTCGAACAGCGGATCCGACATCAAGAGCGGTCAGATCCTGAAGCGGGCCATGACCAAGGTCTACCCGCAGCTCGCCGATGTCGGCATCGACTACTGCTGGGGTGGTCTGGTCGACATGTCGGTCGATCAGATGGTGCACGCGGGCGAACAAGACGGCCTGTACTACTCCGTCGGCTACAGCGGCCACGGCGTGCAAATGGCCACCCACATGGGAAAGGTCCTCTCCCACATCGTCACCGGCGACACCACGGCGAATCCGTGGAGAGATCTGACCTTCCTGCCGGTGCCCGGCCACTTCGGACCGCCCTGGTTCCTGCCCCCGGCCGGGGCCTTCTTCCGAGTCCTCGACCTGGTCCGCTGAACCGTCGCCGCCGCTGAGACCGAAATACCGAAGGAGGTGTGTAGTGATCGCCATCGTCCGACGCATGTCCGTGCTCGTCGCCACCTTGCTGATCGTCTCGTTCGTCGTCTTCCTCATCCCGTACATCACCCCGGTGACCCGGCGCGGAAGATTCTCCGAGCAAGGGTCAACGACGTCACCATGGATCCGGAGGTCGTCGAGCGTCTCCGCGCCGCCTACGGGCTCGACCGGCCGCTCGTCGTGCAGTATTTCGACTGGTTGGCCAAGGCCGTCACCGGTGACCTCGGGTTGTCGTACACCAGCCGATCCCCGGTCATGGAGATGATCGGGCACGCACTCTCGGTCACCGCGATACTGGCAGTCACCTCGCTGCTGGTGGCGTTACTGTTCGCCCTGCCCCTCGGATCCATCGCCGCCATCAAGCGGGGCACACCGACGGACACCGTAATCACCACTATCACCCAAGCTTTCGTCGCGATCCCCGAGTACTGGCTCGCCCCCGTGCTGATCCTGATGTTCGCGCTCAAACTCGGCGCCTTGCCGTCGGCGGGCTGGACCGGCCCGTCCTCGATGATCCTTCCCTGCCTGACCCTGGCGCTGCGGCCGATGAGCTACTTCACGCAAGTCACCCGGGCCTCGATGGTCGACGTCCTCGAATCCCCGCACATCACCGCATCACGGGCCCGCGGCCTGACGTTCCGGGAGACGATGGTCCGGCACGGCGTGCGGAATTCGCTCCTGCCCGTGGTCACCTTGTTCTCGGTGTGGCTGGCAGGTCTGCTCGGTGGTTCCGTCGTCGTGGAGGTCATCTTCGCGGTGCCGGGCATGGGCCGGCTGCTCTACGACTCCGTCATGAACGGGGACGTCCCGGTGATCCAAGCATCGATCATCAGCATCGTCGCGCTGGCCGTCATCATCACCACCGCGACCGATGTGCTGTACACCTACATCAATCCGACGGTGAGGTCAGCGAATGTCCCTGCTTGACAACCCGACTGCACCGGCGCCCAGCCGGCCAGAGCGACCCGCCCCACGCCGCGCCTCCACCCCGAGCCGGGCCGTACACGCCCTGCGGAACACCCCGGTCAGCCTGATCATCGGCATCGCCGTCATCGTGGCGATCACCGTCATCCTTGTGCTGACCCCGTGGATCATGCCCTACAACCCGTCGGCCCAAAACCTCAGCGACCGGCTGGCACCGAGCTCGAGCAGCCATTGGCTCGGCACCGATCAACTCGGCCGCGACGTGCTGAGCCGGCTGATGGACGGCGGCCGCTTCTCTGTCTCGATTGCCGCCATCACCCTGGCGATCTGCGCGGTGAGCGGCACCCTCATCGGCATCGTCTGCGCCAGGCGACGCGGCGCCCTCGACCAGTTCGTCATGCGGGTCACCGACGTCCTGCTCGCCTTTCCCGAAATGATCGTGGCCATGTTCCTGGTGTCCATCCTCGGCGCCGGATACACGACGCTGATCCTCGCCCTCGTCATCGGCGGATGGACCCCGTTCGCCCGACTCGCAAGAGGGTTGACGCTGGAAATAGACTCACGCGACTTCATCGAAGCCGCTCGCGCGCTCGGCTGCTCGTCCACCTTCATCGTCTTCCGGCACATCCTTCCCAACGCACTGAGCCCGCTCACCGCACACGCGGCACTGCGCTTCGGGCACAAACTCATCACCGTCGGCGCCCTGTCCTTTCTAGGGCTGGGCGTGCAACCACCCGACGCCGACTGGGGATCCATGCTCGCCGATGCCCAGCCCTTCATGTCCGCCGCACCGGGTCTGGTCATCTATCCCGGTCTCGCCATCTTCATCACGGCATTGAGCGTGACCCTCATCGGTCAAGGCATCAACGCCCGCCGCAGCCGCCAGAGCTGACGCTGCACCCGTCCGGCCCAAAGCACCGCCAAGGAGGGACCGTGAATATGCGAAAAGCGCCACCCGACAACGATGTACCGAAGCGCACACTCGCCGCTGTCGTGACGTCGCAGATACGTCAACGCATCTTCGACGGCACATTCGCACCGGGTATGCCGCTCAACGAGGTGGAACTGGCCGCGCAGTTCCGCACGAGCCGCGGGCCCGTTCGTGAGGGATTGCAACGGCTGGTGCAAGAAGAGCTGCTCGTGCGCACCCCGCACCGCGGGATCACCGTCCGGGTGCTGACCGCAGAGGACTTGGAGGATCTCTACTTCGCCCGTGCGACCGTCGAACGCGCCGCACTGATTCGGCTCGTCACTCGCGGCGCCCCGGCTTCACTGATCGCCGAACTCGAACAAACGCTCGGGCGCATGTCCCTCGCGATTCACCGAGAGGACTGGGTACAGGCCTCGGCGTTCGATCTCCGATTCCATGAGATCGCGGTCTACGCGGCGGGTAGTGAACGGCTCACCACCATGTACGCCCAGCTCGCCGGACAGACGCGACTGGGATTGAACATGTTGGTCGGCACCTACAAAGGCCGTGGCGATCTCCTCGACGAGCATCAGCACCTGCTCAGGCTGATCACCACCGGGAACCTGCCTGCCCTGATCGAGGCACTCGACGCGCATTTCGGTGACGCGATGAACACCCTCACCACGCACCGTGACGACACATCCGCAATCGCAGTCGCAGTCGCACACACTCACCAGCACCACGGAGGATGACATGCCCGAGCTGTTGAATGTCACCAAGTTGTCGGCAAGGTTCGACGGCGCACCCACGAGCCCGGTACTCGACGAGGTGAGTTTCCACATCGATCGCGGTGAAATACTCGCCCTCGTCGGGGAATCAGGGTCCGGCAAGAGCATGACCGCGCTGTCGTTGATGCGCCTGCTCCCGCGCGGCGCGCAGATGAACGCCAGCGCGATCACGCTCGACGGGGTCGATCTGCTCGGGTTGTCCGATCGCGCCATGAACAAGGTGCGGGGCGGCCGAATCGGGGCACTGTTCCAGCAGCCCAAGCGGATGCTGGACCCGACCTCCACAGTCGGTGCGCAGGTCGCGGAGCCGCTGCGACGGTATCTCGGGATGAACCGGCACTCGGCACGACGGGCCGCGGTCGAACTACTCGCCGACGTCGGCATCGCCGAACCGGACCGCCGAGCCCGCTCCTACGCACACCAGCTCTCCGGTGGTATCGCACAGCGAGTGATGATCGCGATCGCGCTCGCCGGACAGCCGCAACTGTTGATCGCCGACGAACCGACGACCGCCCTCGATGTCACCATCGAGGCACAGATCCTGGCGCTGATCGCAGCCAAGCGCACACAGCTCGGCATGTCCGTCCTGTTCATCTCGCACGATCTCGGCGTCGTCTCCGCCATCGCGGACCGCATCGCCGTGATGTACGCCGGGCGCATCGTCGAAGAGGGGACGACCGCGGACATCCTCGCCGCACCCGAGCACCCCTACACCCAAGCCCTCATCAACGCCTCGATGCTCAAGACCACCGCGACCGGGGAGCTGTATGCCATTCCCGGAAACGCCAGCTCCGCCCGCGACCTGTCGGCGGGCTGCCGTTTCCGGTCCCGATGTTCGGTGGCAGCGACCGCACACGTGGAACATCAATGCGCCACCACCGAGCCCGATCTCACTGCGGGCCGGCACGAGCCCCACGAACACTCCACCCGCTGCTGGGCACCCATCCACCTCGGGGAGTCCGCATGACCTCGATGATGATGTCTCCCCCGCACCGTCGTGCGGAGCACGCACCCGACATGGTCGTTATGGAGGGCGCGGTCAAACGCTTCCCCCTGCCCCGCCGCGGTCTGCGCCGCACACGCGAACATGTGCACTCCATCGACGGCGTCTCGCTGACCATCAAGGCCGGGCAGGTTCTGGGACTGGTCGGCGAATCCGGTTCCGGCAAAAGCACAATCGCCCGGGCAATACTCCGGCTCATCGAGCTCGATGCCGGCACCGTCGCCATCGACGGGCTCGACACCCGAACCATGAAAGAGTCTCAGCGAAAACAACTGCGGCGCATCGCCCAATTGGTCTTCCAAGACCCGCACGCCGCGATGGACCCGCGGATGACCATCGCTGACAGCCTCTACGCCGTCCTCGCACAACACCGCATCGGAACCCGCGCCGAACGGGGGCTCGCGATCTCGGCCTCGCTGCAGGAGGTCGGGCTCGACGACACCTACCTGGGCCGATACCCGGGGCAGTGTTCGGGCGGTCAATTGCAACGCGTGGTCATCGCCCGCGCCCTGCTCCTCAAACCGCGACTGTTGATCTGCGACGAGCCGACCTCGGCACTGGACGCCTCGGTACAGGCCAGGGTCCTCAACCTCCTCACCCGGCTCCGCCGTGAACACCACCTCACCATGGTCCTCATCTCGCATGACCTGCGCGTGGTGCGATTCGCCAGCGATCGGGTCGCCGTGCTCTACCTCGGGCAGATCGTGGAGATCGCCGACCGCGACGACCTCTTCGAAGGATCGGTGCACCCCTACACCCTCGCGCTCCTCGCGGCCGCAACCCACGCACACCCCTGCACGGGCCACGCCGAGGCTGCCGGCGAACCGCCCTCGCCGATCAACCCGCCACCCGGCTGCCGATTCCATACCCGGTGCCCGCTCGCCGTGGACCGATGCCGCGCCGAACAACCGGTGTTGACCGAGATCGCGGCGGGACATTCGGTGCGCTGCCACCGATGGAATGACGTCCGAGCCGCACTAGTACATGACAAGGAGAAGTCGGTATGACATCCACGGTCACCCCAGCCGACACCGCACCCGCACCGCAGAACCCACTGTGGCGGCCCCTCGCGGGCGGGTTCTGGGAAGGACTGTGGCGAGACGGTGCACGGCACCTCCACGTCTACGACCCCGAGGACCGCACCCTGGTCGGCACCGTCATGAATGCCACCGACCACGAAGTGGACAAGGCCATTGCCTTCGTCGCCCGCGGCCACCGGCAGCGAGCCTGGCCACTGTGGCAACGGCGCGAGGCCATCGAGAAGGCGGCGGCACGGGTGGCACACGATCGGGAACGATTCGCGCGCCTGATCACGGCGGAGTCATCCAAGACTCTCCGGGAAGCCGACCGCGAAGTCACCCGGGCGATGGAGACACTCCGACTGTCCGCCCAAGCCTCCTCCGCCTTGACCGGCCGCAGCATCGCGTTCGACGACACACCACGCGGCGAGGGCTGGACGGGCTGGTACACCCGCGAACCCGTCGGAGTCGTCGCGGCCATCACCCCATTCAACGATCCCCTCAACCTGGTGGCGCACAAGCTCGGGCCCGCCCTGATCGCGGGCAATGCGGTGGTGCTCAAACCCTCTGGGGCCACCCCCGTGACGGCGCTCGCCCTCGTCGATGTCCTTCTCGCCAGCGGCGTACCACCGGAGTACCTCGCGGTGGTCACCGGCGATACGGCGGGGCAGGCCCTGGTCGCCAACCCGGCGATCGACGTCGTCTCCTTCACCGGCGGCCCGGCGACGGCCGACCTGATCGCGCACGCCGGGCCCGCCCGCAAACTCCTGATGGAGCTCGGGGGCAACAATGCGCGGATCGCCTGCGCGGACGCCGACCCCGAGGAAGTCGCCGCGTCCATTGTCGACGGCGCGTTCGGGGTGGCCGGCCAGAACTGCCTGTCGGTGCAGCGGGTATTCGTCCACAACCGTCTCTACCGCACTGTCGTGGACCGGGTGGTCGAAGGTGCGTCAGCTTTGGTGGTCGGCAGTAAGCGAGACCCGGCCACCGATATCGGGCCCCTCATCGACGAAGACCAGGCGCGCCGCATCACCGGATGGATCGATGAGGCCGTCGACGGCGGCGCGGTGTTGCGGACCGGTGGCGTCCGCACCGGAACGTTCGTGACCCCGGCAGTGCTGACCGACGTGCCCCGCGACGCACAGATCAGGACCAACGAGGTGTTCGGGCCGGTGGTCATGATCGACCCGTTCACCGACCTCGACTCGGTGATCGATTCGGCCAATGCAGTCGATACCGGGCTGCAAGCGGGCGTGTTCACCCAAGATATCGATGTCGCTCTGGACCTGGCCGCCAAGCTCCGGGTCGGCGCAGTGCTGATCAACTCGAGTCCGGACTTCCGGATCGATGCCATGCCTTTCGGCGGAGTCAAACGATCCGGCATCGGCCGCGAAGGTGTGTGGAGTGCAGTCGAAGCACTCACCGAACCGAAAATCGTCGCAGCCCGAACGCAACGACCCTGATCATCACGACACCGATGTCGCGACGCATTGTCCCCGGCAACACGGGTTCCACCACGACGCACTGAGCGGAAAGCGGGGGCTCGATGCTCCACCACAACGAGGCAACGGCCCGGTCCCTACCGCGGCCGCAGTGGAATAACGCCAATGTGGCCTTCCTGGTCGAGGTGTTTCGGCTCTTCTCCGATCCCACCCGTGTCCGAGTGGTGTGGTCGCTCACCGGCGGCGAGCGATCGGTCAACGACATCGCCGCGATAGTAGGCACTCCGGCATCGACGGTCTCTCGGCATCTGGCCCAACTCAGAGCAGCGCACTTGGTGGCCTCCCGCAGGATAGGCACTCGCCGGCTCTACCGACTCGAAAATGATTACGCCAGGATGCTCATCACCGACGCCCTCTCCTGCAGCGGGGTTACGGGAGGTCGCGGTGCCGGCGCAACCGGACCTCCAGAGACGGCGAATGCCCCTCCTCCCAGCGCCGGGGTGACCGGAGCGGGTAGCAAATTTGCGTGCGCAGCCTCGTGAGACCGATGCGGCCTTCCCGCCCCAGCCGTCCGAGTCTGTTCACCATCCGACATGCCCATCCCCGATCCGCCTTGTTCAGATCTGCTCGAGAGAGAAGGCCCGATGCCCCCTCCACCTGTCACGCGGGACGAACACGATCTCCTCGGGACCCGCCCGGTCTCCGATTCCGCCTATTACGGCATTCACACACTCCGAGCGGTAGAGAATTTTGCGATCACGGGAACCCCGATCAGTGTCTACCCCGAATTGATTGTCGCCTTGGCCAGCGTCAAAGAAGCCGCAGCACAGACGAATCATCAGCTGGGTCTTCTCGACACACGACGGATGACGGCAATCGTGGAGGCATGCAGAGAAATCCGCGGCGGCCGGTTTCACGATCAGTTCGTCGTCGATGTCATCCAAGGCGGCGCGGGCACGTCGACGAATATGAACGCCAATGAGGTCATCGCCAACCGCGCACTGGAAATACTCGGGCTCCCTCGCGGAACCTACCGCGAGGTGCATCCCCTCGAGGACGTCAACCTCAGTCAGAGCACCAACGACGTCTACCCCACCGCAATCAAGGTCACCCTGCACTTCGCCATCGATCACCTCCGAGCGGCAATGAAAGACCTCGCCACCGAGTTCACGATCAAGGCGACGGAGTTTCACGACGTGGTGATGGGCCGCACTCAGCTCCAAGACGCCGTCCCCATGACACTCGGACAGGAATTCGGCACCTACGCGGTGATGGTGACCGAGGACGCCGACCGACTGCTCGAAGCCGAACGCCTCGTCGCCGAGATCAACCTCGGTGGCACCGCCATCGGCACAGGAATCAACACCCACCCGCTGTACGCGGAAACCGCCTGTGAGGCTCTCCGTGCCATCACCGGCCTGCCCTTGACCACCGCAACCGACCTGATCGAGTCGACACAAGATGTCGGATCATTCGTTCAGCTGTCCGGAGTTCTCAAGCGCACCGCGGTCAAACTGTCGAAGATCTGCAACGACCTGCGCCTGCTCTCCTCGGGTCCACGCACCGGCCTGGGCGAAATCAATTTGCCAGCAGTCCAAGCGGGATCATCGATCATGCCGGGCAAAGTCAACCCGGTCGTGCCGGAGGTGGTCAACCAGGTCGCCTACGAAGTCATCGGGAACGATGTCACGATCAGCCTGGCCGCAGAAGGGGGCCAACTCCAACTCAACGCCCTCGAGCCGATCATCGCCTCGAGTTTGTTTCAATCCCTGACACATCTCAGTGCAGCCTGTCGGGCTCTCACGGAGCGATGTGTCCCGGACATCACCGCCAACGCGGACAAACTCCGCGCCGATGTCGAACATTCCATCGGCATCATCACCGCGTTGAACCCGCACATCGGGTACACCGCCGCCACTTCCGTTGCTGAGGAGTCGCTTTCCACTGGCCGCAGCATTCCGGACATCGTGGTCACACGCGGGCTCCTCACGGCAGACCAGCTCGAACGGTTGCTGCGACCGGAAGTTCTGGTGCGACCACAACAACTCGAACACTTCAGGCAAGCGCGCGCCTTCGTGGAAATACCGACACCCGATTTCTGGCACCCCCCTCTCCAAGGTGAAGCGCCCGTGTGACACGCAGACACACGGCGCCGAACCCGTGCCACTACGGGGGCCTGGCCCGGAGACTTGGGGACTGCACATCATGTCGGTCACGCGCGTCGATGCCACCACCGATCCTCGGATCTGTGCTTCCGCTCGACCATCTCACCTGCGGTGGTCATCCATTGCACGAAGAAAGTGGCGGAGGCTACGGGGCAGGTTTTGGTTGCCCTCACGGTCGCGGACGAGGAAGTCGTCGCCGGCGACGCGGGCCAGCGTTGTGGTGACGTGGGAGCCGATGGTGCCGCCGGAGAGAACGCTCAGCAGCGTGGTGCGGTCGGCGGCATCGAGGCGCTCCCACAGGTCGGTGTAGCTGAGATTGTAAACCTGCCGTCCATGGGTCGACGGGTCCCAATACGTGAAGGTGAACTGGCGGACCAGGTCTGTTCCGGTCGCGGCTGTGCCGCGTAATTCGAGCCTGGACCAGTTGTATATTCCGCGTTCGCGCAGCGCATCGGCAGCCGTGTCGAGTGCGGTGTGCCGGGACCAGGCGCGTGGGAGATCGAGTATCAGAAGTCCCAGTCCCATTCGCACACGATAGGGCTCAGTGCGGTGCGATGCAGGATGAGAACCGCACTCGCTCCGCTGCTCACCGGGTCTTGTCCGCCTGGAGGTAGCGCAGCCAGGGCTTTTGTTCGCCGGTTGCGGTGGTGTGCAATCCAGCCCTGTCGAGGAGTGCGGCGAAGTCGTCGATCGGGGTGTGCTGCATGGCGTGCCCGGCGAGGGCCCCGATCAGATGGTTCGCGACCGGGTTGGTCGGCGGACGGAAATCGGCGATCAGCACCCGGCCCCCGGGCCGCAGGACCCGGGCCATTTCCCGTGCCGCGGCGGCGCGGGCGTTCGGGGCGATGTGGTGGATGACCAGGGTCGAGGTCACCACGTCGAAGGAGTTGTCGGGGAAGGGCAGCCGTTCGGCGGCCGCGACGGAGAAGGTGGTGTGCGCGGTGCCGCGCCGCCCGGTGGCGTAATCGATCATCGGCGAGGACGGGTCGATGCCCTGGGCCCGGCCGCCCGGCTCGATCGCCGCGGCAAGTCGGGTGGCGAAATAGCCGGTGCCGCACCCCACATCGAGGACGCGGTCGCCCGGACCGGCGCCGCTGAGAGACACCAGCCGGTCGAAGACCCGGCGGCGCCGGCCGAGGAAGGCGGCCGCGGAGACGAGTTCGTACAGCCGTGCCCGGCGGATCAGTCCGCCGCTGGCGTCGTCCGCGTGACCGCGGTGGTCGCCGAGAAGTCGTGCCCCCAGTCCCACGGTGCTCCCCCTACCTGTCAGATGGACTCGTCTGTCAGAACGAATTGATTCCCACCAGGACCGCGCCGGCGGCGGCCGGGATCAGCACCCCCAGCCCGAACGAGGCCAGCCGGGCGCCGGCGGTGCGGTGACCGGCGAGGTGGAACACGGCCATCCCGGCCAACCCGAGCGCGGCCGCGGCCAGCACCAGGTACAGCGGGGTGAAGGCCAGCACCGCGGCGCAGCCAAGGACGAATCCGGCGGCGCCCCAGCCCCACCGCAGATCCTCGACCTCCAGACTCGACGCCGCACTCACCACAACTCCTCGCTGACCTGCGTTCTTACCCGGAACGTTCCTCTCCCTCAGCCGACCCGTAAACCTCACATGGTTGCGCAAGTGCGCACATATAGGATTATGGTCGAGTCGGTAACCGTTGTGAAGAGGTCTGGAGGTCCTGGGGTGCTCGAGGTGTTGCGTCATCGCACGTTCGGCCGGTTGTTCGCCGCGCAGATCGTGGCCCTGGTGGGGACGGGTCTGCTGACCGTGGCCCTGGGCCTGTTGGCCTACGATCTGGCCGGCGCCGATGCCGGGGCGGTGCTCGGGACCGCGTTGGCGATCAAGATGGTCGCCTATGTCGCGGTGGCCCCGGTGATCTCGGCGCTCGCCGATCGGGTGCCGCGGAAGGTGTTGCTGGTGGGGGCGGACGTCATCCGGGCGGCCATCGCGGCGGCGCTGCCGCTGGTGGATCAGACCTGGCAGATCTACGTGCTGATCTTCGTGTTGCAGGCGGCGTCGGCGACGTTCACCCCGGCGTTCCAGTCGCTGATTCCGGCGGTGCTGGTCCAGGAGGCGGACTACACGAGGGCATTGTCGCTGTCCCGGCTGGCCTACGACCTCGAGTCCCTGCTCAGCCCAATCCTCGCGGCGGCACTGCTGACACTGATCAGCTACAACTTCCTGTTCCTCGGCACCGTCGCCGGGTTCGTGGGTTCGGCGTTGCTGGTGATGAGGACGGTGTTGCCGCGGCCCGTCCCGGCGGACCGGTCGGTGCCGCTGCTTCACCGCATCACCCTCGGGGCGCGGGTGATGGTGGGCCGCCCGGTGCTGCGGGGGTTGCTGGCGATGAACATGGTCGTCGCCGCCGCGACCGCCCTGGTGGTGGTCAACACCGTGGTGTACGTCCGGGATCTGCTCGGCGGGTCGAACACCGGGGTCGCGGTGGCGCTGGGCTGCTTCGGCGGCGGGTCGATGCTGGTGGCATTGGCGCTGCCGCGGCTGCTGATGGCCCTCGAGGATCGCCGGCTGATGCTCACCGGGTGCGCGATCCTGCCGGTCGGGCTGGCGGCGGCCGCGCTGATGCTCTTCGCCGCCCCCACCCCGTCGGTGGGGTGGGGGCTGCTGGCCGGGATCTGGATCGTGCTCGGTGCCGGGACGTCGATGATCAACACCCCGTCGGCGCGGCTGCTGCGCTACGAATCCGACGAGCAGAACCGCAGCGCGGTGTTCACCGCCCAGTTCTCGCTCTCGCACGCCTGTTTCATCCTCACCTACCCGCTCGCCGGGTGGGTGGGCGCGCAGGTCGGGCAGGTCGCCGCGGCCCTCACGTTGACCGTGCTCGCTACACTCGCAGGACTGGCCGCCGCACGGGCCTGGCCGGCACGGACCGAGCCGCTCGTCGAGGCGGTGGTGGCGGGAAGGCGGTAATGCGATGGACCCGATGACCGAGGCAGCGGCCCCGGCGGTGGCCCCGGCGGCGAGCCTGAGTCACCCGGTCGAACCGGATCAGGAGCGCCTCGACACCGCCACCGAAACCTTCCGGATGCTCGCCGACCCCACCCGGCTGCACATCCTGTGGATCCTCACCCGCGGTGAGGCCGATGTGACCGCGCTGATCGAGCAGACCGGGGGCTCGCGGACCGCGGTCAGCCAGCACCTGGCGAAACTGCGGTTCACCGGACTGGTCGACACCCGCAAGGAGGGCCGGCGGGTGATCTACCGCATCCACGACGGCCACCTATCCCGGCTGATCCTCGAGGGCATCAACCACGCCGACCACGTCGTCACCGGCGAACCCCCACACGCCTAGACCTAGTCCCGGATTCCGTCACCGGTTTCTTCACGATCCTGCCTCCAGACGAGCGTGTGGTCGCGGCGGGTCCTATCGATCGGTGTCCTCGCGGCGCGCCGCGGGTAGCCGCCGACCAGCACCAGCGCGATAGATCATCACCCCGGCCGCCGCCGCGATCACCGCGACGACCGGCCGGATCGTGTCCGGGTCGGGCACCAGCAAGGTGGATCGACCCCCGTGCCGCAGGGAGGCGTCGAAGAGGGCGTGCACGGCGAAGCAAAACGCCAGGTTCGCGATCACCCCGACCACGGCCGCGGACCACGTCGACATTCCGAAGGTGCTCGTGATGCCGCTGAGTGCGGATGTCGGGTGTGTGGCGGAGCCGCTCGACGTAGTGGCGCCGAGGAAGATGAACACGAAACACGGCACGAACGTCACCCAGGTGGTCAGCAGGGCACCGATGGTGGCCGCCACGCCACCCACGGGTCGAAGATCGCCCGGGTGTGCGGTAGGCACCGAGGAACGCGACGAACTGCACCACCATGATCAGCGGACCGGGTGTGGTCTCGGCCAGACCGAGCCGCGGACCATCTCGCCGGGGCTGAGCCAGCCGCAGGTTTCCACCGCTTTCTGGGCGACGAAGGCGAGGATTCGTAGGCGCCACCGAAAGTGACCAGCGCAGTGCCGGAGAAGAACAGGCCCTGTTCGGTGATCACACTGTTCCGGCCGGTGAACACGACCACGGCGACCTTCGGGATGCCCCAGGCGATCACCCCGACACCGAGGACGATGATCGCCCGCCGCAGGCGGGGGCGTCGGCGTGCAGGGGGTTCAGCGCTGATCGCGGGCGCGGCGCCGCCGGTCGTCGATCGTGTTGACGTCCTGATTGATCCGGCGGCGCAGCGACCGGAACGCCACCGCGGAGATGGCGACACCGGCCAGCAGCACGCCCATCGACGACAGCATCAGCGGGAGCCCGAGATCGAAGGCCCGGTCGACTCCGATCAGCAGCGCCACCAGCGCGGCGATCACCGTCAATCGTGCCGCGGTGTAGAGCAACACGAGCCGGATCAACCGCGTGACCGAGGTATCGGTCGGCGGATGGGACCCCGATTCGGGTCCGCCGGGCGCCGGGGTGGCGAGGGCGGCGTTCGCCGGACGGTGTCCGGCCGGGGGTGACGGCGTCATGAGTTTCCTTCTTTCGCCCGCGCAGTTGTCTCGTGCGGTCGGTTACCTGCGGCGCAGTCGCTTCCCCGTGAGGGTGGGGTGGCGGACGAACCATGCTAACTACTATGCACAATAGTAGTTGAGGGTGTGGGCTCTCGACCGATCGCTACACGCATGAAGGGACGCCGGTGCGAACTGGGAGTCGATGGCTGGTCTTTTTCCTGGCCGCGGTCGTGGCGCTGATCGCGGCGATCTGGCCTCGATCGGAGGAGTCCGACGTACCGGAGGCACGCGTTACCGCTGGTGCCGGCGCTGTTTCGGTCGCCGGCGCCGGTGCGCCCCAGGGTGCCGCCGAGCTGTCCCGGGTGGCGGCCGAGGCCGAGCTGCGGCCGTGCCCGACACCGCTGCCGTCCCAGCCTGTGGGCATGGTGCTCAGTGGGGTGTCGGCGCGGTGCCTGGGGGCGGCGCAGGCGGTCGATCTCGGTGCCGCACTGAGCGGTGCACCGACAGTGGTCAACATGTGGGCGTCCTGGTGCGGCCCGTGCCGCGAGCAAATCCCCGTGCTCGAGTCCTATGCGAATCAGCCTGACTCGCTCCCTGTCGCGGGGATCAACGTTCAGGACGATCCGGTGGCGGCCCTGAAGCTGTTGACCGAACTCGACGCCCACTATCCCTCGTTCGGCGGAGCCGAGGCGGCGATGCAGGCCTTGGCGGCGCCGCCGGTGCTGCCGCTGAGTTTCGTTGTGCAACGGGATGGTTCGGTCGATCGGATCGTCACCCCGTCCGTGTTCGCGGACCCGGCCGAGGTCCGGTCCGCGGTTGGTGAGTTGATCCGATGACCACTCGATACTGCCTAACGATCGGTCGGCGACCGATGTGGTGGTCGCACCGGGGTTGGCGGGCCCGGTTGCTCGCGGTGCTCGCTGTCGGCATGGCAGCGGTTCTCGGGGCCGCCGGGTGTGCGTCCGGGTCCGATGCGGTCGCCCAGGGCGGCACCTTCGACTTCGTTGCGCCGGGTGGGCAGACGGACATCCTCTACGACCCACCGGAGAGCCGGGGGAAGGTCGGTCCGCTTTCCGGGCCTGACCTGATGGCCGATGGCCGGGCCGTGTCGCTGTCGGACTACGCCGGGCAGGTGGTCGTGATCAACCTCTGGGGTCAGTGGTGCGCGCCGTGCCGGTCCGAGGCTGACGACCTCGAACAGGCGTATGAGGCCACGAAGGATCTCGGTGTGCAGTTCCTGGGGATCAACGTGCGCGATCCGCAGCGCGACAAGGCGCAGGACTTCGTCATCGACAATCGGATGTCGTATCCGTCGATCTACGACCCGCCGATGCGTACCCTGATCGCCTTGGGCGGAAGCTATCCCACCAGTGTCATCCCCTCCACGCTGGTCCTCGATCGCCAGCACCGCGTTGCCGCGGTCTTCCTGCGGGCCTTGCTGGCAGAGGACCTGCTGCCGGTTATCGAACGTCTGGCGGCGCAGCCGTGACCGCGCACGGGATAGTGCTGGCGCAGGGGGTCGGGGTGAGTTTCCAGAACGCCGCCGCCACCGGGCCGCTGTTGCTCGCGCTCGGGGCCTGCGTGCTCGCCGGTCTGGTGTCGTTCGCCTCCCCGTGTGTAGTGCCGTTGGTGCCGGGATACCTGTCCTACCTCGCCGGTGTCTCCGGCGCCGAAACACCGGCAGTCACCCCAAGCGGTGACTGTGCCGCCGGCTCGGATCGGTGGCGGGTGGCGGGGGCAGCAGCGTTGTTCGTCACCGGCTTCACGGTGGTCTTCGTCCTGGCCACCGCCTCGGTCTTCGGTGTGATCGGTGCCCTACGGCTCAACCAGGAGCTGCTCCAGCGGGTCGGCGGGGCGATCACCATCGTCATGGGGTTGGTCTTCCTCGGTTTCATCCCCGCCCTGCAGAAAGACACCCGGTTCACCCCGCGCCGGATCTCCTCCCTCGCCGGTGCACCGCTGCTCGGCGGGGTGTTCGGATTGGGCTGGACCCCGTGCCTGGGCCCCACCCTGGCCGGTGTGCTGTCGGTCGCGGCCGGCACCGAGGGCGCCACCGCCGCCCGCGGGGTGGCGTTGATCGTCGCCTACTGTCTCGGTCTCGGATTGCCGTTCATTGCATTGGGTTTCGGTTCCGCGAAGACGTTGCACGGGATCGGGTGGCTGCGTCGGCATTCCCGGACCATTCAGATCGTCGGCGGGGTCATGTTGATCGTGGTGGGGACGGCGTTGCTCAGCGGCGCCTGGGAGTTGTTCGTCGGATGGCTGCGCAACGAGTTCGTCACCTCGGTAGTGCTGCCGATATGACCGTCCCGGGCACCGGGCCCGGCGGTACGAGAGTGAAGGAACGGGTCCGTTGAGATGACCAACAACCGCAACAAGGCCAGGCCGGGGGGCATCCCGGGCACCCGGCGCATTCCCTGGTTGATGATCGGCGCCGTCGTGATCATCGTCGGGCTGATCGGGATCATCGCCTACAACATGGTGCCCAGGGCGGTCGAGCGGGCCGAAGCCCAGCGGTACGCGCCGAGCGCGGACAACCCCGACCCGGCCACGGACATCGCCGGGGTGACCGAGATCGAGTATACGGCCGGCAGTCACATTCAGGCCCCGCAGCGCGTGGCGTACGACCAGAGTCCTCCCGTCGGTGGTGCGCACGACCAGTACTGGGCCACTTGTACCGGCATCGTCTATCCCGAACCCATCCGTACCGAAAATGCGGTGCATTCCCTCGAACACGGCGCGGTGTGGGTGGCCTACAACCCTGATCGGCTCGGCGCCGACGACGTCACCGCCCTCGCCGCGAAGATCGACGGTCGGCCGTACACCCTGATGTCCCCGTATCCCGGCCTCGATGCGGCGATCGCCCTCCAATCATGGGGCCACCAACTCAAACTCGACGGTGCCGACGATCGGCGGATCACCCAGTTCGTCACCGCGCTGAGCCAGAACCCGAACACCTACCCCGAAGCCGGTGCGAGTTGCTCGACCGTGCCCGGCGGGTTCGACCCGGCCAACCCGCCCAACCCGCCGCCGTTCGACCCCTCCGCACCGGGCCCGGACGCGGTCCCGGCCACCGACGACCAGGCGGCGACCGCCCCCTCGGACGGGTCGCCGACGTCGACACCGACCGCACCCACCGGAGGAGGCAATGGCTAACACCTCTCCCGCCGCCGCCGCACCCGACCCCGCGATGGTCGATGACGCTGCGCGGCGCCGCAGCGCCTCGAGGTCCGCGGTGGCGCTCGGAGCGATCATCGCCGTCCTGGTGGGTGTCCTTCTCGGGGCCTGGGCGCAGAGATGGCTCGACGGCGACCAGCCGGGGGCGCCGGCCGGCGACTCGGTGGATGTCGGGTTCGCCCAGGACATGTCCGTCCATCACGGTCAGGCGGTGGAGATGTCCGCGATGGCATTGGCGAATGCCGCCGATCCGGCGGTGCGCTCCCTCGCCTATGACGTGCTCACCACCCAGCAGAGTCAGCTCGGCACCATGCAGGGGTGGCTGAGCCTGTGGGATCGTCCTCCGTTGGGGTCCGGGGAGCCGATGCAGTGGATGCCCACCGACAGCGCCGCCGGCTCGGCGCACCATTCGATGCCGGGCATGGAAAGCGGCACCGCCACAGCGGATTCGTCCTCGCCCCCGATGCCGGGGATGGCGACCACCGGCGAGCTCGCCGACCTCCGCAGGACCACCGGGTCGGCGTTCGACGCCCGTTACCTGCAGCTGCTCCTGCGTCACCACAAGGGCGGTATCCCGATGGCGCAGTATGCGGCGGACAACGCCGCGGTGCCGCCGGTGTCCGCGCTGGCGGGTCAGATGGTGGCCACCCAGCAGGCCGAGTCGACCGCCATCGAGCAACTACTCGCCGCGAAGGGCGCGACGGCGCTGACGATGAACTAGCGAAAGGGGTGCGCCGGTCCGGGTTCGGGGGCGGTTCCGATGTCGGTGCACCCCGGCCGGGCCAGCCCTCACCGGCGGGGCAGGGTCTTGAGGAATTCGTTGTAGGCGGCGAGTTCGCTGTCCCCGCCGCGGCTGTTCCGCTCGTCCACGGCCGCGTTGGAGCGGTCTTCGTCGCGGTTCCAGCGCATCGCGAAGATCACGACCACGATCAGGGCGACCGGTTCGCCGTAGGACCAGGCCAGCGCCCCGGCCAGTTGCTGGTCGCTCATGACGTCGATGCCCCAGGAGGCCGGTGGGTCGGTGAAGGTCGACAGCAGCGGTGAGGTGGCCATCATCAAGATCACCCCGATGAAGACGTGCAGGGGCATCTCGACGAACAGGTCGAAGCACTTTCCCAGGTTGCTCTGTTTGACCGGCAACGGTCCCGAGGAGAGCACCGGGACGATGAACAGCACCCCGGTGGCGAGGAAGAACACCTCGAGTCCGGTGTGACCGGCCCACGAGGTGGCGAGGGTGTCGAACACCGGGGACAGGTAGATGCCGTAGTAGCTGAACAGGAACAGCGGGATGGTGACCGAGGGGTGGAGCAGGAGGCGAGCGGCGCGGCTGCGCAGGGCACCGAGCGCGGCGCGCAACACCGGATTCCCCCACCCGGTGTGCGGGGTCGAGCGCAGCAACAGTGTCCCGGGGCAGCCGAGCACGAGCAGCGGCGGCACCGCCATCGACAAGGTCAGGTGCTGGAACATCCACACGCTGAACAGCTCGAACCCGTATCCCTCGATGCCGAGGCCGGTGACCAGGATCAGCAGCAGGGCGCCGCCGAGGAAGCTGGCCGTGCGCGGCCACGGCCACACTCGGCCGGTCCGGTGCACCCGGCGCACCGCCCAGCAGTACCAGGCGGCGAGTGCGACACCGAGCGCCGGCAGCAGCGGCAGCGGTTGCGGGTTCCAGGACAGCATCGCGCCGAGCGAGGGGGGTGCGCCGGGAAGCTGCACCCAGTCCATCGCCGTCATCACGTGCGGCTACTCCGATCTCGCTGCGCCGGGCCCTGGTGGTGTTCAGTCCCGCTTGCGGCGCTCACCGCGCAGCACGATCACGATGCCGGCGACGAACAGCAGAGCCACCACACCGCCGAGGATCGGCAATACCAGCGACGAACCGCCCCCCGACTGCTCGGTGTCGGCTGCCACCGGCGCCGGCGCCGGTGCGGCGGAGGCGGCGCCTGTCTGCTCTACCGGTGGAGCGGGCAGTGCGAGGGTGAACGAGTAGGTCCCGGTGATGGGGTGACCGTCCTCGGAGATCACCCGGTATCCGACGGTGTACTGGCCCGACCCGACCCCGTCCCGGATCGGAAGCAATACCTGCGCGCCCTGGACGGAGGGTTCGCCCTGGCCGACCTGCGTCCCGTCCGGCGCCGTCACCGACACATTCACGAATTGGTTCTGAATGTTCTGGTTGAACACCAACTCCACACCGGGGGGACCGAAGTCGAGAACCGAATCGGCGGCCGGAGATGAACTGATCAACTCGCTGTGAGCCTGGGCCGAGCCCATTCCCAACAGCAACGCAGTGGCGGTCACTGCCAACAGGGTGATCACGCGCCGCATGGGCCTGTACCTCCTAGAGTGCCCTGACCGCGGTGGCCG
This sequence comes from Rhodococcus opacus B4, assembly GCF_000010805.1. Lineage (NCBI taxonomy): Bacteria > Bacillati > Actinomycetota > Actinomycetes > Mycobacteriales > Nocardiaceae > Rhodococcus > Rhodococcus opacus. Next base: position 280,082 of record NC_012520.1, on the reverse strand, counting down.
GGCTGTGGCTTCTCCGCGGCCACGATACGCGCTACTACTATGCTGCATAGTAGTAGGGGCGGCCGTTCGACCGGTGGTCTGCACAATTCGACTCTGGAATGGACGGGTATATGAAGCTGTCGACCAACCTGAAGTTCTCGGCGGCGTTGGTGGCGGTGTTCGCGGTGGTGATCGGGATGTTGTTGTACGTCAACCGGTCCGGATCCGGGTCCGCGGCGTCGGGTGCGGCCGGCCGGACGGTGGATCCCGCCGCGGTGCTGCGGGAGAACACTCACCTGCTCACGTCCTCGCCGGACCGCAAGGTCGTGCTGGTGGAGTTCCTCGATTTCGAATGCGAATCCTGCCTGGCGATGTATCCCACGATGGAGCGGATCCGCGCCGAGTACTCGGGCCGCATCACCGTCGGGGTGCGGTACTTCCCGATTCCCAGTCACACCAACAGCAACCTCGCCGCCCGCGTCGTCGAAGCCGCGTCCCGGCAGGGGAAGTTCGAGGCGATGTATCAGCGCATGTACGAGACCCAGACCCAGTGGGGAGAATCGGGGCGCTCGCAGGAGCCGCTGTTCCGGTCCTTCGCGCAGGACCTCGGCCTGGACATGGGCCGCTTCGACAGTGACCTGGGCAATCCCGCGCTCGCCGAACGGGTCGATCAGGACTTCAACGAGGGGATCGAACTCGGGGTGCAGGGCACCCCGACCCTGTTCCTGGGCGGCACCGCGTTGCCGCCGATGCCCAGCTACGAGGACCTGCGCGCCCGGATCGACGCCGCCCTGGCCGAATGAGGGCGCCGGCTTCCGCTGCCTCTTCTGGATACATCGACCCGCCGGCTCCCCGGTCAGCGGTCCCGTTCACGGGCTCGCGCGTGGTGGGCTGGGTGCTCGTGGTGGCCGGGGCGCTGGGGTTGACCGCCTCATTGGTGTTGACGATCGAGAAGTTCAGCCTGCTCGCCGACCCCACCTACCGGCCCTCGTGCAGCATCAACCCGGTCATCAGTTGCGGTTCCGTCATGAGCTCCCCGCAGGCCGAGGCGTTCGGGTTCCCCAATCCCCTGCTGGGGATCATCGGCTTCACCGTGGCCCTGACCACCGGGGTCGTGACTCTCGGCGGCGTGAGGCTCCCCCGGTGGTATTGGCTCGGCCTGGCGGCCGGACTGATCGGGGCGGCGGTGTTCGTGCATTGGCTGATCTTCCAGAGCCTCTATCGCATCGGGGCGCTGTGCCCGTACTGCATGTTGGTGTGGGTCGCCGTGGTGGTCTCGCTGTGGTACGTCCTGCTGCACACCGGCGCCCAGACGCGCAGCCCCGGTCGGCGGCTGCGCCGATGGATGGCGTTCGCCGCCCGCAACCACACCGCGGTGTTGACCGTCTGGGTGCTGATCATCGCGGCCCTGATCGCCGAGGCGTTCTGGGTGTATTGGCGCACGCTCGTCTGATCTCCCCCGGATCGTTCCCGGTCGACCGCTCGTGCGGCTGCGCACCTGCCCCGCCCCTGTGCCGAATTCGATCTCTTGATCCGAATGTTCGGGTGAGCTAACTTTTAGGTGTGGCCATGCCTAACTCTTTGATGCGCGCACCCTCGCAGTGCTGCGGATCCCTGCTCACCCCGGTGGTTGAGGACTATCTGCGAACCCTCTTCTGCCTGTCTGCCCGGGGCGACACGACCTCCACGTCGGCGCTTGCCCGGTGCCTTCATCTGGCCACCCCGACCGTGTCCGGGATGCACCGGCGGCTGGCCGGGGCCGGTCTGATCGCACGGCCCGGACTCCATCGGGTCACCCTCACGGCGCACGGAGGGCGGCACGCGGTGGACGTTGTTCGCCGGAATCGGTTGGCGAAGGTGTTCCTCGCCGAATTCCTGGGCATGTCCTGGTCCGAGATCGGTGCCGAGGCGGATGTGCTCGAGCACGCCATCAGCCCGCGGCTCGCCTCCCGGCTGACCGCCGCACTGGGCAACCCGACCCGCGATCCGTACGGCAACCCGATTCCGCCGGCGACCGGCGACTATGTCGAGGCGTGGCCGGAGAGTCTCCGGGCTGCGGTCCCGTGCCGAGATTTCACGGTCGAACGGGTCGTGGACCGGGACATCGATGGGCTGCGACTGCTCGCGGGCCTGGGCGTCTACCCGGGCCGCGTCATCGCCCGGGCAGAAGCATCCCCCCAGGGCGGGGAGGTGTGCGTGGACATCGAGGGCCACCCGCATGAGCTGGCGGCCGCGGTCGGCGGCCTCATTTACGGCAGGGCAGCGTGATGGCCGAATCGCGACGACAGTTCTTGCTGGGCTCCGCCCTGCTCGGCACCGCCGGTGCGGCAGCGCTCGGAGTCCGGGGGGTGTCGGCGGCCTCCCCCTCGCCGGGCACCGAGGAGGCGCATTCCGGCGGCGCGCATGCCGGCGGCCACGGCGGCGGGGTCAGCGGCCCGACGTTCCGCAAGGGCGCGATCGTCGACCATGACGCGAACGGTTTCGATCCCACCGAGGTTCTGCGCGACTTCGACTACGGCCGGGTCTCCCTCCTGCCGGACGGGCGGGTACTGCGCGAGTGGGATATCGCCGCCGCCGACGTCGACGTGGAAATCGCGCCCGGGGTCCGGTATCCGGCGTGGACGTTCAACGGGCGCATCCCGGGGCCGACGTTGCGCTGCCAGGAGGGGGATCTGCTGCGGGTGACGTTCATCAACGCCTCCATGCACCCGCACACGATGCACTTTCACAGCATCCACCGAGCCGAGATGGACGGGGTCCCCGACATCGGCCCGGGTGTCATTCCCTCCGGCGGTAGCTTCACCTACGAGTTCGACGCGCAACCGTTCGGGTTGCATCTGTATCACTGCCATGTCGGACCGCTCGCCGAGCACATCGCCCGCGGCCTGTACGGCACGTTCATCGTCGATCCGCCCACCCCGCGCCCGCCGGCGGACGAAATGGTCATGGTCATGCACGGTTACAACACCACCTTCGATGGGGAGGGCAATCAGCTCTACGCCGTCAACGGGATCCCGTTCCACTACATGCACGAACCGATCCGGGTGCGGCGCAACGAGTTGGTGCGGATCTACCTGGTCAACGCCCTCGAATACGACCCGATCAACACCTTCCACCTGCACGGGAACTTCTTCGACTACTACCCGACCGGCACCCGCCTGCAGCCGTCCGAGTACACCGACACCGTCATGCAGGCGCAGGGTCAGCGCGGCATCTGCGAACTGCGGTTCCCGTACACCGGCCGGTTCATGTTCCACGCCCACAAGACCGAATTCGCCGAACTCGGCTGGATGGGGTTCTTCGAGGTGACCGACTGATGGGCACCTCGGTCGAGCGCAAACGGACCTGGATCTCCGCGGTCGGTGCGGCCCTGCTCATCGGTGCCGCCCTTCTCCTGCTCGCCATGGTCGGTGGCCGGACCCTGCCCGAGCGGGCCGGGCCGCCGATCGAGCAGCTCGCGGTGGAACACACCGAACTGGTCCCGGGCTCCATCGAGGTCACCGTCCGCAACACCGGACCCGATCCGGTCCAGGTCGCGCAGGTGTTCGTCAACGACTCCTACGTGGATCTGACCGGTGGGGAGCAGCCGATCGGGCACCTGGACTCGGAGGTCCTGCGGCTCGACTACCCGTGGCAGGACGGGCAGCCGTATCTGCTCTCGTTCCTGACCTCGACCGGCCTGGTGATCGAACACGAGATCCCGGCTGCGGTGACCACCCCGCAGGCCGATGCCGGGTTCTTCGCACTGATGGCGTTGATCGGGACCTACGTCGGAATCATCCCCGTCGTGCTGGGAATGCTGTTCCTGCCGGTCCTGCGCAGGATCGGACCCGGTGGGATACGTGTCCTGCTGGGGCTCACGGTCGGGTTGCTGGCATTCCTCGCAGTCGACGCCACCCTCGAGGGGGTCGAACTCTCCGAACGCGGTGGCGGCGCCTTCGGCGGCCCCGCCCTCCTGGTCCTCGGTGCGGTACTCGCGTTCCTCGGGTTGACCGCACTGGACCGCTATCTCGGGTCCCGCCGCGCCGTCAGCGACACGCGGGGATCGAGCGGGATCCGTCTGGCGTTCATGATCGCCCTCGGGATCGGACTGCACAATCTCGGTGAGGGGTTGGCGATCGGCGCCGCCTACGCTGTCGGCGAGCTCGCCCTGGGGGCGACCCTGGTGGTGGGATTCACCATCCAGAACACCACCGAGGGGCTGGCGGTCGTGACCCCGCTGACCCAACGGCGCCCGCCAGTGCTGCACCTCCTCGGTCTGGGGCTACTCGCCGGGACACCGGCCATTGTCGGTGCGCTCATCGGCGCCAGCGTGAACAACGCCGAGCTGTCGGCGTTGCTCCTGGGCATCGGTGTCGGGGCGATCGCGCAGGTCATCCTCCAGATCGCCCCCGCCCTGCGCGACCGTGCGGGACGAGTACTCAGCCCCGGCACCATCGGCGGGATCACCGCCGGGCTGCTCACGATGTATGTCACCGGACTCCTCGTGGTCGCCTGACGACCGGGTCGACGCACGGTAGACGACGCAGCGTGCCGGCGGTGAGGTGCAGGTGCCGCCGGATGACGCCGCACCACCCCGTCTTGAAAGGGGAGGCCCGCGGCTCGCGCCGCGGGCCTCCCCCAGATTCGCTTTCCCCGACCGGCTGGGCCCCCGGGTTAACCCAGCGGGGCCGACAGCGACGCCGCCGCGGCGCTGTCGGGGTCGAGTTCGTCGATCGTGCTGGTCGAGACCGCCAGTACCCGCGCGGTGGGAATGTCGAAGAACAGGCCCGCGATGTGGACCCGGCCCTCCGACATCGCCGCGCCGATCAGCGGATGCCGTTGCAGGGTTTGCAGCTGCAGAGCGACATTGACCATGGCAAGTTGGTCGAGGGCACCGAACCCCGACTCGGCGGCGGCGCGGGCGACCGGGTGCCCGGCCAGGTACGCCCTCTTACTGGGCTGAGCGTGCTCGAGCCACCGCCCCACGGCGAGGCCGTCGCCGGACCGCGGGTGCGGCTGATCCTGGTCGGCCAGCAGGGCTTTCATGGCGCCACACCCGGAGTGGCCGCACACCAGCACGGAGCTGACCCCCAGTTCGTCGAGCGCGAAGGCCAGCGCCGCCTCGACAGAGTCGTCGCGCTCCCCGGCCGGGACCAGGTTGCCGATGTTGCGGACGGTGAACAGGTCGCCGGGGCCGCTGCTGGTGATGATGTTCGGGACGATCCGCGAATCCGAGCAGGTCAAGAACAGGGCGTCGGGGTTCTGCCCGTCGTGCAGGTCGTCCATGTGCGGGCGCAGGTGGGGAGCGTGGGTGCGGTGGTAGTCGGAGATCCCGGCCAGCACCGACCGGAGTGCCCGTGGACCCGGTTGCTTCGTCTGACCGTCCGGGGTGTGGTGGAGGTGGAATTTCTGCCAGACCCGCCAGGGGGCGAAGCCGCCGCGCCGGCTGAGTTGGGCGGTGCCGTCGGTGGTGCGTGTCGGGGGTCCGGCGGCGGCCGCCGCCATTTCCGCGGTTCCCCGTTCGTCGATCAGCACTGTGCCGCCGTTGCTCTCGTGCTGGCGGGACCATTCCTCGATCACCTCGTATGCGGCGTGGTCGAGGAAGTCGACGGTCAGTTCGATGGTGACGTGACTGTCCGGGGGCACCGAGGCGAGCACGCTGGTCAGGCGGGGCAGGGCCAGGAAGCTGCACGAGCCTTCCACGACCACCCGCCACTGACGTGACTGCGGGGTGCCCACCGGTTCGGCGTGGATGGAGGCGCGGACCACCCGCCACACGACGAGGGCGACCGCCAGGGCAAGCCCGATCAGCACACCCTCGAGGAGGTTGAGGAACACCACCGCGGCGGCGGTGACGCCGTACACCCACAGATCACCGGTGCGGTGGGCGATCCGCAGGTGTGCGAGCTTGATGAGCTGGATACCGATCACGATCAGCAAACCCGCCAGAACCGAATTCGGGATCTGCTGGACGAGACCGGCGAGCAGGGCGGAGAACACCAGCACCCAGACCCCGTGCAACGTCGCCGAGGCCCGGGTGCGGGCCCCGGCGTTGACGTTGGTGGCGCTGCGGACGATGACCCCGGTGACCGGCAGGCCGCCGAGGACACCGGAGGTGATGTTCGCGGCCCCCTGACCGAGCAGTTCCCGGTTCAGGTCCGCACGCGGACCGGTGTGCATCTTGTCCACCGAGACGGCCGAGAGCAGGCTTTCGACGCTGGCGATCAACGCCACGGTGAGCACTCCGGTGGCGACACCGAGCCATTGCCCGTCGGGCAGGGCGGGCAGGGCGACGAGGAACACCACCAGCGAGGCCGGCAGGTCGTGTCGGAGCACCCGTGGGAGCCAGGGGGCCGGCTTCGCGGAGTCGTCCGCGGCGGTGGGTGGATCGTCGCTCTGTGTGGTCGTGGTCGGCGGCATACGGCTTTCTCCTTCACCCCGGTCTCGAGCTGCCGGGCGCTGTCGTCGTGCACGGTGTGCCTTCCGGTTGAGACCAAGACGTCGGTGAGAGCGTGCCGAACTGACACCGCTGGCGTCTTGCTCTGCTCACCCCGGAGGGCCGAGGGATCTGCGGTCGCCGACGCTACGGACGCAGGCTTAGAACATCCTGAGATCCGAGACGAAGTGCGGCGAGCATCACATCAACGAAAGATGTTGTTAGACAACGTAATTAGATTGCGGACGCGCAGGTACGGCGGCCCGGCGCGGGGTGTTCCGATCGCCCATGGCTGCGCGCCGAGGCCGAGCGACAGTGCGCCCGCGGGGCGCATCGATACGCGGCGGCGCCCGGCACGCGGACGAAGTCCGGACGCGGCGCTGCGTCCGGCCACGGCGGGGCGACGTTGCCCCAAGTACTATTCACCATAGTACTTAGCGTTGCGCGACGCTCCCCCACGCCCGTCGAACGCACGACGCGGCGACGGCGCACATCCGCGCGCAGCGCCGAAGCCCCGGCGCTGCGCGCACCTACCTACTACGGTGCGACGCTGAATCTTTCGACTCCCGTCGAGATCCGGGTCCACCAGTGAACAACGCCGCGCCGCCGCGCGGTTGCGGGATCGGGGCGGCGCACCCGCACCACATTTTCCTGCCCCGGGGGTTGCTTTTTCCCGCACCCGCGAGGAAACATAGCGATATGCGCATACATGCATCATCTGTGGAGGGGTTCGCCCCGGCTCCGGGACAGGGCGAACGCCGCCCGGTGATCTATGCGTGGGGGGTCGCGGTGGCGCGGCGGCGGCGACTGGTGCTCGGGGCGTGGGTTGCGCTGCTCGTGCTCTGCGCGGCCGCCTACCCGATGCTCGAGTCCCGGCTCGGCACACCGGACTTCAGTGTGGAGGAGTCCGAGTCGGCCGAAGTGGACCGGTTGCTCACCGAACATTTCCCGCAGATCGGGGTGGAGCAGGACGTCATCGTCTTCCAATCCCGAACCCGGACCGCCGACGATCCGGAGTTCAGGGCGGCGGTCACCCGTACCGTCGCAGTGGCACAGCAGATGTCGGGGGTGCGCAGTGTCCTCGGCCCGTATGCCGGAGACGGGGCGCAGATCTCGGTGGATCGGCGGGTGGCGATCGCCGTGGTCGGGTTGGACGGGGACATGGCCCGGCGGGCGGTGGTGGCCAGGGAACTGCAGGAGGCGATTGCGGCCACCGGCACCGCAGACATCGACGCGGCGCTCACCGGCTACTCACCGGTCCAGAACGATGTGACCGAGATCCAGAACGCCGACGTGCAACGCGCCGAGACGATCGGAATTCCCGTGGCGCTGGCACTTCTCGTGCTGGCGCTCGGCGCCCTCGTGGCTGCGATCGTCCCGATCTGCGTCGCCGTGGCCGGGTTGCTGGTCGCGGTCGGGAGCATGTTCGCGATGACGACGGTCACCGCGTTCGATCCGCTGGTCGTCTCGATGGCGACGATGATCGGGATCGGCATCGGGATCGACTACGCCATGTTCATCGTCAGCCGCTTCCGCGAGGAGCTGACCCGGGCCGGGGTGACCGGCCGGGACGGCCGGGCACTGATCGCCGATGCCGTCGGACGGTCCCTGATGACCGCCGGAAGGACGATCATCGCCTCGGGACTGATCGTGATGATCTCGCTGTGTTCGCTGATCGTGATGGCGGCTCCGGTCTTTCGAGGGATCGCCCTCGCGGTCGCGACCGCCGTGGTCAGCACGCTGATCGTCAGCCTGACGCTGCTGCCGGCGCTGCTGGCCACACTCGGTCCGGCGGTAGGCCGCGGCGCACTGCCGAAGTGGATGCGGCCGGCCGAGGCCGCCCCCGTCGATCCGGGAAAGCCGGGCCGGTGGGCACGGTGGGCGTACGCGATGATGGCCCGTCCCGTGCTGTTCGGATCTCTGGCCGTCGGTGTCCTGGTTTTCGCCGCGATACCGCTGTTCGGGATCCGGTACGGCCTGGACATGGGGACCTCCGCCCTCGATACCGCACCCTCGGGCCGCGCGGCGGCGGCATTGACCGCGAATTTCCCGGCGGGCTCGCTGTCCCCGCTCGAGATGATCGCCACCGGCCCCGGCGATACCCCGTTGACCGCGCAGGACATCACCCGAGTCGATCAGCTCGTCGACCGCATCGCCCGCGACGGCCGCGTCGATGCGGTCCTGCCCGCCCAGGAAAGCCAGGGGCGGCTGCTCATCTCGGCCATCCCCGGGGTGCCGTTCGATTCCATGGCCGCCGGCGAACTGGTGCGCGACCTCCGCGCGGAAGCGGCCGAGGTAGCGCGCGGCGGCGGACCGGTGGTGCTGATCGGGGGCAGCACCGCCGAATTCATCGACATCTCCGACGAAATGACCGCCAAACTTCCGCTGGTCATCACCTTGGTCCTGGGCTCGTCGCTGGTTTTTCTGCTGGCGGCGTTTCGTAGCCTGGTACTGCCGGTGAAGGCGATCGTGATGAACCTCCTGGCCACCGGGGCGGCCCTGGGGATTACCGTGGCCGTCTTCCAATGGGGCATCGGCGAGTCGCTGCTCGACTTCACCAGCACCGGCTTCCTGCAGGTCTATCTGCCCACGGTCGTGTTCGTCATCCTGTTCGGGCTGTCGATGGACTACGAGGTCTTCCTGATCGGCCGGATGCGGGAGTACTGGGATTCGAGCCACGACAATCAGTACGCGGTCGCCGCCGGCATCACGCACACCGCCCGCCCGATCACCGCCGCGGCCGCCATCATGGTGGTGGTGTTCGGGAGCTTCGTCACGGCGGAGGTGTTGGAGCTCAAGCAGCTCGGTCTCGCACTCGCGGTGGCGGTGGCCATCGACGCGGTCATCGTCCGGTTGGTTCTGGTTCCCGCGCTGATGCGGCTGTTCGGCGCGCGGAATTGGTGGTTTCCCCGCACCCGGCACCGTCGCGGTGGCCGTGTCCGGCCGGACCTTCGGCTCGAGGAGAGCGCGGCATCCGAACCGCGCCCATCATCGTCGCCGAGATAGCCGCCGGCCCCGCGCTCGTTCGGCGGGCGATGCGCCGCGCATCCTCATTTCAGTTTCGGTGTGAATCCGCCGGGGCCGGTGTTGCCGTCGCCGTACTGCTCGGCGTCGGCGGCCCGGCGGCGTCGTTCGTGCTCGGCGTCCATCTGGGCGACGGTGCGTCCCCACACCACCTTGAGCCAGTGGAACGTCAGCACGATCACCGTCGCCCAGCCCAGGAGCAGGCCGGGACCGACGCCGGCGACCGCAAGATTGGGTGAGACGGTCTGACGGGACCACACCGCGAGCATGCCGAACACGCTCGCCAACGCGCAGCCGGCCAACGCCAGCCACGCCAGCACCCACAGGCGGGTGATCAGGGCGAGCATGGACATCACCGCGCCGAAGACCACGGCGAGGGTGAGGAAGACGCGGGACGGGAGGGCCACGGCTTCGGCCCCGGCGTCGTCGGCGCTGACCAGCACCTCCCAGCCGTTCGCGGTGCCGGTGTGCGCGAGGGTGAAGGAGAACAACAGCACCAGCACCCCGACCGCGACGGCCATCGCGCGCACCCCGGGATCGATCGCCGAGGCAATCTTGCGTTCCGCGGCGGCCGCATCGTGCTCGGCTCGGCGGGCTGTGTCGGCAGCGGACCGGTCGTCGGCCGGACCGGGTTCGCCCGGGGTCTGCGCGGAGGAGGACGAGGTGCGCTGCGCCGGTGGGTCTTCCGCGGGTTGCCGCTCCGCGGGGGTGTGGTCAGTGTCGTCGGGGTCGCTCATGATCGGTGTCCTGTCATCGGCGGTGCGAGTCGGAACCGGATGACCGGTGAGGGGTCATGGCCGGCCCGTGCCGGTCGGGCACCCACCGGGGCGGTCATCGGGGTGTCGTCAGATGAATCTGCAGGTCGGGATCGGTGTGCCAGAGGTAGGTCAGCAGCGAGCGGTACGACTCGGTCACCTGTGTGCGCAGGTGCTCCGGTGCGGTGGCGCCGAGTCCGGCATCGACCACGACCGCCCCGAGGTGCAGCGCCCGGTTCGCCAGCGCGGCCGCGGGGCTACCGACATCGGCGATCGTGCCCCCGATGTGGGCTGCGATATCGAGGATTTCGTCGGGGATCGGCCGGACGGCCGGGTCGGCGAAGACCGCCGCCGGCGGGTGCGGTGGCTGCCGCTGAAGCCGTTCCTCCATCGTGGCGGTGATCTGGTGCAGTTGCCGCTCATGGCTCCGCAGCCTGCGGGGGCGGGCCAGGTGCCGGACGGTGATCGGTGCCAGTGCGCACAGGTCGTCGGCGTCCTCGACCATGCCCGCACCGTCGAGGACGGTCGGGGCCAAGCTGCGGATCAGCCAGTCCGCCAGGGTGGCGGTGGCTGCGTGCGTGGCCGGGACGGTGAGCAGCGGTATCGCGTGTGTTGTCATGGTTGCGTTCCGATCGGGAAAAATCGTGGTCGGCGGCGAGATGCCTACCGGGCCTGGTCGCCGCGGACGCCACCGGTGGCGTCGTCGGTGAGCGGGGCGTGGCGTTCTTGCTCGAGCACGGCGCTGGCGTGCTTTCCGCCGTGGCCGGGTCCGACGTGCGCCTCGGCGTGCATGCGGGCGATCATGTGCGGGTAGTGCAGCTCGAACGCGGGACGCTCGGAGCGGATGCGCGGCAGCTCGGTGAAGTTGTGCCGCGGCGGCGGGCAGCTGGTGGCCCACTCGAGCGAGTTGCCGAAGCCCCACGGGTCGTCGACGGTCACGACCTCGCCGTACCGGTAGCTCTTGAAGACGTTCCAGACGAACGGCAGCGTCGACGCACCGAGGACGAACGCGAAGATCGTCGAAAACGAGTTCAGGAACGTGAAGCCGTCCGAGGGCAGGTAGTCGGCGTACCGGCGGGGCATACCTTCGTTACCCAGCCAGTGCTGGACGAGGAACGTGCCGTGGAAACCGATGAACGTCGTCCAGAAGTGCCACTTGCCCAGCCGCTCGTCCATCATGCGTCCGGTCATCTTCGGGAACCAGAAGTAGATGCCGGCATACGTGGCGAACACGACGGTGCCGAAGACCACGTAGTGGAAGTGCGCGACGACGAAGTAGCTGTCGGTGACCTGGAAGTCGATCGGCGGGCTGGCGAGCAGCACACCGGACAGGCCGCCGAAGAGGAAGGTGACCAAAAAGCCGATCGAGAACAGCATCGGCGACTCGAACGTCAGGTGCCCCTTCCAGATGGTGCCGATCCAGTTGAAGATCTTCACCCCGGTCGGGACGGCGATCAGGAACGTCATGAACGAGAAGTACGGGAGCAGCACGGCGCCGGTGGCGTACATGTGGTGCGCCCACACCGCGATGGACAGGGCCGCGATCGCCAGGGTGGCGTAGATCAGGCCGGTGTACCCGAAGATCGGCTTGCGGGAAAAGACCGGGAAGATCTCCGAGACGATGCCGAAGAACGGCAGCGCGATGATGTACACCTCGGGGTGACCGAAGAACCAGAACAGGTGCTGCCACAACATCACTCCACCGGAGGCGGGGTCGAAGATGTGGGCGCCGAGCTGGCGGTCGGCGAGCAGCGCCAGCAGCGCCGCGGTCAGCAGCGGGAACGCCAGCAGGATCAGGATGCTGGTGATGAAGATGTTCCAGGTGAAGATCGGCATCCGGAACATCGTCATGCCCGGCGCGCGCAGGCACACGACGGTGGTGATCATGTTGACCCCACCCAGGATGGTGCCCAGGCCCGAGACCAGCAGACCGACGATCCACAGGTCCGCGCCGATCCCGGGTGAACTCACCGCGGAGCTGAGCGGGGCGTAGGCGGTCCAGCCGAAGTCCGCGGCACCGCCGGGGGTGATGAAGCCGGCGGTCGCGATGATCGCCCCGAACAGGTACAGCCAGTAGCTGAACGCGTTCAGGCGGGGGAACGCCACGTCGGGGGCACCGATCTGCAGCGGCAGGATGTAGTTCGCGAAACCGAACACCACCGGGGTCGCGTAGAGCAGCAGCATGATCGTGCCGTGCATGGTGAACAGCTGGTTGTACTGCTCGTTCGACAGGAACTGCATGCCCGGCACCGCGAGCTCGCTGCGCATGATCAGGGCCATGAGGCCGCCGATCAGGAAGAACGCGAACGAGGTCACCAGGTACATGATCCCGAGGACCTTGGGATCGGTCGTGGTGATCATCTTGTAGACAAACGACCCCTTGGGCGCCGTGCGGGCGGGATACGCCCGGGTGGCGACCGGTGGGGGTGCGATGGCGGTCATGAGATGCCCGCTTCCTGTCGAAACGCAATCAATGAGACGTCGACAGCCTAACCGAACTACTACGCAACATAGTATTTAGGGGGTGGGGTCCTCACCGCGGAATCCGCGAAAACCGTGTCAGGTCAGCAGGATGCACGCAGTCATGGTCGTCACCGACACGACCGTCAATGCGACAACCGCGGGCACGGTGACCGTCACGGCGGCCGCCGCGCAGCACGCCAGCCGGGAGAATCGGGTGTGCGGCGCCCGCCGCAGCCGCCACAGGCGCAGGTTCATGTCGTTGCCCAGCCCGAGCGTGAACGCCGGGGTCGGCAGGGCGGCATCGGCCACGACGGACAGCGCCGAGCTGACCACGGCCGCGCTGGTGACCCGGGCAGCCTGCTCGTCGGCGGCCAGCTCGATCACGGTCTTGATCGCCCGCGGAGACCGGGCGAAGAGCGGCACCATCGGCAGAACCCGGGCCAGCAGGTCGGCGACACCGACGATCAGGTGATGGTGCCCGCTCAAATGGGCACGTTCGTGGGCGAGAACGGCGTCGCGTTCGACACCGCTCAGGCTCGACGACAGCCCCTCGGTCGCCACCACGAAACCGGGACGCCCGGAAACCGAATAGGCCATCGGCAGTGGATGATCGAGCCACATCACGTCGTCATGGCCCTGTTCGGTGCGGGCGACGATCGCGACCACATCACGGTGAAAGTCCTGCATGTGGGACCGGGAGACGGACTGCTGCCGGGCGAAGAAGACGGCCCGGGCGACCACACCCGCACCGACCATCAGGCCCGCGGCGACCAACGATGCCCCGATCCAGGGGGCAGCGGTGTGCGAAACGGCGGAGAAGCACCGCACGATCGTCTCGATCACCCCCTCGGCCGGAGCGTGGTCCGGCCAGGCGAGGACGACCACCGCCGAGCCCGCGAAGAACAGCACACTGGCCATACTCGCCAGCCAGAACGCCAGCACCACGTTGGGCCGGATCCCCGAGAACGGCATGGTTTCGAGCACGGGTGGGGCCAGGACCGCCACGAGGACAGCGCCGACCAGCAGCACGGCCGCGAGGGTCACTTCTTGCGGCCCTTCCGCAGCCCCCGCCGCAACGCTTCCTGCTCGGTCTCGGAGACCGTGCCCGCGAAGTGCAGCAGAACCGCCGCGGAATCGTTGCTGCTGTCGAGCAATTCCCGCAGTGCCTGCGACGTCGCTTCCTCGCGGGAGCGCACCGGGAAATAGAAGTAGGCGCGGCTGCGCTTCTCCCGCTCCACCCAGCCCTTCTCGTGCAGATGGGTCACGACCGTGAGAATCGTGGTGTACGCCAACTGTTTGCGCTCGCTGAGCGTGTCGAGCAGATCGTGCACCGACAACGGCTCGGCCGAGGACCACAGGATGTCCATCACCTCGGCTTCGAGGCCACCGAGTCCCTTCATGGTCCTCCTCACGTACCGAAAATCTGTCCGATCACTCAGTCGGATGATGTCATGTTGATGCCCCGCGCCCGCAGCCACGCCATCGGATCGGTCTTCATTCCGTCGGCCTGCCAGACCTCGTAATGCAGATGCGGGCCCGTCGACTGCCCACGATTGCCCACGGTGGCGATCTGCTGACCCGCCCGGACCTTCTGCCCCGCCGTGACCAGGGCTTCGTTGATGTGCCCGAAGACGCCGACGGTGCCGTCGTCCTGCAGGATCCGCACCCACATGCCGAACCCGGAGGCGGGTCCGGCCTCGAGCACGGTGCCGTCGGTGACCGACACGATCGGGGTGCCGATGTCGTTGGCGATATCGAGCCCGTAGTGGGTGGTGCCCCAGCGCGCCCCGTAGTTCGAGGTGAGGGTTCCACTGACCGGTGCGATGGAGGTTCCCGGCGGTCGGAGGAACCCTCCGCCGCTCCCCGGGGTGGCCTGGGGAGTCCGGGCGGCCCGGTCGGCTGCCTCGCGGGCGAGGCGTTCGGCCTCCCGCTCCCGTGCCTTCGCCAGCTGATCTGTGAACTTCGACAGCTCCGCAGTCTCGGGGATCTGCAGCACCTGCGGCACCGCGGCGAGGGCCGCGGCTATCGGATCGGGTGCGGGTTGCGGGGCCACCTCCGAGGCCTGCGGGGTCGGGTCGGCCGGTGCGGCGTGCGCGGTCGAGGTTCCGGCGGCGAGCAGCGCCCCGGTGGCCATAGACAGCACCATCGCCCGCCCGCCGGGCCGGGCCGGCGTGGGTTGCCGATGCGCACCGCCGCGGCGGTGCCGCGGAGCGTGCGGCGCGGCGGCCGGAACGGCCGCCCACTCCCCCGTCTCGGCCTGTCCCTCGCCGGCGGCCGGGTGCGGGTCGACCGCGGGGGCAGAAGTCACCGCACCCACGGCGGCCGTCGTGATGTTCTCGTGATCCCAGCACACGTCGAGATCGGGTTCGGGCTTGCGGTGACGTGCCAAGATCGCGTTCCTTGCCGGAGTTGAGATAACGAAACGATGACGGACACGCACACACTACTACTATCTTGCATAGTTTTTCATTCGGGGCTTGACTCCGCCCACCAGCGCGGGGACACCCCGGCCCGGGTCATTCGGCGGCGTTCGGTCCCCGACCGCCGCGGGCGTGCGCCAGTCACCCCTCGGTGCGCGCGGTGGTGGGCGCTGCCGACTGAAATTACCTCGGGCAGAGACCGAAATTCGGCAGGACAATTCGCGCCTGGGACCGGTGTTCGAAACGGTCCGCCTGTCGCTCCTCGGACGGCATCTGCGGCCCTACCAGGAATATTAGGTACGGCATGCCTTATAGACTCTGTCGGTGTCCAGCTCGTCCTTCCATCTAGAGCGCTTCGGTGTGCGTTTCGTGCGCGTGTTGGGAAGATTCGGTGACTCTCTGGCGCTGATTACTCCGGGCGAGACGGTCACCTACCGTGAACTGGCAGAACGCGTCGAGCGGAAGGCCTCACGGCTCGGCGGGACCCGTCGTCTGGTGCTGGTCGCCGGCAGCAACGAGGTTGATCTGGTCGTCACCTATCTCTCGGCCCTGTTCGCCGGGCATCCGGTGCTGCTGGCACCGGGCGACAATCCCGACAGCCTCGAGGCCCTGATCGCCGCGTACCGACCCGACGTGGTGGTGCGCAGCGCCGACGGGCGCACGGTGGTCGAGGAGCTCCGTGAGTGCTCCGTGCACCTGCTGCACCCCGACCTCGCGCTGCTGCTGAGCACCTCCGGATCAACCGGATCACCGAAACTCGTCCGCCTCTCGCACCGCAACGTGCAGGCCAATGCCGAGTCGATCGCGGAATACCTCGACATCCGCGACACCGACCGTGCTGTGACTACGCTGCCCATGCACTACTGCTACGGGTTATCAGTCATCCACAGCCACCTGCTCCGCGGCGCCGCCCTGATCCTCACGACCCACTCGGTCACCGACCCCGGGTTCTGGGACCTCTTCAAGGCCCACCGCGGCACCAGCTTCGCGGGTGTGCCCTACACCTTCGATCTCCTCGACCGGATCGGGTTCGACGAACTGGATCTGCCCGACCTGCGATACATCACGCAGGCCGGCGGACGGCTCGCACCGGACCGGGTGCGGGCCTACGCGGATCTGGGTCGACGGCGGGGCTGGGAGTTGTTCGTCATGTACGGGCAGACCGAGGCGACCGCCCGGATGGCGTACCTACCACCGGAACTCGCCGCCACCCACCCGCAGTCGATCGGCCGGCCGATTCCCGGCGGATCCTTCCGGCTCGAACCGGTCGCCGACGCCCCGGACGGTGCCGGCGAGCTGATCTACGCGGGGCCGAACGTGATGCTCGGCTACGCCCACACCCCCGACGACCTCCGCCTCGGTGACACCCTCGGCGGCGAACTCCGGACCGGTGACCTCGCCCGGCAGACGGGTGACGCGTTGTACGAGGTGGTCGGTCGCCGCAGCCGATTCGCCAAGGTCTTCGGACTGCGGATCGACCTGCAGCACGTCGAGTCGGCCCTCGCGCAGCACGGGCTGACGGCCTGCTGCGCGGGCGGCACGGACGAACTGATCGTGGCCGTCCAGCACTGCGGCGATGTGGACACGGTCCGGCACGCGACCGCCCGGGCCTCGGGTCTTCCCGTCGCGGCCATCCGGGTGTTCCCCGTCGACGAGCTTCCGCGGACCTCGACGGGAAAACCCGACCTCCGCGCCGTCGCCGAGCTGGCACACGCGTCCGAACCCCCGATGGCCACGCAATCGACCACAGGCCCCGACACCGGCGCCGTAAGGGCGCTGTATGCCGAGATCCTCCACTGCACGCACGTCACCGACGACAGCACCTTCGTGAGCCTGGGCGGCGACTCCCTGTCCTACGTGCGGATGTCCCTGCGACTCGAGGAGATGCTCGGCCACCTCCCCGAGAACTGGCACACCACGCCTGTCGGGGACTTCGCACCGGCTCCGCGGCGACGCCGGTGGCGGAGGATGGAAACCAACGTGCTGCTCCGCGCGGTCGCGATCGTGCTGATCGCGGGCTCGCACATTCACCTGTTCACGCTGCTCGGCGGAGCGCACGTGCTCCTCGGGGTCGCCGGCTACAACTTCGCCCGGTTCCACCTCGGCACCGCCGAACGGACCGAACGCGTCCGCCACACCCTCGGGAGCGTCGCCCGGATCGCCGTTCCCAGCATGGTGTGGATCGGATCCGTCATCGCCCTCACCGGGGACTACCGCATCACCAGTGCGTTCCTGCTCAACGGAATCTTCGGTCCGGACGGGTGGTCCGCCGAGTGGAGATACTGGTTCGTCGAGGCGATCGTGTACATCGTGCTCGTCCTCGCCGCGGTGCTCTACATACCGCTCGTCGACCGCATCGAGCGCAGGCACCCGTTCTGGTTCGCGATGGGGTTCGTGGCTATCGGCCTGCTCACCCGGTACGGACTGGTCGATGTCGACGACAGCCGGAATCGCATCCTGACCGCGTCGGTGGTCTTCTGGTTGTTCGCTCTCGGCTGGGCCGCCGCCAAGTCGACGACCATCTGGCAGCGACTCTGGGTCACCGCGGTGGTCGTGGCCACGGTTCCCGGGTTCTTCTTCGGCGAGACTCGACGGGAAATCATCGTCGTCGGTGGGCTCTGCCTGCTGGTGTGGCTCAAATCCGTTCCCTGCCCCATGGTGCTGAGCCGAGTGGCAGGGGTGTTGGCGAGTGCGTCCCTCTACATCTACCTGACACATTTCCAGGTGTATCTGCCGCTGCGCGACGACCATCCCTGGTTGGCGCTGGCGCTATCGATTGTGGTCGGCATCCTCTACTGGCGGGCGGTGACATTCGTACTCGGCCTGTGCCGACGGCCCGGCGTCGTGCGTTCGGAATCTGATCGGAACCGGATCGCATCGTTATTGGTTCGAACCTGCGCGTCACGGCAACGAGACAAGCGCCCACCGATCGACGGGCGCATTGATCACAGGCATGTCAGGAGCGACGTTGGGTGATTCTCGCCGCGCACGTCGACGATGTGCGGGTGGCGGTTTCGGGCGTTGATTGGCTGTCCCGGTGTGGGGATCACCCGACCCAGTTCCTCGTACACAGGGACGTCCACGTCCACCCGGTGCGAGCCTTCTTCCACGCTGGACGCCGCCGGTCCGGGTCCTTCCTTCCCTTCTCACCCAGACGGGCCGACGCCCCAACCTCCGCTCAGTCCACCAAATCCGAATGGTTAGGTTTGCCAATCCTGCAAGTAGCATCATTTTCCTGGAGACGGCTGGAAGAGGTCCCGCTGCGGAAGAGGACGGACGATGAGGATGCGGATCGGACTGATGTCGGGGGTGGCGCTCGCCACCGCCGCGGTGCTGACGGTGGCGGGGTGCTCGGATTCCGGTTCGGACAACGGCACCGACTCCGGCGCCGCCAACCAGATCACCGTGTACAACGCCCAGCACGAATCGTTGACCCAGGAATGGGCCGACGCCTTCACAGCGGAGACCGGCATCGAGGTGGAACTGCGCAACGGCAGTGACACCGAACTCGGCAACCAGCTCGTGGCCGAGGGTGACCAGTCGCCGGCCGACGTGTTCCTCACCGAGAACTCCCCGGCCATGACGCTGGTGGAGAACGCCGGGCTCTTCGCCGACGTGCACCGGGATGTCCTTGACCAGGTCCCGGGCCAGTACCGGCCGTCGTCCGGCAAGTGGACCGGCATCGCGGCCCGTTCCACCGTCTTCGCCTACAACAAGGACATGCTGCCAGACCAGCTGCCGAAGTCGCTGCTCGACCTGCAGGATCCCGCGTGGAAGGACCGCTGGGCGGCGTCCCCGTCGGGGGCCGATTTCCAGGCCATCGTCAGCGCACTGCTCGAGCTGAAGGGTGAGGACGCCACCCGGCAGTGGCTGGCCGGGATGAAGGAGAACGTCCGCACCTACAAGGGCAACGGCACGGTGATGAAGGCCGTCAACGCCGGCGAAATCCCGGGCGGTGTGATCTACCACTACTACTGGTTCGGTGATCAGGCCAAGACCGGAGAGAACAGCAACAACGTCGCTCTCCACTACTTCAAGAACGAGGATCCGGGAGCATTCGTCAGCGTCTCCGGTGGTGGCGTCCTGCAGTCCAGCACGAAGCAGGATGCGGCGCAGCAGTTCCTGAAGTTCGTCACCGGTCAGAAGGGGCAGGAGGTCCTGCAGACCGGGACGTCGTTCGAGTACACGGTGGGCAGTGGCGTGCCGGCGAACCCGAAGCTCGTTCCCCTCGCTGAACTGCAGGCCCCGCAGGTCGACCCTGCGAAGCTCAACAGCCCGCAGGTCACCGAGCTGATGACGGAAGCCGGTTTGCTCTGAATCTCGCACTGATCGGCCGCGTGCGGTCGGGCGACGCGGCCACGGCGCGTCGCCCGACCGCCCGGCCGCACCTGCCCTTCCCATTGGCGGTCGCCGCGGTGATCGTGGTGGCCGCGTCGTTCATTCCGCTCGGCTACGTGATGGTGCAGAGCATCGCGACGGGCTGGGACACCGCGTCGGCGCTGCTGTTCCGCCCGCGGGTACGCGAATTGCTCTCGAACACCGTGTTGTTGGTCGTGGTTACGGTGCCGATCTGTGTCGTCCTCGGCGTCCTCGCCGCCTGGCTCGTCGAGCGCACGCGGGTGCCGGGTGCGAAGGTGTGGGCGGTGCTTCTCGCGGTGCCTCTGGCTGTTCCGGCGTTCGTGAACAGCTATTCCTGGGTGACGGCGATTCCCTCCCTCGGCGGGCTGCGCGGCGGTGTTCTCATCGCGACCCTCTCGTACTTCCCTCTCGTCTACATTCCGGCGGCCGCGACACTGCGCCGGCTGGATCCGGCCGTCGAGGAATCGGCGCGGGCCCTCGGTGTGGGGCCGTGGGCGGTGTTCTTCCGCGTCGTGGTGCCGCAGCTGCGGCTGGCCATCGCGGGTGGGGCACTGTTGGTCTCGCTGCACCTGCTCGCCGAATACGGCGCATTCGTGTTCATCAGGTTCGACACGTTCACGACGGCGATCTTCGAGCAGTACCAGTCGACGTTCAACGGAACCGCGGCGACCATGCTCGCCGGTGTCCTGGTGCTGCTCTGCCTCACCTTGCTGGTGATCGAATCGGTCGTCCGTGGCAGCGCCCGATACGCCCGGATCGGGTCGGGTGCGGCCCGCCGGGCCGTGCCCGCCGAACTCGGCTGGCGGTACTCACCGATCGTGCTTCTGTTCCTCGGGGTGCTGATCGCGGCGTCCGTCGGTGTCCCGGTCGTCAGTGTCGTGCGGTGGCTCGTCATCGGCGGGAGCGCGGTCTGGGAATGGGACGCCGTCGCGTCCGCGCTGGTGCAGACTCTCGGGTTCGGCATCGCCGGCGCCGTCGTGACGTGTGTAGTCGCCTTCCCGATCGCCTGGATCTCGATCCGCCACCCCGGCCGGTTCAGCCGCTTCCTCGAGGGCGGCACCTACATCTCGAGTTCGCTGCCCGGCATCGTGGTGGCACTGGCATTGGTCACCGTCTCCATCCGCTACCTCCATCCGCTCTATCAGAGCGTCGCCGTCGTGATCGCGGGCTACGCGCTGCTCTTCCTGCCGCGTGCGCTGGTGAACCTGCGGGCCGGTCTCGCGCAGGCGCCCGTCGGGCTCGAGGAGGCGGCGCAGTCGCTGGGTCTCTCACCGCTGTCGGCCTTCGTCCGGGTCACGCTGCGGCTGGCCGCCCCGGCCACCGCGGCGGGCGGGGCCCTGGTGTTCCTGGGGATCGTCAACGAGCTGACCGCCACCCTCCTGCTCGCGCCCACCGGCACCCGCACCCTGTCCATGCAGTTCTGGTCGCTGAGCAGCGAGATCGACTACGCCGGCGCCGCACCGTACGCGCTGATCATGATCGTGCTGTCGCTGCCCATGACCTACGTGCTCTTCTCCCAGTCGAAAAAGGTAGCGGGACTATGACATACGCACTCGAAGTGGACGGACTCGACAAGTCGTTCGGCGCCGCGGCGATCCTCCGGCACGTCGCATTCGCCGTCGAGGCCGGATCCACGACGGCGATCGTCGGACCGTCCGGTTGCGGCAAGACCACCCTGCTCCGCCTGATCGCCGGCTTCGAGAAGCCCGATGCCGGCACCATCGCACTGGCCGGCCGGGTCGTCGCGGGCGGTGGCTGGACGCCCGCGCACCGGCGGTCGGTGGGGTACGTCGCCCAGGACGGTGCGCTGTTCCCGCACGCCACGGTCGGCGCGAATGTCGGGTTCGGGCTGCCCCGCCGGGCCCGCACCCCGGCGAGGATCGCCGAGCTGCTCGAGATGGTGTCGCTGGATTCGTCGTACGCGTCCCGGCGACCCGACCAGCTCTCAGGCGGGCAGCAGCAGCGGGTGGCACTCGCGCGGGCACTGGCCCGCGAACCCGAACTCATGCTGCTCGACGAGCCGTTCTCCGCACTGGACGCCGGCCTGCGGGCGAACACCCGCAGGATCGTCGCCGACGTCCTCGCGAAGGCCGCGATCACCACCATCCTCGTCACCCACGACCAGCCCGAGGCGCTGTCGTTCGCCGACCGGGTTGCGGTGATGAGTGCGGGCCGGCTCGCCCAGATCGGTACCCCACGCGAAATCTATTCCACCCCGATCGACGTCCCCACCGCGGAGTTCATCGGCGACGCCGTCGTCCTGTCGGCGCACGTCGACGGCGGCCGCGCCCGCTGCGCCCTCGGCGACGTGGCCGTGGCCTCGAACGGCGTCCACGGGAGCGCCCGAGTGATGTTGCGGCCGGAGCAGATCGAGGTGACCACCGATGGTGCCGGTGTATCCGGGACGGTCGTCGACGTCGACTATCTGGGGTCGGAGATGTTGCTCGGTATCCGCCTCGACACCGGGGACGGGGAGGTGCCCGAACGGGTCACCGTCCGCCGCTTCGGCGCCACCGCCCTCACCCCCGGCGACCGTGTCGGCATCCGCGTTCTCGGGAAGGCCGTGGCGTACGACCTGTGAAAGCTTCCCCCACGCGATGATGGTCGACGCGGTGCCAGTAGGCGGCGGCTCGACCGATCATCCAGGACCGGGCAGGCGTCTACGCGGTGGCGGCGGGGACCGGCACCGCGGTGGGAGGGTGGGGGTGGAGGCACGAACGCGGTCAGGCGGCCGGCGAGGTATAGGCGAGGAGGCGGCCTAATCCGAGGGACTATTCGGGCAGGGTCTCCGTGGCACCGACCTCGTCGATCGGGGCGCCGAGTGCTTACTACGGATGGTGACGACGTCGCCGGTCCGGTGTGTGAAGCCTTGCCCTGGCAGGTCGCGGTCCACGGTCGGCGCGAACAGGGTTCCGGTATAGAGGGCACCAATCACGACGCGAACCTGACAGTCCACGAGGACATTCCCCGTCCTTCACGTGCCCGAATGAAGAGACCCCCGACCCGGAAAGGGTTCGGGATCTCCGTTCGTTGTGGGCCGAAAGGGCGGTCGGAGCGGCCGGGAAAATCGGACACCACGGTGTGTTCGCTGTCACATCAATTGACTTCGGGTATCCGAACATTTTTACTTAGATCGCCAATCAGCAAAGGGCAGCCTTAGCTACACCCTGTGAAGGGTCCGTGAAGTCTGGAGGAGCGATCGTGACCATGAGCACTCGTCCCCAGGACGAGATCGATCGCGACCCCCACATCGCCGACCGGTCAACGACGGACCGAACACGCCTGCGAAGCAACGACTTCGAGGGGTCGAACGTGGCAGTGCGGTAGTTCGCACACCACTCCCCATCGGGTCACGGCGTCCGGGGCAGCGCGCGCCACCAACCGCACCAAGTCGGCGCGGATCTCCGTTCGCGCACTCTTCACCAGAACCGGACTCACCGATGCAGAACACCTCCCCCTCCACCACCGACTCGCCAACCGCCGACCCCGGGACCTCGTCCCCCACCGCGCCGACCCTCCGGTCACCGGTGACCCCACTTCCGACGCGGCAGGCGCGGACCGCCAGGATCATCTGGGGTGAGGACCGGGGCCTCCCGTCGTCACGCGCCGTCGACACGGGTACACGTCGGATGCTGGCAAGTGAGCCGGACCGACCACTGGCCCTGCATGATTCCTGGTGGGCCATTGCAGTCGCCGGAGTGCTCGCCTCCGCGACCCTGACGGTGGTGCTGTGGATCTCGGCGCACGTCACCGTGGATCCCGTGCTGCACACGGCGGCGCTGTTCGTGCACCTGGCGTCCCTCGTGCTCGGTTTCGGTGGCGTCCTGATCGCCGACTATCTGGTGCTGGTGTGGGTGTCGGGCAGATCGACCCTCGCCGAGGCGATCGCCGGAGCACACCGCCTGCACCTGCCGATCTGGTTGGGTCTGGCCGGGCTGGTCGCCAGCGGCGCGCTGCTCGAACCGAATCTCGCCTCGACCCTGACCCGGATCAAGGTCCCCTGCGTGCTGATCCTGACCCTCAACGGTCTGCAGGCATTGATCCTGAGCCGGCGCATGGCCCGCGCCGCAACCGTCTCGCTCGCACCCACCCTGACCATCTGGGGGGCGGCCACCGCTTCGGTCTCCCAGATCTGCTGGTGGACAGCGGTATGGATCGGCTTCTGGAACGCCGAACACTGACCTCTTCCTGCCATCTCGACTGCCCTTCCCCGGACCGACACGACCCTTGTGCGGCACCGGAGATCTCGAAAGGAACTGCCATGCCCCACCACCCACCACGTCGCTTCTCGATCACCTGCGCCGGACCCCTCGCCGCGCTGCTGCTCGGCGCGACCGGATGCAGCCCCGCCGCCCCGGCCGCCGACACCGAGTCGCTGCCCGGCAACCGCTATGCCGCTGCGACGCTCGTGGCGAGCAACGACTCGTACGGCGCCGCGGCCACCTTCCCCGAGATGGTGAACGCCTGGGGTATCGCGATCCGCCCGCAAGGCGAAGGCGGACACTTCTGGGTCGGCGGCGGCGGAACCTCGTTCGAGTTCGTCGGCGACGTGAGCGCCTCACCCAACCCGGCGCTGCGCCCGTTGCACCAGGACGCACTGCACGAGGTCACCGTCCCCGGCACCGACTCCGACACCTCCGACACCGGCGGCGGGAAGATCACCGGCGTGGCGTTCAACCCCGCACCTCTGGCCTCCGACAGCTTCGCCGTCACCGGACAACCCGTCGACGTCGACGGGCACCCCGAGCTGCTCGCCGGGTCCTCCCGATTCCTCTTCGCCACCGACACCGGTCGCATCGCCGGCTGGACCGAACAGGGCGCCGACGGTCGGATCGTCCGCCGCGACGGACCCGCGCTGCAGATGTTCGACGGCGGCCCCGCGGGGATGAACTTCTTCGGCCTCGCGCTTGCCTCGGGCCGCGACGACACCTTGTGGGCGGCCGACTTCGGCGCCGATCCCCAGATCCGGCAATTCGACAAGTCCTGGCGACTGGTTCCGACGCAGGGATTCGTCAACCCGTTCGCGACCGGCGACCCGATCGATCCCGCCGACCCGGGGTCGGGTAAGCGGGCGAGGCCGGGTGATCCGGCCCCGTTCAACCTCGTCACCGCCGGCGACCGTGTCTTCGTCACCTACGCCGTCACCAAGGCCGCCGAGGACTCCGCCGATGGCCGCGAATTCGATGCGGGCGAGGAGGACTCGCTGGATGCCGAACAAGAGGTCGCGGCCGGCGACCGCCCGGACCGCGGCAAGATCGCCGAATTCGACCGGGCCGGCAACCTCGTGCGGGTGCTCGACGACGGCGGCCGCCTCAACTCACCGTGGGGCGTGGCCGTCGCCCCGGCGGACTTCGGGGCGCTCAGCGGCAGCATCCTGGTCGGCAACTTCGGGGGCGCCGGACACATCGCCGCATTCGACGACACCACCGGCGCCTTCATCGACTACGTCCGGGACGAATCCGGTGCGGTTCTCGGCGTGGAGGGGCTGTGGGGGCTGCTGTTCGGCAACGGAGAAAGCCTCGGCGACAGCAACTCGCTCTACTTCACCGCCGGCCCCGCCGACGAGAAGGACGGCGTCTTCGGCCGCCTGCGGGCCGCACAATGACGGGGACACCACGATGACACTAGGTGTCGGCGTGACCATCGGGACGGCGTACGCGGTCGCCGCGACCGCGAGCGCGGATCACCCCACCGAATCGCTGCTCACGCGCCGGTCGACGCTGACACTCGGACCGGACTCGACCGTGCGCCTGGGTGACGCACCCGACGGCGCCGGGGTGCTCTCCGAATTCGCGCACCGTCTCGGCGATGTGCTCGTTGCAGGCGACGGGCGCCGCTACGCCGCGCAGGACCTGGTCGCCGCCGCCGCGCACTGTGTGATCGCCGAAACCCATGTCGCGGAAGACACCCCCGTCGTGCTTGCCCACCCGGCGGTGCACTCAGCCCACGCCGTCGGCGAACTACGGGCCGCGCTCGACCGGGCCGGGCTGGCCCGAGTCGGACTGGTTCCCGAACCCGTCGCGGCGCTCGCCTGGTTCGAAGCCGAGCATGGGCCACTCTCCGACGGTGTCGCGCTCGTCTGCGACCTCGGTGCCGACAGCCTGGACCTGACGATCGTATCGGGCGGCACGAACGACGGATCCGATCCCATCGTCGGACGGCCGCTGCGTTCGACGGAGTTCGGTAGCCACCGGAGCCAACCGACCGTCGACGAACTGACCTCGGCGCTCGAACTCGTCGCCGACTGTCTGGACGCCGCAGGTCTTTACACCTCCGATCTGGACCTGGTCCTGCTCACCGGCGCCGAGACGCCCCCCGGGCTGCGTGAGCGGCTCGAGGGCCTGGGCGCACCAGTGACCTGCCCGCCGTTTCCAGGCAGTGTTTCCGCCCGGGGCGCCGCACTGCTCGCGGCCGCATCGCGATACCCGATCGTCCCACCGGGGCACACGGTTCGACGAGGCCGGGGCGGTAACCTTCGTGTCGTCGCGGCGGTCGTGCTCGCCGCGGTCGCACTCATCGTGCCCTGGTACGCCTCGAACGTCGGATCCAACGCGCGCCACGACGACACCGTCGTGGCAAGTCCACCCCCGTCCCAGCACGGCTTCCGGCTGGTCGAACGCGCTGCACCGGCACCCGTTCCCTCGGCGAGTGCCGCAACCGTCCCGGCGGCGCCGGCGACGGTGGCCCTCACAGCGAATCCGGTGACGCCGATACCCCGCATGGTGGCAGTCACCGCCCCGCCCATCCCACCCACCCTGCCCACATCGATCCACCCGGTAATCGACTTCGTCGACACCACCATCGAACCCTCGACTCGGAAAACGATGTCTCTCTCCTCGGTTCCCTCTCCGGCCCCGGCCCCGGCCCCGGCGCCTATACCCGAGTCGAATCCGGTACCGACGACGGATCCCGACGAATCCACCCCCACCACCGAACCGCGACCGACCACCGAACCGCCGGCGACCACCCTGCCCGACGAGACCGAAACGCCACCGGCACCGATAGATCCATTGAGGCCGTCGGACCCGGAGACACCGGTGACCCCACCTTGATGTAGCCGGCCGGGCACGTTCCAGACGAGGGCGGGACCATCAGCACTCGCCCGAGACATTCCTGGTTTTCAGTATCTGGACTGGACGGACCGCGGTCACGGCGCCGTCGGGGTGATCAGGTCGTCGATCAGGGCCCGCCCATCGGATGGGGCGGTGATCGTCAGCGCGACGGTGCCGCGGTCGAAGGCGAGGATGAAGTCAAGGAAGGCGCAGCAGTGTTGTTCGGCCACGACCAACCCGGCGAGCTCGGCAGCGGACTCGGAGGGCACGGTGACCCGGACCCCGGTATCCACCTCCTCGCGGGGGCATCCGTCGAGGAGGGTGTTCCAGGCGGCGATCCGGGTGCGGTAGTCGCCGCCGTCGAGGGTTCAGGCGATCGGCCGATCGGTCTTGGCCGAGTCCGGTCCCTGCACGGTGACGGGTTCGAGGAGAACGGTGCACCGAGGGTTGCACCGGTCGTCGCGATCGGGTAGCGAGTCGAGCCGCTCCCGCGCGGCGATGAGTTCGGTGTGCAGCCGGGTCAGTGCGGCGATCCCAGTGGCGGCCTCTGCGATCCGGGCATCGAGGGCGGGTCGCAGGTGCGATCGCACCGACCGACAGGCGTCCTCCTCCCACACTGTCAGCAGCTCGACGATCTCGAGCAGCGGCATCTGCAGTCGCTTGGCCGCGGAGATGAGCCGCAGCCGCTGTTCGGCGTGCTCGTCGTAGAGGCGGTATCCGGAGTGCGAGCGGGCGGCGGGCAGGACGCCGACCTGCTCGTAATAGCGCAGCGTCGTCGCGGGGACACCGCTGCGGCGCGACAATTCGGAGATCAGCAGCTCGGCCATATGGCCACGGTAAACCTTCTATTCGAGTCGAAGGTCAACCCGAACAAGGGACCCACTTCGCCCGCTGGTAGCGGCTGGCACTGCAGGTCGGGTCACCGGGGCGGCGGTGTTCGTGCACTGGCTGATCAGCGTCTCTACGTCATCGGCGCGCCGCGGTGCGGCCGCGGCGCGGCGCGGTGACCGCGGCGGCGGCGAGTACGACCGCGAACGCCAGTGCCACCGCCCCGGTGCCCGCCCCGATCGCGGCGCCGAGCCGTTGATCGGCGGCGAGGTCGTCCCACCAGCCGCGGCGCAACATCGTGTAGTACTCGGCGGCGATGACGCTGTCGGCGCGGGCGACCAGGAGTAGGAAGCCGGCGTAGGCGGCGAGCCCGGCGACCGCCGTGATCAGCCGGGTGCGGGTGGAGGCGGCGGCCGGTGTCGGGTCCGGGCCGACACTGACCCAGAAGAACACGAACCCGGCGACCAGGAAGTAGCCGTTGGACACCACGTGCCAGGTGTGCGATCCGTCCAGCGAGCCGTAGATCCCACCGAGGTAGAACACGTAGAACCCGCCGAACAGCAGGGTCAGCGCCACCGCCGGGCGGGTGAGCAGCCGCAGCGGGGCGCTGAGATAGAGCTGCCGGGAGAACTCCCACATCCCGGGCACACCGTCGGCGCCGCGGCGCGCGGCCGCCGACCACAGGGTCAGCGGCGCCCCCAGCGCGAGCAGCAGCGGCGCGATGATCGCCAGCCCGGCCACCGCGCCCATGTGGACACTGAACACCGCCGGCGCGAATCGCCCGAGCCCCGACGAGGTGGCCAGCAGCAGCACCACACACCCGAGAACCCAGCACACCGTCCGGCCCACCGGCCACCGGTCACCCCGCGCGTGCAGGCGCCGAACGCCGAGCAGATAGGCGGCCGCCAGCACGAGCGCCGCGGTCCCGAAGATCAGGTCGAACCGCCAATCCAGAAGCATGCGGCCGGCGGACGGCGCGCCGCCCAGGTCGTAGCCGAGGGTTTCCCCGAGCGGGGTGGGTTCGCGGCGCTCGCCGGCCGGCGGCGGGGTGCGCCCCAGCGCGACGGCGATGCCGACGGTGACCGCGAGCACGACCGATTCGATCACCGCGAGCCGCACGAACTCCGCCCGGTCCTCGGGATCGTTCTCGAGTGCGGTGACCGCGACGGTGCGCTGGCGCCAGCCCGCGAACCCGACCAGTACCAGGGCGGCGACTTTCGCCAGGACGAGTACCCCGTAGGTGCTCGTCACCAGGTCGGTGATCGGGAGCCGCACGGCGGCGTTGATGACCCCGGAGACCGCCATCACCGTGAAGGCGCCCAGCGCGAGCGCCGAGAACCGGCGGACCGCGATATCGAGGCGCGCGCCGCGGCGGCGGGCGTGCAACACCAGGGCCACCAGCCCGCCCACCCACAGCGCGGCGGCAACGATGTGGAAGAGGAGGCTGTTGGTGGCGACGTCGTGCGAGCCGCCCGAGGCCGAGTGCCCGGACAGGGCGCGCGGCAGCACGCTGATCACCGCCAGCGCCAGCACCACCGGGGTCCACTTGTGACGCAGCACCAGCCGGGCCGCGATCGCGGCCACCACGGCGAGCAGGCAGGTCCACGCCCACGCCTTCGGGACCTCCAGGTCGGTGACGGCTTGGACGAAGGGGCCCGGGTCGGCGAACACCACGGCGAGAGTCTGCCCGGAACTGTCCGACAGGGTCAGCGGCACCAGCGCGACCGCGCTCAGCGCCCACAGTGCGGCGGCGACACCGGCGGTGCGCATCGCCAGATACCCGTCGACGTCGAGGACCCCGGAGGGCTGTGGTGGCACCAGCGCCGTGGACAGCAGGGCGGAGCCGACCATGACCACCGCACACGCCTCCCCGAATGCCATCACCGCCGGCAGCCCGTAGGTGGTGAGCGTGCCGGGATCGGGTAACCCCAACAGGCGCAGCGCCTCGGTGGTCGACAGCTGCGCCAGCGCGGCGGCGACGAGGGCCGCGATCGCCGCCCAGCCGAGGATCTGCGGCAGGGTGCGCCTGCGGGCCCGCTCCCCGGGGGCGCTGGGGTCATCTACTGCACTCACGCGAAAGAGGGCCTTCCTGGTCTGTGGAGTTCCGGTCGAGCCAGCTCATCGCCTGTGCACCGCCGCCGAAATACTATGCAGGTTAGTTGACGAGGGTGCGGCACCGAACACCCTCCCGATTGAATATATGCGCATATGACAATATGATCCGGGCTGACGCTGCAACGAAAGGACACGCTGTCATGGGTCAGGGACACGGCCACGGCCACGGGATCTCGCCCGCGGACGCGACGAGCGCCTCCGGGAAGCACCTGCGCAAGCTCTGGATCGCCGTCGCCCTCGGACTGGTCACCTTCGTCACCCAGGTCGCGGTGGGCCTGTCGACGTCATCGCTGGCGCTGCTGTCGGATTCGGCGCACGTGTTCACCGACGTGCTCGGCATTCTGATGGCGGTCATCGCCATCACGTTGGCGAACAAGGCGCACAACCGGCCCGAGCGTACCTTCGGGATGTACCGGGCGGAGGTATTCGCCGCCCTGTTCAATGCGGTCCTGCTCTTCGGGGTCGCCGGCTGGATCCTCTACGAGGCCGCCGGGCGACTCGACGATCCGCCCGAGGTGCCGGGCCTGCCGGTCGTCATCGTCGCGCTGGTCGGGCTGGCCATGAACGTCATAGCGTTCCTGCTGTTGCGCAGCGGCGCGAAGGAGTCCATCAACGTCCGCGGCGCCTACCTCGAGGTCATGGCCGACATGCTCGGCTCGATCGGGGTACTGGTCAGCGGACTGCTCACCCTGCTGTTCGGGTGGCGGTACGCCGACCCGATCATCGGTGTCGCCATCGGCCTGTTCGTCCTGCCGCGTGCGTTCAACCTCGGCCGCCACGCCATCCGCATCCTGCTCCAGCACGCCCCTGCCGGCGTGGACGTCGACGCGATCGGCCACGCCCTGGAAACCCTGCCCGGAGTGAAGGAATCGCACGACCTGCACGTGTGGACGCTGACCTCGGGCATGGAGGTGGCGTCGGCGCACCTGATCACCGAACGCGGCGCGGACCCGACCGCCGTACTCGCCTCGGCGCAGACACTGCTCGCGGAGAAGTTCGACCTCGAGCACGCCACGTTGCAGGTCGAACCCGCCGAGGGCGAAGGCCGCTGCCGCGAACTGCCCTGGTGACCGCCGTCGCACAGCGACTGCACACGCCCGGACCCTTCCGCACGGGAGAATCACTGTCATGCACGCCCGTCGCCGCCCCGGTCACCTCGCCGCTGTCCTCGCAGTCCTGCTGCTCGCTCTCGCCGCCGCCTGCGCACCCTCCACCGACCAACCTGCAGGACCGGCCACACCGCCGCCGGGACCGGAGATCACCGTGTCCCCGGCCGACGGCGCCGCCGCGGTCAACCCCACGGACCCGGTAGCGGTGAGCACAAACGGTGGCACCCTCGAGACGGTCACCATGACCAACGACGAGGGACGGGTGGTCGAGGGTATCTTCACCCCCGATCGCCTGTCCTGGAAACCGGGAGTACCCCTCGGCTACGGCCGCACCTACACCCTCGCAGTCACCGCGGTCGGCGACCAGCGTGTCCCGAGCGAGAAGACCAGCACGTTCTCCACGGTCACCCCCGGCAACCAGACCAAACCCACCTTCGTCACCAGCGGCGGGAACCTGCTCGCCGACGGCGGCACCTTCGGCGTCGGCATCGTGATCGTCACCCATTTCGACGAACCGATCACCGACCGCGCCGCCGCCGAAAGAGCCCTGCACGTGGAGACCACATCCCCGGTGACCGGCTCCTGGTACTGGGCGGACGTCCAGAACGTGCACTGGCGACCCCAGAACTACTGGGCGCCCGGCACCCAGGTCACCGTCCGTGCCAACGTCTACGGCATCGCGCTCGGCGAAGGCCTCTTCGGCCAGGAGGACGCGACCACCTCGTTCACCATCGGTGACGCCCACATCTCCGTCGCCGACGACACCACCAAACAGGTCACCGTCACCGACAACGGCGAAGTGGTCCGCACGATGCCGACGTCGATGGGCCGGGGCGGCACCGAAGTCGTGGGCGGGCAGACCCTCTCGTTCTGGACCCAACCGGGCATCTACACCGTCATCGACAAAGCCAACCCGGTCATCATGGACTCCTCCACCTACGGGCTTCCGGTGAACTCCCGCCTCGGATACAAGGAATCGATCAACTACGCCACCCGCATCAGCAACGACGGCATCTACCTCCACGAACTCGCCGACACCATCTGGGCGCAGGGCAACACCAACGTCTCGCACGGCTGCCTGAACCTGAGCCCCGACAACGCCCGCTGGTTCTACGACTTCTCCGTCCCCGGCGACATCGTCGAGGTCCGCAACACCGGCGGCGCCCCGCTCGAGCTGTGGCAGAACGGCGACTGGTCCGTCCCGTGGGAGCAATGGCAGGCCGGCAGCGCCCTGACCTGACCACACAGGGACGCGGCCTTACTCGGCGCGGGTTTCGAGCAGAGCCTCGAGGTTTCGCAGGTTGGCGGCGAAGTCCCGCCGCAGGCTCGCGGCCACCACCGGGTCAGCGAGGGCGAACAGCCCCTTCTGCTCCATCCGCATGTGGCAGCTCAGCCGGGTTCCCTCGGCGGTCTCCTCGGTCCGGTACGTCACCTCGAAGCGGCCCGGGCCGGACGCACCGGTGAACGTGATCTCCACGTTCGGCTCGAAGTGTGCGTACTCGTTGATCAGTTCCAGCCGCCGGCCCAGAAACTTGCGGACGACAACATGCTTGGTGCCCACCCCGGGCGGTCCGTCGGTGACCCGGCGGACCTGCTCGAGTCCGTTCTGCCAGCGGGGTGCGTTGGTCTGATCGGCGACGAAGTCGAAGACCTCCCCGACGGGGCGGTCGATGACGATGCTGCCCTCGACGTCGATCATCACCGACCACCATCCCTTTCCACACTGCGATGCGACTGCGCGGCTGGGGCCGAGCGTTCCCTCCGGGTGGGGAGAACAGGAGCAGGCCCGATCAGTCGAGACCGACGATGGAGGCACCGCGCTTGGCCAGCCACTTGACCGGATCCACGATTTCCCCGTCCGAGTCTTCGATTTCGAAGTGCAGGTGCGGACCGGTCGACTGGCCGCGGTTGCCGACGGTGGCGATCTGCTGTCCGGCCTTGACCCGCTCCCCCACCTCGACCAGGTTGTCGTTGTTGTGCCCGTAGGTGGTGATGGTGCCGTCGTCATGCCGGATCCGCACCCACAACCCGAACCCTTGGGCCGGGCCGGCGTCGATGACTTCACCGTCCGCGACGGCAACGATCGGGGCACCCAGTGTGTTGGCGATGTCGATGCCTTCGTGGCCGCGCCCATCCCCCATGGTGGAGGTGACGGTGCCCGCGCTGGGTGCCACGAATTCCTTGGTCCCGGGGCGATTCCAGGTGCGCGGCCGCTGCGGGGCCGGCGTCGCGGCGGCATCGGCCTCTCGCTCGCCGGTCGCGGCGGCGGTGCCCGCGTTCGCCTCCGGTGAAGGTCCCTCGGGTGAGGGCGCCTCGACACCGGTGGGGTCGGTGGGCTCGCTCTGCTCCTCGGTGGTGGTGCCTGCCTCCCCAGTTCCGGTGGCCTCGTCCTCGACCGGCTTCGGTGCGGTGTCCTCGGCGGGCTCCGAGTCCGATGATGCCTCGTCAGCGGCGGGGGTGTGGTCGAACGAGCCGGGGCCTGCGGATTCGGAGACGTCACCGAGTTCGAGTGCGGCAACCAGTCGGGGGGCGATGCCGCCGTCGACGGCGCCGAGTTCGTCGGCGCAGGAGCCGAGCACATCGGATGCGGCAGATCCGGTGGCGGCGAATTCACTCAGACATCCGGCGAGCAGGTTCCGGGTGTCGCCGGACGAGCCGCTGGCATCGGCATTGTTCAGACTTGTGGCCGCGATGTTCGCGACGGTCTGCCAGCGGCTGGGATCGACCACCACCACGTCCGGTTGCGCGGCGTCGGTGGCCATGGTGACCGCGTCGGCCAGCGTCGCGGCGAGCACGGACGGCGAGTCCGCGTCGCCAGGAGTATCGGCGGAGGCGGACGGCGCTGCGATGACCACCGCGACCACAGCCGTCGAGGCCCCCAGCGCCAGTGCGGGCAGCCTTCTCATGCAGGTAGTCAGCATTGCTGTGGTGATACCGCGCATCGCAGGTCCCTTCGGTGCAGTCGCGCCGGGCACCCAGTGGAGATGAACGCGCCGACGCGACAAGTCAAGACGACACGCCGTAACGCTAATGCATTTCCTTCACTTCTGTGTCGCTATCCACTTGTTTCACATGACCCCCACGAGCACAACAGCGTTACCGATACGGCTTTTTCATCCCTCGGCATCGCCCAAGAGATCCGAAACCGGCGGGTCGCCCCCGCCGCATGCACGGCCAGACGGCGACCGGTCCGTCCGCGAGAGCACTGGCTGGCGGACACCTCACCTGACACCCAATGCCGCTCCCGAATCCTCCTATGATTCATCCCTTTCTGAATTCAGGAATTTCTGTATAGTTGGGGCCGTGGACACCGTAACGCACGCAGATGCACTCTCCAGGTTCGGGTACGCATTGTCGGATGCGACGCGCACCCGAATCCTGTTGAGCCTGAAAGGGCAACCCGGATATCCGTCCGAGCTGGCGGACCAGATCGGGGTGTCCCGGCAGATCCTGTCGAACCACCTGGCATGTCTGCGCGGGTGCGGGCTGGTGGTCGCCGTGCCGGAGGGCCGGCGGACCCGCTACGAACTGGCGGATCCGCGGATCGGCCATGCCCTCGGCGATCTGCTCGATCTGGTGCTCGCCGTCGATCCGGCGCTGTGTCCGGACGCCGACGACAGCGGTTGCTGCTGACCGCCGAATTCGTTTTGAGTGGAAGGGAACTGAGATGACAGAGTTGACCGACGCGATTCGCGCCCTGTACGAGCGGGAGATGAGCGCCGCGTCCAGTACCGGTGAGGCGCAGGCGCGATGGGCGCACCTCGAGCGCGCGCACATCGTCTCGCAGCCGTATCCGTGGCTGCACACCCGTAATCATGTGGCGATGTTCCGGCTGGCCCTGCGTCAGCACGACCGCCGCGAGGCGCTCGGTCAGGTGGTGCGGATCATCGTGGCCGCCCCCGGCTCTGCGCTGGGCCGCTACCCGGAGGGCAATACCGGGCGGGTCTCGGCGGGGCTGATGACGCCGATGCCAGTGCCGGGTGATCTGGCCGCCGAGATCGCCGCCGCCTGACGGCGAGATCGGAGCAGGATGATCCACTCCACGAGCGGGCACCAACCGTCTCTGATCATATCAATATTCGTTAGTATGTTGATATGACTAAGGAACGCGTCGACACCTGCGACCTGTTGTGTCTCGATCTCCCGCATGCCGAGCAGATCCGCGCCCAGCTTCCGGAGGCAAGCCGGATCGAACCCGCCGCGGCCGCCGCCCGCGCGCTCGGCGACCCGACCCGGTTGACGATCGCGGCGGCGCTGGCGTCCGGCGGCGAACTCTGCGTGTGTGACATGGCGTGGGTGGTCGGGCAGGCGCAGAACCTCGTCTCACACCATCTGCGGCAACTCAAGATCGCCGACCTGGTGTCCTCACGGCGCCACGGCCGGCTGGTGATGTACTCGCTCACCCCGCGCGGGCGGGCACTGGTCGGCGCCGTGCTCGACGACCACGCCACCGCGGCCCCGGCCCCGGCCCCGGCCCATGCTGAAGGTAGTTCCGAACACGTGGAGACCGAACATGTCTGACGCCTGCTGCGGACCAGCAGCCACACCGAACACCGACGCCGCCGCCGAGCCCGACCACGGCCAGGACCGCTGGTGGCAGGTACGCGAGCTGCAAGTAGCGGCCGCCGCCGCGGTGCTGCTCGGCGCCGGGTGGCTGCTCGGCCGGGTCGGCGCCGACACGGCGGGGACCGCGGTGGAGTTGCTCGCCGCCGTCGTCGCCGCATCGACGTTCGTCCCCGGGGCGCTGCGGAATCTACTGCGCCACCGCCGGATCGGGGTCGGCACGCTGATGACGATCGCCGCGATCGGCGCGATCGCGCTCGGGCAGATCCCCGAGGCCGCGATGCTGGGGATCCTGTTCTCCATCGCCGAGGGCCTCGAGCACTACGCGGTCACCCGCACCCGCCGCGGGCTGCGCGCCCTACTGTCGCTGGTCCCCCCGACCGCGACGATCCTGTGCGGCGGGACCGAATCCTCGGTGTCCCCGGACGAACTGGCGCTCGGGGACCGGATGCTGGTGCGACCCGGTGAGCGGGCCGCCACCGACGGGATCATCCGTACCGGCCGCACCAGTCTCGATCTGTCCGCGATCACCGGCGAATCCGTGCCGGTGGAGGCCGGACCCGGCGACCCACTGCACGCCGGGGCGATCAACGGCGGCGGCGCCATCGAAGTCGAAGTCACCGCCCGTGCGGCCGACAGCTCCCTGGCCCGGATCGTGCACATCGTCGAAGAGGCCCAGGATCGTAAGGGCGCCGGGCAACGCCTCGCCGACACCATCGCCCGCCCCCTGGTGCCGGCGATCATGATCCTCGCCGTCCTCGTCGCCGGAATCGGTGCAATGCTCGGTGATCCGCTGCTGTGGATCGAACGGGCCCTGGTCGTGCTGGTCGCCGCCTCCCCCTGCGCCCTGGCCATCGCGGTCCCGCTGACCGTGGTCGCCGCGATCGGCGCCTCCAGCCGGCACGGCGCCCTGATCAAGGGCGGCGCCGCCCTCGAGGAACTGGGCCGGATCCGGGCGGTCGCGCTCGACAAGACCGGCACCCTGACCCGCAACACCCCGCAGGTCATCGCCACCGTCACCGCCGAGGGCATCGGCGAATCGGACGCACTGGTAGCCGCGGCGGCGCTCGAGGCCCGCAGCGAACACCCCCTCGCGCAGGCGATCCTGACCGCCGCCGGCCCGGGCATCACCCCGGCCGACGACGTCACCGCGGTCGCCGGCCACGGCCTGCACGGCACCCTCGGCGGAACCGCACTCCGGCTCGGCAAACCCGGCTGGATCCATCCCGGACCGCTCACCGACCAGGTCGCC
Organism: Rhodococcus opacus B4; assembly: GCF_000010805.1. Lineage (NCBI taxonomy): Bacteria > Bacillati > Actinomycetota > Actinomycetes > Mycobacteriales > Nocardiaceae > Rhodococcus > Rhodococcus opacus. Next base: position 243,745 of record NC_012520.1, on the reverse strand, counting down.
CGTCTGCAGGGCGAGGGCGCCACCGTGGTGCTGCTCGAACGGAATGGGACCGTGATCGGGGCGATCGCCGTCCGCGACGAACTCCGCACCGAGGCACCCGAAGCCGTGCAGCGCCTGCGCGCGCTCGGGATCGACGTGGCGATGCTCACCGGGGACAACGAACGCACCGCCCACAGCCTCGCCGCCGAGGCCGGCATCACCACCGTGCACGCCGAACTGCTCCCCGAGGACAAGGCCGCGCTGCTGCCGACCCTCGCCAATGGCCGCCGCATCGCGATGGTGGGCGATGGCATCAACGACGCCCCCGCCCTGGCCACCGCGGACGTCGGCATCGCGATGGGCGCCATGGGAACCGACGTGGCCATCGAAACCGCCGACGTCGCACTGATGGGCGAGGATCTGCGCCACCTGCCCCAGGTGCTGGCGCACGCCCGGCGGGCCCGGACGATCATGCTGCAGAACATCGGCCTGTCCCTGGCGATCATCGGCCTCCTGATCCCGCTGGCCGCCACCGGCGTACTCGGCCTGGCCACCGTGGTGTTCATCCACGAACTCGCCGAAGTCCTCGTCATCGGCAACGCCATCCGCGCCGCCCGCACCACCACCCTGCCCGGGCTGACCGCCGCACCCACCACCACCAGGCCCGTGCACGTGAGCGTCGCCCCCTCGGCGCACGTCCTCGGCGACGCCTGCTGTCCCCCCGCCCCACCCCGTGGTGCCGAGATCCCACTCATCGGGTCGGTCGGGTCCGCGCGACCCGCACCGACGCTGTTGCCACTCACCAGCCCGACCGCGGCCGACGGCACCAGCCAGGGCACCGACGAGGACTGCGACTGCTGCCAATCCTCCACCGCCGGCACCGACCGACCGTCGAACCCCCCAGGCCAGCTCACGGATCACATCACCGACAGCAACGTCCCTGACGAGCGGCACTCGGATACCCCGCGATAGCCACCATCAACTGCCCCACGCCAGCCGACCAGCGCAGGCACCCTCCCCTCCGCGCATCAACCGACCGGGGGTTCCGGCAGTGACGTGTCGCGGTCGGCGACGGCTTTGCGATCCGGGTCGGCGGTGGGTGACGAACAGCGGTCCGCGACTGCGGCCCTTAGCCGGATCGGCGGCGTACCGGGCGAAGATCTCTGCCCGGGTGCTCTTGTTGGCGAATGCGAACGGGCAACATGTGCACGCGGACTTACCGACCCGGGTGCCGATCACGGACTTGGTGTACGCAATCGCATCGTCGCGGAACCAACCCCACTCGATCAACGGATACTCGCCCGTGCGCAGGTCGGTGTTGTATCCGGCGTCTTTCTCCGCCCGGCGGCGTTCACCTGCCTCGAAACCCATCACGTGCCGGTACGGCTGACCGCGGGTGACCTCGGCGATCACCGGATCGAGGGCGTCACCCTTCGAGTGGACCGAGCTTCTCTGCAAGGCAACAGGACGCGCCGCGTAGATGGTTTTCGGGCGTGCAGCATGACCCACGCAATCAGTCGCGCGCGAGAAAACCCGGCCAGACCACACCTAGACCACATGATTAAGAATCACTTGCTCTTCCATGCGAGGTGAGTGGGCGCGCAAGGCTGGAAACCGCCTGAGGGAGCTACCGACGGGGAACTTACCCCCGGAGACTTCCTACACGAACCACTTCCCTCGGCTAAGAGGTTGTCTCATGTGGGGAGCTTCTTGTAGCAAGTGAGCGCGGCCGCGAGATGGAGGAATCCGGCAAAGTGTTCGGCGTGGCGTTCGTAGCGGATGGTCAGGCGTCGGTAGCCGGTGAGCCAGGCAGATGGGTCGGCCGCGCGGCGAGGTGTCTGTGAGGCAGATCCTTTTCCTAAGAAATAACCCTGGAGTTCGTTGGGGCCCGGGGTCTCGGTTCGCCTGCTGGACCTGTGGGTTTTCCGTGTTCTGGTCGTTCTTGGCCGTTCTGACTCAACTTCAATTATTCTGAGCCGATCTCGCTCTTGATGATGCTCCAGCAGTGAAGTTGAAGGCCAGGAGGCGCGGTGGGTTGTCGGTCGTGAGGGATCTCCGCGAGGTGCGTGCGGCGGTGGGCCCAGAGGATACCGAGCGGTTCGAGACCGACGTGTTCGCAGGGTTTGTGCTCGCCCGTTGTGCGGCTGGCTTGTCGGACAACATGATTCGCTCGGATGTCAGCCACTTGGAGCAGGTCCGGACCTGGTTCGGGAAGCCGTTATGGGACATGCTGCCCGCGGACGCGGACTCGTATTTCGGCACGGTGCTGCGCCCGGTGCTGATCCCCACGAGACTTGCTCGAGCGCAGGCGCTCAAGACCTACTTCGAGTTTCTGGAGCTGCGGCACAAGATCGAGATTCACAACCTGACGGGCCGGATTGCTCCACCTGGCCGTCCTGTTCGGACTCGACGAGACCACAGCGATCCGATACTCCACAGCCGCGCGACAGATCCTCCAAACCCCAGCCGAGGAACACGATCCACCGAGTTGAGCACGAACCCAAGGATCAACTCGCCCCAAATCCACTGAGCACCCTCGGGTTCCCGCCGAAGAACCCTCAGTTCGCGTGAACTCCGGGCAAAGGCGCGGCCTCCCGCCGAACCGGACTTGATGGTTTCCCGATCATCCGGCTCTCCGGTGACTATTGCGTGGGCGATGCGGCGGTCTGCCGCGCTCACGCAGGACACTCAGCATCGTTTCGGCGCTCTGCATTACGCATACCTCCCGATCTGGTCGTGTCCAATCACCTGGCCTCCTTCGCCCTTGTGGTCGGCTTTCCCGACCTCCTCGGCCGGTCGTGACTCCGGCGACTACTACGAGGCCTCCGTCGCCCTGGGGCTCGCGCCCGGTAGGCGATCCCGCGTTCGTCTCTGTCGTACGTATCAGCGTGACGTAGGCGGCCCACTCATCTCCTTCAACACCCTCGCTGGGCGTCGCTCCGCGCTCCGGAGGTTGTGTCGGTCACCATCGACCCCGACACAGAGCACGGCACCGGTTTCAGCGGTCCTTCCGGCGGATGGGAACTTGCATCAACTGGAGATTGGGCTTCAGGCAATCCAGCTTTCGCCCTATCACGCGGGTCCTCCCCGATGCGTCGCCCCGACCACTGGGCCCGACCACCGGGTTTCCTGGCATGCTCTTGTCCCCTTCACCTTTCGGATCCAGGTCAGCCACCCGACCCAAGAACCTCCCTCCAAGTCCTTCCCGACTGAACCGGGGATACGACAGAGCGCCTCGCGGCGCACATGGTGCGTTCGATCTTCCACCGGTACCGGCCGAGGCGGTCGTTTCGCTCGATGCCGCGGCGGGCGATCCGCGGGACGATGCCTTGTTCGCGCAGCCACCGTCGGTGAATGTCGTAGTCGTAGCCCTTGTCGGCGCGAAGCTTTCCCGGCTTGCGTCGGCGTGGTCCGCGCCTGGACTTCGTTGCCGGAATCGCTGCCACCATTGGTTGCAGCATCGTGCTGTCGTGAGTATTCGCCGCGGACACATCGACGACCAGTGGGATTCCGTTTGTTTCGGACAGGACGTGGATCTTCGATCCCTTCTTGCCGCGGTCGACCGGACTCGGCCCGGTCAGCGATCCCCCTTTTTTCGCCCGGACGCTTGCCGCGTCCAGGATTGCTGCTGTCCAGTCGAGTTCACCGGCGCTACCGAGGCGGTCGAGCACCTCGCGGTGCAGTCTCTCGAACACCCCGGCCGCCGCCCAGACGGTAAACCTTCGGTGCGCGGTAGGAACGGTGACCCCGAACGAGGGCGGCAGATGCCGCCACGCACATCCACTGGTTAGCACGTACACGATCGCGGTGAACACCGCCCGATCATCCACCGGTGCACTGCCACCTCCTTGCGGCCGCGCGGCGAATCGCGGAATCAACGGTTCGATGATCTCCCACAACGCATCCGGCACCAACCGCAGTGACAACCCATCTAACACGCGTCACATTATGTCCCACACGTCACTTCATCCACATGAGACACGCTCTAAAGCCTCGCTCACCCACATTGTGTTCATTCCGGTTGCGTCGACGCAACACCGAAGCCCGTAACCTCGCGAAAGTAGCTGAACCACAACAAATTCGCCACGGCCGTCCTGCACTGGCGCCTCCGACCGCCAGGGGTTGCGTCCATTCCCATTCTCCTCCGTCTGATCTGGTATCCAACCCCGACGGATCAAGGAGTCACGATGACCAACCCCCACGAGTTCGAGAACCCGGCGACGGATCGGACGGACGCAACCCCGCAGGCTGCGGCGCCGACGTGTTGCAGCACCGAACGGCAGGCCATCTGCTGTGACCAGAGTGAGAAGTCGACGTGCTGCGGTCCGGCGGCGACGGCGGGTGGTGGATGCGGCTGCCAGTAGTCAGTCCTTCACCCGGCAATGGTGCGGTGCGAGCGTTGGGCTCGCACCGCACCGTCGTCTGTGCGTGGTGCCGTGCGGTCTACCGGTGCGCCGCTCCCGAGCGGGTGTGACGGTCTACTGGTCCGCGGGTGAGGGGGCGCCGCAGGCGCAGGATCCGCTGCGGGGCTGGTAGTCGTGCACGTGACCGGTCCGGTCCTGGCTGATCTCACAGCAGGCGTGCAGTCGGGCCTGGAGGGTGGCACGGCCGCGTTGGACGCGGGATTTCATGCCGGACACCGAAATCCCCGCCTCCCCGGCCGCGGCGGCGTGGGTTCGGGCGTCGAGGTCGACCATCTTCACCGCCGCGGCCTGCTCGGCGGGCAGTCCGGAGAGCATCGGCACCAGGCAGGAGGCGAGTTCCTTCTCCGCCGTCTCGTCGTCGTCCGGTTCGCCCTCGCGCGGGTTGTCGGGGACAGTGTCGACGGCCAGCTCCCGCCGATGGGGCGCGGACCGGTAGTAGTCGGTGATCGCGTTGCGGGTGATGGCATACATCCACCCCAGGAGCCGGTCCTGCTCGCGCAGGTTGTCCAGGCTCTTCGCCATCCGCAGGAACACGATCGACAGAATGTCGTCGGCGTCCTCGGGCCGTGAGACCCGGCGGGCGATGAAGGCCCGCAAGTCGCTCGAGAAGCGGCGCCAGAGCTGGTCGAGATCAGCTGGTGCCGACTGCGGTGTCGTCGCGGTGGTGGCCGTGTCCTCGTTCATGATCTGTGGTTCCTCTCCGTCTTACAGGATCCCCGCCCCGAGGCGCGGTGGCGACCCCCTGGGTCAGGGTCGTTCCAGAGGTACGGACGACATTGACCGTCATCGGACGCACCTGCGTCCGAATCCGAAGTTCCTCGTCTGTATGGGTGTCGATGTCGATTCCGGGTTCTCCGGTTCGACGTACCAGTAGAAGCGCGGTGAGGAGGTGAGAGCGATGCTGACCACACATCTGTTGTCGGGCCTGACCGACGAAGAGGTCGATCTGATCGTGGCGGAGGAATTGCATCTGCTCGACGCCGCCGCATGAGCGCCGTCGACGCCCGCACCGGGCGCATCCGCTGACCACAGCACTCTCTCAGCCTCTACCCCCTCCACCGGGGTAGGGGCCAGAGGAGTGCCCGGATCCGGACGGACAGCAGACACGAAGAACCCGACCCATCCTTGGGAGGGAGGACAGGGCGGGGTGTCGTCGTTCAGCGGGTGCGTGCGGACCGAACCACGCGGGTGAAGGCGGGCACGGCGGTCACCACCGCCCACAACCCGATCGCCGCAACCAGGGCTGCGGCGGTGTCGCCGGCGGTGGCGGTGCCGAGGACGTGGCCGCGCAGGGCGTCGGTGGCGTGCGCGACCGGATTCACCGTCGCCATGGCCTGCATCCAGCCGGGCATGGTCTCGATCGGCGCGAACGCACTCGAGACGAACATCAGCGGCATCATCACCATCATCCCGGCGAACTGGACCACGTCCGGCCGACGGAGCCGGTCCCCGATCAGCCCGAACAGGGCGCTCATCGCCCCGGCCAGCACCACCAGCACGATGACCGCGGCGACGGCATCACCGGCGGTGCCGTGGAACTCGAAACCCAAAGCCACGGCGGCGATCCCGAGCAACGCAGCCCGGGCGAGGGTGAAGACGGCCTCGTTGATGGTGCGAGCCACCCCCGTCAACGCCGCCCGCATCGGCAGGGCAGCGAAGCGGTCATGCAGGCCGTTGGTGTGATCGATCGCGGCGGACACTCCGGCGTTGGTGCCGGCCATCACGGTGGAGACGGCGAGCATCGCCGGAGTGAGGAAGACGATGTAACTGACCCCGGCCGGAAAGCTGGGTCCGGCCGCGACGCTGCGGAACACCTGACTGAACAGCACCAGCATCGCCATCGGCATGGTCAGCGAGAACATCAACAGCTGCGGAACACGTGCGCTGGTGCGCAGGTTCCGGACGGTGAGCGCGGCGAGCTGGTCCAAGGCCGAGGGCCGCCCGATCGCGTTAGTGGTGGTCATTTGTGGGCTCCTGTGTGGGCGAGGTGGGTGAAGACGTCGTCGAGGCTCGGGGAAGCTACGTCCAGGTCGGTGACCTCGATGCCGCGGTCGTGCAGGTCGGCGACCAGCGCGATCGCGGCGGGGGCGTCGTCGACGGTGACCGACGCCCGAACCCGGTTGTCGTCGACCCTGTCGGCGTCCGGGATGAACGGCAGCGCGGCGAGCTGATGGGCGGGGACCGTCGCGCTGACGACCTTGCCGCCGACGATCCGTTTCAGCTCGGCGGGGGTGCCGCGGGCAGCGACCCGGCCCCGGCTGAGGACCACGATGTGGTCGGCGAGCCGGTCCGCCTCCTCGAGGTACTGGGTGGTGAGCACGACCGTGGTGCCCGCGTCGGTGAGCTCGTCCACGACGTCCCACAGCCCGGCGCGGGCGAGGGGGTCCAGGCCCGTGGTCGGCTCGTCCAGGAACAGCAGCGACGGGGATCCGACGAGACTGGCGGCCAGATCGATCCGGCGGCGCGAGCCCCCGGAGAGTTCCCCTACCCGCCGAGCCGCGTACTCGTCCAGACCGAGCCGGTCGATCAGCGCGTCGGCCCGCGCGCGGGCGGTGCGCCGCAGCCCGGTCAGGCGGCCGATCAGCTCCAGATTCTCTCGGGCGGTGAGGAATTCGTCGAGACCGGCGTATTGGCAGGTCACCCCGATCCGGCGGCGGACCTCGGTGGCGTCGGCGACGACGTCCAGGTCCTCGATATGCACGCGGCCGATGGTGGGACGCACCAGGGTGGTCAGCGTGCGGATCAGGGTGGTCTTGCCGGCACCGTTGTGGCCGAGCACACCGAGCGTGGTCCCCGCGGCAGCCTCCAAGTCGACACCGTCGAGGGCCCAGTTCTTGCCGAAGGCGACGTGCAGATCCTCGACGAGGACGGCGGGGGCGGTCATCTCACACCCCCGCCGTGGCCGCCGGCCTCGAGGCCGGTTCCGGGGGGAGAGAACAGGTGGGTGGTCATCGGAGGGTTCCTCTCGAAAGAAGGTGTGCTCTCACCCGGTTCTGGATGAGAGTCCGCTTCCTCAGACGAAGCAACTTCGCGTTGGACGCGCCCACCGCCGAATCAGGCCTCGAGGATCGCCGGTTTCAGGCCGCGGCGCAGTGCGTGATGGGCGGCGGCCAGGCCGGACTGCCAGCCGCCGACGACGAGGACGTTGTAGTCGCTCAATTCAGTTGTCCCTTCCAGGGTTGTCGAGAGGGTCAGGTAGTGGTGGCGGCATCGTGGCGCCGATGCCGGGGGATGCTGGCGGCGCCGATGAGGGAGGCGACTACGGCGAGGGCGGCGAGGATCAGGTAGGCGTGGGCGTAGCTCCCGGTCCGCGCCGACAGTGCGGTTCCGGCCCAGGGGGCCAGTGCCATGACGATGACCACCGGGGCGGACATGAGCCCATTGAGGCGACCGTAGTGGGTGGCGCCCCATCGGTCGGTGATCGCGGTGGCCTGGATCAGGGTGAAGATCCCGCGGATCAGCCCGGCCCCGATCGCCACCCCGATCAACGCGGCAGTGGTGGAGGCGATCCCCAGCAATGCGGTGCTGGCGGCGGTGGCGGCGAGGATCACCACGATCCGGGTGCGGGCGGTGGTGCGGGCGGCGATCGGGAGGTAGCCGAGGCGGCCGAGGACCTGACCGGCCCCACCCAACCCCAACGTCAGGGCCGCGAGGGACGGGGAGAAGCCCTGCTCGATCAGCAGTGGCACCAGGTTGAACACCCCGGCGAACGCGGCGAACGCCCTGAGACTCAGTGCGATGACGAGGGCGAGGAACGCGCGGCTGCGAGAGGCATCCCGGTGATCGACCGGATGGTCCCCCACTGGGGTGGGTGGGTGCGGCCACCGCCCGCGCAGGCCGAGCAGGTGCCCGGGCACGGTGATGACGGCCAGGATGGCGGCGAGGACGAGATAGGTGGTCCGCCAGTCGTACCGGTCGACCAAGGCCGCGGTGAGCGGGGCGAACACCGTGCTGGCCAACCCGGCGGCGAGGGTGAGGATCATCAGCGCCTTGACGTAGCCGTCGCCGTACCAGCGGGTCAGCGCCGCGAACGCGGGCGGATACAGCACCGCGCCCATCGCGATCCCGGCAGCGAGCCACCCGGCGTAGAAGGTCGGCAGGTTCGGGGCGGCCGCGACAACCAGCAGCGCGGGGACGGCGAGGACGGATCCGGCGGTCATCACAGCCCGCGGCCCGAACCGGTCGATGATCCGTCCGACCGGGATCCCGGTCAGCGCGGCGGCGAGCTGGGACAGGGAGAACGCCGCCACGATCACCGGCAGGGACCACCCGGTGTCGGCCGAAATGGACACCGACAGCACCGGAAACGCGTAGTAGAGGATGCCCCAGCTGGTGATCTCGGTCAGGCAGAGCACCGCAAGGACCCGTCGCAGACCACCCTCGGCGAGCGTCGGGGTGTTCTGCGGCAGGGTCGTGGTCGGGGCCATCGGTTATCCGCCCGCGCGGGCGGACAGGGTGATCAGCTGCGGGTCCGGGGCGACGCAGCACCCCACGGACTCTTCCGCTGCCGCGGGGGTGTCGGGGTCGTCGAAGACCCCGGCTCCGCCGCAGACTCCGGTCTCCGGCAGGGTGAGCTCCACCCGGGCGGCGGCGTCGTGGTCGCCCGCCAGGGCGGCGGCGATGGAGCGGACCTGCTCGTACCCGGTCATCGCCAGGAATGTCGGGGCGCGGCCGTAGCTTTTCATCCCGACCAGGAACACATTCGGCTCCGGATGCGACAGTTCGGCGACCCCGTGTGGGTAGACGGTGCCGCAGGAATGCACGTTCGGATCGATCAGCGGCGCCAACTCCACCGGCGCCTGCAGCACCGGATCCAGGCCCAGGCGAATCTCCGAGAGCCAGGACAAATCGGGCCGGAACCCGGTCAGCACCACCACCCGATCGACGTCCTCGATCCGGGCTCCGGTGTCGGACACCAACACCACCCGCTCACCGTGGGACTCGATGGCTGCGGTGCGGAATCCGGGAACCACCTGCAACAGCCCGTCGTCGACCGCCGCCTTGGCGCGCAATCCGAGGGCGCCGCGGGCGGGCAGCTGATCGTCCTCGCCGCCGCCGAAGGTGGAGCCGGCATCGCCGCGGCGCAGCACCCAGCTGATCCGGGTACCCGGCGCCTGCTTCTCCAGATCGGCCAACGCGACGATGGCGGTCAGCGCCGAGTGCCCGCTGCCGGCGATCACGATGTGCTTGCCCGCGTACCGGGCCCGCACCTCGGGGTCGTCGATGTTCGGCACCCGGTACTCGATCCGGTCGGCCGCGGACTTCTCGCCGAGTGCGGGCAGGCCTTCGCCGCCGAGGGGGTTGGGGGTGGTCCAGGTGCCGGAGGCGTCGATGACGGCCTGCGCGAGGATGCGGTCCGCGGTGCCGTCGGCGCGGCGCAGGTGCACCGAGAGCGGTTCGGTGTCGCGGCCGGCGTCGACGACCCGGTCGCGGCCGCGGCGGGCCACGCCGACCACCTCGGTTCCCAGCTGCACGATGTCGCCGAGGGCGGCGGCCAGCGGCGAAAGGTAGTCGCGGGTCCAGTCCTGGCCGGTCGGGTACGCCTCGTCGTCCGGGGCCACCCAGCCGGTGGCGTCGAGCAGGCGGCGGGCGGCGGGGTCGATCAGCTCACCCCAGCGGGAGAACAGCCGCACGTGGTTCCACTCGGAGATCGCCGCACCGGCCACCGGGCCGCGTTCGAAGACCAGCGGGGTCAGGCCGCGCTCACGCAATTGTGCCGCGGCTGCGAGGCCGATCGGGCCGGCGCCTACGACGACTACGGGCAAGGTGTTCATCTGGATAATCCTTTCATCGACGTTCATCGATCCTCTAACGTCGGAAAGTATCGATGATCGTCGATTAATACAACCATCGATGGATGTCGATATAGTGACGGGCATGACTTCCCTGGACATGCCGGCCGTCCGCACCCCCGGCACCGCGCAGGTGGATGCGTTGGCGCCGGAGGACGCGGTCACCTACGCCGGCTGGTTCGCCTGCCTGGCCGATCCCACCCGGGTGCGGTTGCTTCATCAGGTCGCCTCCCGCCCGGCTGGGATCACCGTGGGTGAGCTGGCCGAGGCCCTGGGCATCGGTCAGCCCACCATCTCGCACCACGTGCGCAAGCTTGCCGACGTCGGGTTCGTCTCCGTCCACAAGGACCGCACCAGCACCGTCGTCACGGTCAACCCCTCCTGCTGCACCGGACTCCCGCACGCCGCCGACGCGGTCATGGGCGTGCTGACCCCGCGGCCGTGCTGCCCGGACGACCTCCCCGACGACGTGACCGTGCGCCCCATGACGGAACAGGACTGGGACGACGTCCGCCGCATCTACGGTGAGGGCATCGCCACTCGCACCGCCACCTTCACCACCGAGGTCCCTACCCGGGAAACCCTGGACGCCCAATGGCTGCCCGGGCATCGGTGGGTCGCCGAGATCGACGGCGTCGTGGTCGGCTGGGCCGCACTGAGTCCGACCTCCGGGCGGGACTGCTATCGAGGCGTAGCCGAGAACTCCGTCTACGTCGCCGACGGGATGCGCGGACGCGGCGTCGGCAAGACCCTGCTGCGCACCCAGGTCATCGCCGCCGACGAAGCCGGGATATGGACCTTGCAGACCTCGATCTTCCCGGAGAACCGGGCCAGCATCGCCCTTCACCACTCCGCCGGATTCCGCACCATCGGCGTCCGCGAACGCATCGCCCGACTCGACGGCATCTGGCGCGACACCGTCTTCCTCGAACGCCGTTCCCCCGTCGCCGGATAACCCGACTCCTTCTCAGCCCCGGGGGCACCGATGCCGGACCCATAGGTCTACCCGTACCCGGGCAAGCATTTCGACTTCCACCGCACCCAAACTCGCCCTCGGCTGACGCATTCAACCGAGTGCCGCAGCGCAGTCGGGCTTTCTCCGCCGACGACTCGAGCGAGCTGGCGGTACCCCGGTTGGGTATGGCCGCTCGGTGTGCCGGGATCCGGCGCTGCACACGTGGAGTCGCTACGCCGCCGATGTGATCGCCCTCCTCGACCACCTGGGCGCGTCGGAGGCGGTGGTCGGCGGGACCGGTCTGGGCGGCACCATCGCCTTACGCGCCGCTCCGGCCTTTCCCTCACGCGTGCGGGCGGTCGTGGTGATCAGTGCCGAGGATATCGAGGACGACGAGGCGAAAGTGGCCGAGACCGCGTTGGTGGACCGCTTCGCCGAGCGGGTGCGAGGCGACGGTATCGAAGCGGCGTGGGAGTTGTTTCTTCCCCACCTGCAACCGCTGATCGGGAACCTGGTGCGCTCGGCGATACCGCGCGCCGATCCGGGGAGCGTCGCCGCCGCTGCCGCCATTGGGCGTGACCGCTCGTTCCGCACGCTCGACGAACTCGGCGCGATCGAGGTTCCGGTGCTCATCGTCCCCGGCGCCGACGAGCGCCATCCGGCCGAGCTCGCCGAACGGATGAGCGCGACCATCCCGCATGCGACACTCGCGCGGAACGTGTCGTTCGACGCGCTCGCGACGGCGGACGACCTCGCCGGCGCCGTCGTCCCGCAGATCCGCCGATTCCTCGGCAACTGCGGCCATTACCCGTCCCCGTGCGTGCCCGAGCCACCTTCGTCCGACAGGCGCACCCTGGCGATGGCGATGTGGCTCGGCACTGGCACCGCTGCTCAGCGGTGCCTGGTCCGCGGGCCCGGGGCGGATCGGGCTTGCCGCGCCGCGTCGTGTGTGGCAGGGTCCGGCCGTCACGCCTCGGTGACGCTGGGTCTCTGATCCTGGACCACGAAGCTGGCGCGGGTGTGGATGGGCGCGCCCGGGCGCTGGATATAGGGAACGACGCGGAAGTCGTTGCGCCACAATTGATGGTCCAGGTCGACCCGCACGTATCCACGCTGCGCGTTGAAGAACTTCATGTCGGGATTGGCGGCCAGCAGGCGGCGGCCGGTGTCGTTCATGTCGGCGCCGTCGCCGGCTGAGGTGATCGACGTTCCCGAGAATTCCGATGCGATGACCGGGGATTCTGGGTCGGCGTAGTCCCGGCGCAGGTCGGCGACGATGTTCTGGTGACGGTCGCCGGTGATCACCACCAGATTGCGGACGCCCCGATCGGCTGCGCCGCCGAGGACGGTGTTGCGGTCGGCGACGTATCCGTCCCACGAGTCGGCGGACACGACGGTGTCCGGGCCGGGGTCGTTGTCGGTCTGGCCCATCGCTACCTGATTGCCGATGATCTGCCAGCGGGCCGGGGAGCCGGTGAATCCGTCGAGCAGCCAGTCCCGTTGCTGGGCGCCCAGTATCGTGCGGTCGGTGTCGAGCCGGTCGGCGCAGTCCGCGGTGACGTTTCCCCCGCAGGCCTGCCGGTCCCGGTATTGCCGGGTATCGAGCATGGTGATCTGCGCGAGATCGCCGAACCAGTAGCGGCGGTGCAGGCGCATACTCTCCCCGGAGGGCAGTTGCGTGAGCCGCAGCGGCTGGTGCTCGTACATCGCCTGGAAGGCCGCGGCACGGCGACGGCGGAACAGTGCGGGTATTCGGTAGATATCGAAGCCCAGTCCCGGCGAATCGGCGGCCCAGTTGTTGTCGACCTCGTGATCGTCCATGGTCACGATCCAGGGAAAAGCTGCATGGGCGTCGCGCAGCGGCTTCTCGGCTTTGTACTGTGCGTAGTGCAGCCGGTAGCTGGGCAGATCGACGGCTTCGTCGCGGTCCGCTCCCATCGGCATTCCCTCGCGGCCGCGCCTCCACCCGCGCTCGTAGATGTAGTCGCCCAGATGGATGACCAGATCGAGGTCTTCGTCGCGCATGTGCTCGTATGCGGTGTAGAAGCCCGAACTCCACGATTGACAGGAGGCGAACGCGAGCCGCATCCGCGCGGTGGGCTGCCCCGGAGCCGGGGCCGTGCGGGTCCGGCCCACCGCAGAGATCGCCGAACCGGCACGAAATCGGTAGAAGTACCAGCGAGCGGGCTCCAAACCGTGGATCTCCGGGTGCACGCTGTGGGCGAGTTCGCGCGTCGCGACCGCCGTACCGCGCGTCACCACCTGCCGGAAGCTCTCGTCATGCGCGACTTCGTATTCGACGGTCACCGGATCCCACCCCATGCCGCCGCGCCCGCCGGGGGCAAGCGGATCCGGTGCCAGGCGGGTCCACAGGACGACACCATCGGGTGTCGGATCTCCCGATGCCACACCGAGTCCGAACGGGTCATCTCCTCGCCACCGCGGCGCCGGCAACCGGGCGCTACTCACCGCCGACGTACCCACCAGCACCGCAGCCGATCCGGCCACACCTACCCGCAACAACTGCCGACGGGACAGGGGCATACACCACGGTATATCCAGGCTGCGATCGGCGAGCCCGGCGCGGCCGATGGGACGACCCGCAAGGGTGTGGCCACCATCTCCACCCTGAGTCCGAGAGCACCCGAGACGGCGACGGTACGGGCCGCCGGTAAGCGCACGACGCGCACTTGCCGAGTGTTCTGAAGGCGCTGTGCTCGCCGGCTGCGGAAGCCACTGCCCTGGATCTGGTCGACCTGATGCGATGAAGGGGCGGGGCCTCCGCTCCTCGAGGGTTCCCGGCGAATGCTGGGAGTACTCACTTCCGAACGAAAAGGGAGGCCCCTGATGAGTGAGTATGACGGAAAACAGTTCGTCGGGATCGATCTGCACCGGCAACGATCGGTGATCGTCCGCCAGACCGACACCGGCGAGCAGCTCTCGGCGGTGCGGATCGTCAACGACCCGGTGGCGTTGGGGTTGCAGATCGACCAGGCCGGCCCGAACCCCGAAGTGGTCCTCGAGGCGACCTACGGCTGGTACTGGGCGGTCGACGCCCTGCGAGCGTCGAGTGCGGACGTACATCTGGCGCACCCGTTGGGTGTCAAGGGATTCCGATACCGGAGGGTGAAGAACGACCGTGATGCCGGTGATCTGGCGGATCTGCTGCGGATGAACCGGTTGCCCGAGGCGTGGATCGCCCCACCGCAGACCCGCGAGCTGCGCGAGCTGGTGCGATATCGAGCAAAGCTGGTCGCGCTGCGGTCCGGGCTCAAGGCGCAGGTACACTCCGTGCTCGCCAAGGCGGGAGTCCTGATCCCGGTGTCGGACCTGTTCGGTGTCACCGGCCGCCAGAAGCTGGCGCGGGTGCCTCTCGCCGACGCGTACGCGCAGCGGGTGATCTCGTTGCTCGAGCTGATCGACGACCTCGACGCCCACGAGGCACGGTTCACTGCCCGGATCGCCACCGAGCTGCGTGGCGACCGTGGGTATACGGCGATCCAGGCGCTGCCCGGCATCGGACCCACCCTGGCCGCGGTGTTCGTCGCCGAGATCGGGGACGTGCACCGGTTCACCGATCCCGCTCACCTGTGCTCCTGGGCCGGTTTGACGCCCAAGCACCGCGAGTCCGACGCCGTGGTGCGCCGCGGGCACATCACGAAGCAGGGCAGCAAACTGGTGCGCTGGGCGGCCGTCGAGGCCATCCAACGGCATCCCGCCGGCACGAAGATCTCGACCGATCGCAAACGGATCGAGGCCCGCCGCGGCCGAAACATTGCCAAGATCGCCGCGGCCCGCAAACTGCTCACCCTCGTCTACTACGGACTGCGCGACGGAGAGATCCGCGCCGTGGCCCACCAGAAGGCGGTGGCGTGAGCACCCCGGACGCAACACGCGCGCGGCCGTGCACAGGTCTGACCCCCGTGCCTACGACGTGGTCGCCCACCTGATTGACCCCGCGTATTGCCAGCGCACCGCTCCATGCCCGCACCGCCGGGCGAAGGGATGACCGGCCAGCCGAGGAAGCCCGGCCCTGCCCAACCCCACACGCATCACACTGGAGACGTTGCACCACAACCACGTAACAAACCGAATCGCGTCGTTGGTCCTCGACCCGTTCTCGGGCTCATTCCAGTCTGCGCCGGGCCGGGCCACCGTCAAGACCATTCGTCCTCGCTCACGCTGCGGGCGCTGTGTCTTGACCCCCGGCCCTCACCCAGCGCTGCCCGCATGGAGCCGAAACCACGTAAACGCGACCCTTTGACAAGGCCCCGCTCCTTCATACATGACCTGTGAGGGGTCCGCCCTCACGGTCGAAGGATGCTCGACATGCCCGAACCGCATGCGGGACGCGGCCTGCCGTCCGGCCTGCCGCGCCCTGCATCGTTTGGAACTGACTACCGCCAGGGCGAGTCCTAGTCGGCTCCCCAGGTCACCGAGACGCCGCGGTCGCGCAGCCACTGGCTCGGGTTGAGCCGGTTGCCGCCTGCGTCCGAGACCTCGAAGTGCAGGTGCGGACCGGTCGACTGACCACGGTTGCCGACGGTGGCGATCTGCTGACCCGCCGCGACCCGCTGGCCGACGTTGACGATGAACTCGTTGATGTGGCCGTAGACGGTGACGGCGCCGTCGTCGTGGCGCACCCGCACCCATAACCCGAACCCGGAGGCCGGGCCCGCGGAAATGACCTCACCGTCGGCCGCGGACTGGATCGGGGTGCCGATCGGGGCCGCGATGTCGATGCCGCCGTGGTGCGCACCCCAGCGGGGGCCGTAGCCGGAGGACAGCGTGCCGGACACCGGCTGCACGGCGCGGGCCTTGAGCGGAGCGGGAATGCCCGGGTTGACCGGCCCGGGCATTCCGGGCGCGGGCGGGGCGGCCGGGATGTCGGGCAGCTCGATCGCGGGCAGCTGAACACCGGCGGGCAGCAGGCCCGGCGGGATCTCGAGCGGGCGGGCGGCCGCGGACCCGGCGCCGAACTGCGCGCCGCCGATCAGGATCGCACCGGTCGCCGCGGCAACGGTCGCGATCTTCAGGCGGCCGGTGATGGAATTTGAACGATCTGCCGTCCTGCGGTGTTTCGCCACAGTGTCTTACCTCGTCTTCGTTGGCTAGCCCGCGCTCTGGAGATTTCGCGGCCTCGGACCCCCGTCGAAAAGGAAAGTAACAAAACGATATCGACCGCACAATCGTGACCTAATCGATATCTAAATATGATCTTGCTCGAATAAGTCCATGTCAGGGATCTGGACCTGACCTACACCGCCATCACGGGCAGATAACGACATGCGGGACCGCGTCCCGGACACTCCGTCGATCGGCACCGCGCAAGGCCGACGAAACCGGCACTGACCTCGACATTCGCGGGGTCGGCGACTGCGCGCAGGGTCGGCGCGACGACATCCGGCGACGCGACGCGGGTTGCTTCACGGCCCGCCGCAAGCGGACACGCCGCCGACGACGCCCAATGTGACAGACACCACACAGCCTGTCGTGTCCAGCGGGGCACTCGGACGGGCGAAGGCCCTCGCGGCGATCCGGTCACCACGGGCACCGGCGCGGGGTGGGAGCCGGGCCTGCCGACTCCCACCCCACGGTGTGTTGTCAGTGCTGCTCGAGGACTGGTTCCGGCACCTTGTCCGACTGGGCCGTGCGCATCGACACGGCGGTGACCCCAGCACCGGCCAGGGCGATGACGGCGGCGCCGATGAACGCGGCGGAGAATCCGTTCGTCAGCTCGGGGAGGTCGCCGATCTGGTTGGCCCCGAACGAGGCGGCGACTGCGGTCATGGCTGCCAGACCGAGCGCCGAGCCGACCTGGTAGCTGACGTTGACGATGCCCGACGCCAATCCGCCCTCATCGGGTCGGGCGGCGGAGATCGCCGTGCCCAAGGAGGGGATGAAGGCGAGCGACATACCTGCTGCGGCGACCAGGGAAGCCGGCAGCACGTCGACCCAGAAGTTGCCGGTGGGCCGGACCAAGGCCATCCACCCGAGCCCGAGCGCGAGAACGATCAGACCGGTCACGATCATCGGTTTCGCCCCGAACCTCTGCATCGCCCGCGGCGCGATGACGATCATGCCGAGCATGATCAATGTGGTCATCGGCAGTAGTGCTGCGCCGGCGGGGAATGCGCTGTAGCCCAGGACCTGCTGCAGGTACAGGTTCAGGAAGAACCACATCGGTATCCACGCCGCACCGAGCAGCAGTTGGGCGACGTTCGCTGCGGCGAGGTTGGGGGCGGTGAAGATCCCCAATCGCATCAGGGGTTCGCGGCGCCGGGACTGGATGAGCACGAATGCGCCCAGCAGCACCGCGGAAACGGCGAGGTATCCCCAGGTTTGACCCGAATCCCAGCCGACCTCGGGGGCCCGGACGATGGAGTAGACGGCAAGCGCCAGGCCGGCGGTGACGGTCAGTGCGCCGAGGATGTCGATCGAACCGGATCGGGTGGGGGCGTTGGGCATCAGCAGCGGTGTCGCGGCGAGGGCGATGACGGCGATGGGGATGTTGATGTAAAACACCCATGGCCAGCTGAGGTATTCGGTGATCACCCCACCGAGAAACACACCGGCGGTGCCGCCCGCAGGTGCGGCGGCGCCGTAGACGGCGAGGGCTTTGGTCAGCTCCTGCTGGGTGGAACCGAACAGCATCATCAGCAGAGTCAGCGCGGAGGGTGCGATCAGTGCGGCACCGGCGCCTTGGACGGCGCGTCCGGCCAGTTCGGTGCCGACGTTCCCGGCGGCGGCGGTGATCGATCCGACGAGCAGAACAACCCAGCCGGTGGCGAAGGTGCGTCTGGCGCCCCACAGGTCGGACAGGCGTCCGCCGAGCAGGAGCAGTCCACCGAAGGCGATGACGTAGGCGTTGAACACCCAGGTCAGGTTCTCCTGGGAGAAGCCGAGGTCGGTCTGCATTTTCGGTAGCGCGATGCCGATGATGGAGGTGTCCATGATGACCATGAATTGGGCTGCGGCGATCAGCGCCAGCGCCCACCACTTGCGTGTGGATGATGCCTGAGTAGGCATGACAATCCTTCCTTACGGGTATGGGGTATCTATCGTGATGTGAACGAAGAGGAGTGCAGTGGCGCGCCTACCCACAACATCGAGGCCCCGACCCTGGGATCGGGGCAAGTACTGCAGTGTCCGTATGCCTTTCGGGTCGATACCCGCCCTCTGTGCACATCGCCACCCTCCTGAATGCTGCTCGATCCCTCTGCGGATATCGATACCATAGGGGGGTACCGTAGATGATGCAAGGAGCGATTCCGATGTCACCGAAGCCGTTCCGTTCGCGCCGCGGCAACACGCACGGCGGACGGCCATTCGGGCCCCGCCGGGTTTCATCAGGCCGCCTGAGGAACACCACCAGGGGGTACGAGTCCGACTGGAGCGGGTGCGACCACTCCGGCGTTGCATACGGTAGGGGGGTATGGTAAATCTGTAGATGGGTCGCTACGGCCTCGATCGAATTCCGAACCGAAGAAAGAAGGACATCGATGAGCACCACCACCGCCACCGTCACCGGCATGACCTGCGGGCACTGCGTCTCCTCGGTCCGTGAAGAGATCGGCAGCATTCCCGGTGTGACCGGCGTGGATGTCGACCTCGCGAGCGACCGGGTCGATATCGACTCCGACACCCCGATCGAGCAGGAGGCGCTCGCCCAGGCCGTCGACGAGGCCGGCTACCAGCTCGCCGGCTGACCTGCCGAAACTCGAGACCCGGACAGGAGATTCCCCACGATGAACGCATCGTCGAAGTTCGCCGGATTCACCGTCGGCCTGGCCGCGGTCTTCGCCCTCGCCCTCGGGGCCGGGGCCGCCTTCGGCCCCGAGGGCACCACCCCGGCCGACACGCACGACACCTCAACTCACGACGCCGGATCCGTGTCCACCTCGGACGCACCGGCCGCCGATCAGAGACCTGGAGGACTGATGGTCACCGACAGCGGTTACACCCTGGCACTGGACACCGCGCAGGTTCCCGCCGGCGCCGACGTGCCGCTGCGGTTCCGCATCCTCGGTGCCGACGGGCAGCCGGTCACCCGCTACGTCGACAGCCACGAAAAGCAACTGCACCTGATCGCGGTGCGCCGCGACATGGCCGGCTTCCAGCACGTGCACCCGGTACTCGACGCCGCCGGAACCTGGAGCGTGCCACTCGATCTGACCCGCGCCGGGGCGTACCGGGTGTTCGCCGACTTCACCCCCGACGGCGGTGACGGCCTGACCCTGGGCGCCGATCTGCAGGTCGCCGGCGCCTACGATCCGCAGCCCCTGCCCCCGGCGGCGGCCTCGGCCGTGGTCGACGGTTACACCGTCACCTTGGGCGGCACCCTCACCCCAGGTCAGGCGTCGAAGGTCACGCTGTCGGTGAGCCGGGACGGGCAGCCCGTCACGGATCTGCAGCCCTACCTCGGGGCGTACGGGCACCTGGTGGCGCTGCGGGCCGCCGATCTCGGCTACCTGCACGTGCATCCGGACGGCCACCCCGGCGACGGGGTCACCACGCCCGGTCCGGGTATCGACTTCTTTGTCACCACCCCGAGCGCGGGCGACTACCGCCTGTTCCTGGACTTCCAGCACGATGGAGTGGTGCGGACCGCCGAGTTCACGCTGACCGGCGGGCAGACCCCCGCCGCGGTTCCCGCCGCCCCGGAGCCGATGCCCGCCGGGCACGGACACTGACCTACCACCACGCCCCGAGAGGAGGAACGATGAATCCCGTCACGCAGCACCCGACCGCCGACGGCCAGGTCGAGCTCGAAATTGGTGGCATGACCTGCGCCTCGTGCGCGAACCGGATCGAGAAGAAGCTCAACAAGCTCGACGGCGTCACCGCCACGGTGAACTACGCCACCGAGAAGGCACGCGTCAACTACGTCGGTGATGTGTCGACCGAGGATCTCGTGGCCACCGTCGAGCAGGCCGGCTACACCGCCAAGGTCCCCACGCCACCCTCCGCCTCCACCGGCACCGACGCCCCCGCCGCAGAGCAGGACCCGACCGCATCGTGGCGCCAGCGGCTGCTGATATCGCTGGTGCTGTCCGTGCCGGTGATCGCCATGGCCATGGTTCCGGCCCTGCAGTTCCCCAACTGGCAGTGGCTCTCACTGACCCTCGCCGCCCCCGTGGTGGTGTGGGGTGCGTGGCCGTTCCACAAGGCCGCCTTCACCAACCTGCGGCACGGCACCTCCACCATGGACACCCTCATCTCCATGGGCACCATCGCCGCCCTCGGCTGGTCGCTGTACGCCCTGTTCTGGGGCACCGCCGGAATGACCGGCATGACCCACCCGTTCGAGCTGACCA
Organism: Rhodococcus opacus B4; assembly: GCF_000010805.1. Lineage (NCBI taxonomy): Bacteria > Bacillati > Actinomycetota > Actinomycetes > Mycobacteriales > Nocardiaceae > Rhodococcus > Rhodococcus opacus. The sequence continues at coordinate 223,278 of NC_012520.1, read as the reverse complement.
TCTCCCGCAGCGACGGCGCCGGCAACATCTACCTCGAGGCCGCCGCCGGGGTGACCACCTTCATCCTCGCCGGCCGCTACTTCGAGGCCCGCTCCAAGCGGCGCGCCGGTGCAGCCCTGCGGGCCCTGCTCGAACTCGGCGCCAAAGAGGTCTCGGTGCTGCGGAACGGCGTCGAAGAGCGCATCGGCATCGATCAGCTTGCCGTCGGGGACGAGTTCGTCGTCCGCCCTGGCGAGAAGATCGCCACCGACGGTGTCGTCACCGAAGGCTCCTCCGCGGTCGACGCGTCGATGCTGACCGGCGAATCCGTGCCCGTCGAGGTCGGACCCGACGACCAGGTCGTCGGCGCCACCGTCAACGTCGGCGGTCGGATCGTGGTCCGCGCCAACCGAATCGGCTCGGACACCCAGCTTGCGCAGATGGCGAAACTCGTCGAGGACGCCCAGACCGGCAAGGCGCAGGCCCAACGGTTGGCCGACAAGATCTCCGGCGTCTTCGTCCCGATCGTCATCGCCCTGGCCGTTGCGACGCTCGGCTTCTGGATCGGCACCGGCGGCGGAGTCGCGGCCGCCTTCACCGCCGCCGTCGCGGTGCTGATCATCGCCTGCCCCTGCGCCCTCGGGCTGGCCACCCCCACCGCGTTGATGGTCGGCACCGGCCGCGGCGCCCAACTCGGCATCCTGATCAAGGGACCCGAGGTGCTCGAATCCACCCGCCGGGTCGACACCGTCGTCCTCGACAAGACCGGCACCGTCACCACCGGCAAGATGACCCTACTCGATGTGATCACCGCCGACGGCGAAGACACCGCGCAGGTGCTGCGCCTGGCCGGGGCGCTCGAGGACTCCTCCGAGCACCCCATCGCCCAGGCCATCGCCAAGGGTGCGCGCGAGCAGGTCGGTGCCCTCCCGGCAGTCGATCAGTTCGCCAACATCGAAGGCCTCGGCGTCCAGGGCATGATCGACGAGCACGCCGTGATCGTCGGGCGCGCCCGCCTACTCGCCGACTGGGCGCAGCACCTACCCGAGGCGCTCGAAAACGCGATGGCCGCAGCCGAAGCCGACGGCAAGACCGCCGTGGCCGTCGGCTGGGACGGGCGGGCCCGCGCGGTCCTCGTCGTCGCCGACGCGGTCAAGGCCACCTCCGCCGAGGCGATTGAGCAGCTGCGCGGTCTGGGCCTGACCCCGATCATGCTGACCGGCGACAATGCGGCCGCCGCCCGGGCGATCGCCGACCAGGTCGGGATCGAGGAAGTGATCGCCGAGGTGCTGCCCGCCGACAAGGTCGACGTCGTCAAGCGACTGCAGGATGCGGGCAAGGTGGTCGCGATGGTCGGTGACGGCGTCAACGACGCCGCAGCGTTGGCCCAGGCCGACCTGGGTCTGGCGATGGGCACCGGCACCGACGTCGCGATCGAGGCCAGCGATCTGACCCTGGTCCGCGGTGATCTCCGCGCGGCAGCGGACGCGATCCGGTTGGCCCGCAAGACGTTGGGGACGATCAAGGGCAATCTGTTCTGGGCCTTCGCCTACAACGTCGCCGCCCTGCCCCTGGCCGCCATGGGGCTGCTCAACCCGATGCTCGCCGGTGCGGCGATGGCGTTCTCGTCGGTGTTCGTGGTCAGCAACAGCCTGCGCCTGCGCCGGTTCAAGTCCACCGCCGGATAAGGCCGAGCCCGCACACAGCAAGGGTGGGGGTGAGCGGGCGTGCAGGCGCCGCCCGCCCCCACTTCACCATTAAAGCGAAAGGAGACGAGCATGGGATCGACGAGGACGACCTCGATGAGGACGATGGTGGGGCGGATTTCCCGGCATCCCGCGACCCGGGCCGTCGCCCGTTGCGCGGTGATGTGCGCCGCCGCCGCGATCCGCCCGTACCCCGACCGCCCGAACACACGGCGCGATACCCCGGGCGGGCATAATCGGGGGTGCTCGACATGACGGTCGGATACCAGGAGGACACCATGGCCACCCCCACGCCCGCGGCCACCCAGGCACCTGCCGAGACCGACGGCCATGACCATGCCGCGCACGGCTACATCACCGAAAAGGACGCCTACCTCAAGCGCCTCAAGCGGATCGAAGGCCAGGCCCGGGGTCTGCAGCGGATGGTCGAGGAAGACAAGTACTGCATCGACATCCTCACCCAGGTCTCGGCGATGACCAAGGCCTTGCAGGCGGTGGCCATGGGGCTGCTCGAAGACCACATCAGCCACTGTGTGGTCGACGCCGCGGTCGCCGGCGGCCCCGAGGCGGAGGCGAAGATCAAAGAGGCCACCGACGCGATCGCCCGTCTCGTCCGCTCCTGAGACGAGCCGAGATCACCCGGCGTAGTCCAGTCGGGACATCATGCCCGGTTTCTGATGATCCGTTGTGGCAGTCGATCATCCAGTGTCCGCGACCAGCTCCAGCTGCGTGAGAGCGTATCGGCCGAACGATGTGTCCGTGCCGGTGCATGGAATACCCATCGTGGCCAGGTGCGTGAAGGTCGGGCGGACCCGTCGACCTTCACGGATCGTCAATGGGGCTGTGTGATCGTAGGGGCAAGCGTTGATGGTCCCGGCGTGCCACGGATCCAGGCACACCGTGCTCGAACGACGCTGATTTGCGGTACTACCTGGTTATCGGTCATGTCCGGTGCGTAGTTGGTCTCTGCGGATGCGGTACTCCTCGGCGTCGATCTCCCCTCGGGCGAAGCGTTCGTCGAGGATCTTGTCCGCGCTCGGCCTGCTGGTGGCGTCGGTGTCGTAGGGAGGATGGCGGTCCGCGCCGATGGTGCGGAACAGTGCCATGACCCCGACGATGACCAACCCCCAGAACGCGACCATCAGCGCGGCCATCAGCACCCAGCCGCCCCAGCCCATTCCGTAGCCCATTCCGTTGTTCCACCACATCATGGTTGTTCGCCTTTCGTTGCTCTCCATCGTGGATTCCGGATGCGGTGAATCGATGAGGGTTCTGTGTAGTTTCGCTGAAGATGTGGCCGGTTCGGGGCGACGCGTACCGGATCTGGAAGGACACCGGCGACGATGGAGACCATGGACAACACGCCGCCCCTGTCGCCTGAGAGCGCCGCGGGATATCGGGCCTTGGTGGTCGACGACGAGCGCCCGTTGGCCGCGGTCGTCGCCAGTTACCTCGAACGGGAGCACTTCGAGGTCGCCGTCGCTTACAACGGGGTCGATGCGCTCACACTCGCCCGGGAAATCGACCCCGACGTCGTGGTCCTCGACCTCGGGCTGCCGGGCATGGACGGAATCGAGGTGTGCCGCGAACTGCGGACGTTCTCGGACGCCTATGTGGTGATGCTGACCGCCCGCAGTGCGGAAATGGACACCATCATCGGGCTGTCCGTCGGCGCCGACGACTACGTCACCAAACCGTTCAGCCCACGGGAGCTGGTGGCACGCATCCGCGCCATGTTGCGCCGACCGCGGAAGGCGCCGGTGTACGAGATACCGGCACCCGAGCCTGGGGCCGAGGCTCCGCCACGGGTCTTCGGGGCGCTGAGAATCGATGTGGCGGGCAGGGAGGTGTGTCTCGGCGAGCAGCCGGTGATGTTGACCCGCACCGAGTTCGATGTGCTGGCGGTCTTGTCGTCCCGACCGGGTATGGCATTTAGTCGGCGCCAGTTGATCGAGGCCGTGTGGGGAGAGTCCTGGGTCGGGAACGAACACCTTGTCGACGTCCATGTCGGTCACCTGCGCCGCAAGCTCGGCGACGACCCCGCCGCACCCCGGTACGTCACCACCGTCCGCGGCATCGGGTATCGGATGGGGACCGGGCAATGACCTCGCATGGGGACCGACCCCGCACCCTCGGCCCAGGTCCGGTGCGCAGCCGTGGCCCCGGCCTCGGCATCCGGCTGCTGCTGGCGCAATCGCTGGTGCTGGTTGCGGGCGTCGTAACCTGTTGGGTAGTCGCGGTGTTCGTCGGCCCCCCGCTCTTCCGCGAGCACCTGCACCGCGCCGGGGTACCGGCCTTCTCCGACGAGCAGTTCCACGCCGAGCAGGCGTACCGCTCCGCCACAGCCATTTCCCTGGCGGTAGCCCTCGGGGTGGCCACCCTGGCCGCGTTGGTGGTGACCTGGTACTTCAGTCGGCGCCTGCAACGGTCGGTGACCGAGGTGTCGTACGCGGCGACCGCGGTGGCCGACGGGCGCTATGACATCCGGGTCACTCCCCCGCACCTCGGGGACGATTTCGACGCCCTCGCCGAGGCGTTCAACCGGATGGCTGCCGGGCTCGAATCGGTCGAGACTACCCGCCGCCAACTTCTCGGTGACCTCGCCCACGAGATCCGCACCCCGGTGTCGGTGCTCGAGGCGTACATGGAAGCACTCGAGGACGGCGTCGAGACATTGGATGCCGACACGATCGGCATGCTGCGCGATCAGACCCGTAGGCTGGTCCGTTTCTCGGACGACGTCAACGCACTCTCCCACGCCGAAGAGAGCCGGACCTCGATCGAGCCCACCTGGGTGGACCCCGCCGCACTGCTCTCCACCACCCTCACCGCCGCGGCGGACCGCTACGCCGCCAGGGAGGTGGCACTGACCTCTCGTGTTCCTGCGCACCTTCCCCGCCTGTGGGCGGACCCGGAGCGGCTCGGGCAGGTGCTGGGCAACCTGCTCGACAACGCCTTGCGCCACACCCCCGGCGGCGGCCGGGTGGAGGTGACCGCCGGCCACCGACACGAGCTGCTGGTGATCGAGGTGACCGACACCGGCGACGGCATCGCCGCCGAACACCTCCCGCACCTGTTCGAACGGTTCTACCGTGTCGACGCGGCACGCGACCGCGCACACGGCGGAGCCGGGATCGGACTGGCGATCGCCAAGGCCCTTGTCGAGGCGCAGCGCGGTCACATCACCGCCCGCAGTGACGGCCCCGGAACCGGCAGTACCTTCACCATCGCCCTTCCGCTGCGCCGGGATCAGCGACGAGGAAATACTCGGTGACGGCGATCGCGGCATCGGCTCGAGGACGCTCGCATCGTGCCGAGCGGACCGAGCGCGGCAACGGTCTTCGGTGGTCACGAGCACCGGCTGGGCCAGACTCTCGTCGCGCTCCCCCGGGCCGGCGATAGCCGGTGTTCCCATTCACGGCGAGGCTGCCGTGTACATCATGTGCGGTCGGGTCGGGCTGACCGGCCGTGGCAGCCACGTCGATGCGGTGGCGGGCGATCTGGTGGCGATCACCGCGGCGCGTCCTCTCCGGGTCGAGCCGCTGAGTCGAGTCCGTCCTCGTGCTAACCGGCGCGAAACCTTCCTGATGCCGCGGGGAGGGCGCGTTGGGGGTGGATCAGGTGGGTGGGTCGGCCAGGGAGTATCCGGCCTCGTCGACGGCGTGACGTACCTGCTCGAGCGACAGTGGCCGGCTGCTGGTGACCCTCACCCGTGAGTCGCCGCCGGGAACCAAGTCGATGTCGACGCTCGTCACTGCATCGAGACGGTCGAGTTCCTCGGTGACCGCCTTCACGCAATGCGCGCAGGTCATGCCGGACACGTGGTAGCTGGCGGTGGTGCTCACTGTGTTCTCCTCGGACGAGGTCATCGTTGGGTGTTCGACTCCCCGAAGCCGGGGTGTCACAGCGAGGCCAGGATGTTCTGCATCGTGGTGATCTCCTGTTGTTGGGTGTCGGCGATGGTGCGTGCCATCGCGACGGCGTCGGGATACTGACCGGAGTCGATTTCGGTCTGCGCCATGGCGATCGCGCCCTGGTGATGGGCGATCATCTGCGTGAGGAAGAGCCGGCTGGCGTCCACGCCCTGAGCGTTCTGCAGTGCCGTCATGTCCTCGGCGGACATCATTCCGCTCATTCCCATCCCGCTATCGCCTGGCATCTCCATGCCCGACATCGGCATGCTCTGGCCCGGAGTCATCATTCCGGACGTGGCCATCGGCATGCTCTGGCCCGGAGTCATCATTCCGGACGTGGCCATCGGCATGCTGGACTGTCCCCACTCGGTCAACCAGCCCTGCAGCTGCTCGATCTCCGGGCCCTGGGCTGCCTTGATCTGATTCGCCAGATCGGTCACCCGGGGGTCGATACCGTTCTTGGCGAGCACGACATCGCACATCTCGATCGCCTGCGCGTGGTGCGGAATCATCTGCTGCGCGAACGTCACGTCCGCCTGGTTGTGGGTATCGGCGGCCGCTGTGGTGGCGGTGACGCTCGCCGAGGCACTGCTCTGCGCTGACTGATCGCTGCCGGAGTTGCTGCACGCGGTCAACGCGACCAGGGCGGCGACCGCGGCGGCGCCGACGGCAATTTTCGTGGTTTTCATGGCAGGGAGATTCCTTTCTCGCTGTGGACACAGGTGCTTTTCACCCCGGACCCGGGGAGGTTGGTCTTGCATGCTCGGGAGATGCCCGATCCCCGGCACCGAGGGGGTGGTCGACGAGGAGTTCCGTAGGGGTTTCTTCGACGCCGATTCGTGTACGCCGCGTCGGCCGCGGACGGGTGCGCGACCGTCACCGGTATCGATGGCGGGAGTCGTCGGTGATCAGGCGGTAGAGGACATACAGCGAGAACCACGTGATGAGCACGCTCACCAGGACCAGCAGTATCTCGTAGAAGATGACCACGATCTCCTCCTCGGACGTGCGGGTGGACGGTGAATTCGGTTGGTGCCGAATGCTCTTTGCTCATCGGGGACCCGTGGGAGTGGGTGCGGGCGCCGGCCGGGGCTGGGTGAGCTGCGGTTCGGGTGGGGAGGGCAACGCGAGCCGTTTGAGCATCAAGGCGTTGACCGCCACGATGACGCTCGACCCGGACATCGACAGGGCGGCGATCTCCGGGCGCAGCACCAGTCCCAGGGAGGGTTCGAAGACCCCGGCGGCGATCGGCAATGCGATGACGTTGTAGCCGACGGCCCAGCCGAGGTTCTGCCGCATCTTGCGCAGCGTGCCGCGCCCGATCCGCAGGGCGATCGGCACGTCGAGCGGGTCCGAGCGCATCAGCACCAGATCGGCGGTCTCGATCGCGACGTCGGTGCCGGCACCGATCGCGATGCCCAGGTCCGCCTGGGCCAGGGCGGGCGCGTCGTTGACGCCGTCGCCGACCATCGCGACCGTCTTGCCCGCGCGCTGCAGTTCGGCGATCTTGGCGGCCTTGTCCCCGGGGAGGACCTCGGCGATGACGGTGTCGATGCCCAGTTGCCCGGCGATGCGCGCGGCGGTGGCCTCGTTGTCGCCGCTGAGCATGACCACCTCGGCGCCGAGGTCGTGGAGGGCGGACACGGCGGCGGCGGAGGTGTCGCGGGCGGCGTCGGCCAGGGCGATCACCCCGACCCCGTGGCCGTCGACGGCCACGAGCACCGCGGTCCGCCCGCCCCGGGCCAGCTCGTCCCGCCGGTCCATCAGTGCACCGAAGTCGACCTGTTCGGCGGCCATCAGCTTGCGGTTGCCGACCGCGACCCGGCGGCCGTGCACCTGGGCGGTGGCCCCGTGTCCGGGCACGTTCTCGAACCCGGTCAGCGGCAACTGCGGGATGCCGCGGTCGGTGGCGTAGCGGACGATCGCACCGGCCAGCGGGTGCTCGGATTCGCGTTCGACCGAGGCGACGAGCGCGAGGAACTCGTCCTCGATGATGCCGTCGGTGATCACGTCGGTGACCTCCGGTTCGCCTTTGGTCAGGGTGCCGGTCTTGTCCATCACCACGGTGTCGATCCGCGCCGACGTCTCGAGCGCGGTGGCGTTCTTGAACAACACCCCGCGTTGGGCGCCGAGGCCGGTGCCGACCATGATCGCGGTCGGGGTGGCCAAACCCAGGGCGTCGGGGCAGGTGATGACCACGACGGTGATCGCGAACAGCAGCGCCGTCTGCACACTCTCCCCGACCAGCACCCACACCAGGAAGGTGCCGATGCCGCCGATCAGCGCGACCAGCACCAGCCAGAACGCGGCCCGATCGGCCAGGCGTTGCCCGGGGGCCTTGGAGTTCTGGGCTTCCTGGACCAGGGCGACGATCTGCGCGAGCACGGTGTCGGAGCCCACCTTGGTGGCCCGCACCCGCAGGGTGCCGGTGGTGTTGATCGATGCACCGATCACCTCGGAGCCGGGCGGTTTGGTCACGGGCAGGCTTTCCCCGGTGACCATGGACTCGTCGACCTCGGAGTGGCCGTCCTCGACGGTGCCGTCGACCGGGATCTTCGCGCCCGGGCGTATGAGCAGCAGGTCCCCGGCGGTGACCTCGGCGGTGGGGATCTCGACCGGTTCGCCGCCGCGCAGCACCACCGCCCGCGGCGGAGCGAGCTCGAGCAAGGTGCGGATCGCGTCGTTCGCGCCGCCGCGGGCCCGCATCTCGAACCAGTGCCCGAGCAGCACGAAGGTGGTCAGCATCGTGGCGGCCTCGTAGAACACGTCCCCGCCGCCGGTCAGGGTCACCCCGACGCTGTAGAGCCAGCCGGCCCCGACCGCGACGGCGACGAGCACCATCATGTCCAGGGTCCGCGCCCTCAGCGCCCGGTAGGCGCCGTCGAAGAAGATCCACGCCGAGTAGAACACCACCGGCAGGCTCAGCAGCAGGGTGAAGACGTCGTCGCGCAGGCCGAACGGTGCCGGCACCATGAACCCGAACATGTCTCGGCCCATCGGGGACCACAACATGATCGGGACCGACAGCACCAGCGCCACCAGGAAACGGTTGCGCATGTCGCGGATCATGGCGTCCATCGACATCCCGGCGTGACCGCCGCCGTGTCCCATCATCTCCTGCGGTAACCGCCCCGCAGGCGCATGCCCGGCGGGCATTTCGTGAGCGGCTGGCTCAGCGGGTGCCGCAGCTTCCGGGGCGGGGTGAGCGTGTCCTGCCTCGCCGCGCACGGCGGCCGGTTCGGACATCGGGTCGCAGACGTGATCGGGCACCGAACGCCCGGCGCAGTGATAGCCGCAGTCACGCACCCACTTCGACAGTTCGACCACCGACGTGAGGCCGGGATCGTAGGTGACGGTGGCGGTCTGGTTGACCGCATTCGCCTCCACGGAGGTGACACCCGGTCGGCGGCGCAGGGTGGCCTCGACGGTCGCCGTCGAACTCGCCCAGTGCACCCCACTGACCTCGAGGACGGTTGTGTTCATTCGCGCTGGCACCTCTTCGTTGTGGCGGCGCCGAAGCCGGCGTCCCGCTCGGTAGGCTGACTTCTGTCGGTACGCACGCGACCCGGCGCCCCCATGACCGTCGTCCACGGCGCGGGAGTCAATGCCGTTGTCCCCCCATCGAAAACATCATCACCGCCATCATCCCGAGGCACGCCAGCGCGAACACCAGGCTCCCGATTCCCACCGTTCCGCTGGCGATCAGCGCGACAGCGACAATCAGCATCGGAATGCAGCAGGCCATCATCCACCGGTGACGACTGCGACCACCGACTCCCTGCGGTTCCTCACCAACCCCACGGTCTCCGTCGTTGCCGACGTACGGCGCCCGCCCATCCTCGTTCGTCATGATGTTCCGCCCTTCGACGAAGCCGGGACATAGCCCAGCCTCTGATACAGCGGCTGCTCCCTCGCTTCTGCCGCAACCGGTTTCGCCGTGCTCGCCGCTCCCTGCCCGGTCATGTCCGAGAGTGCCCCCACCGGGTATGCCTTGGTTAGTGATTTGATGAAGATTCGATGAAGAAGGCTGGCGGTGAACCCCTTCAGCCTGACTGACCTCGCTTTTTCGCAGCCGACGAGACAAGAACCATTACCACTACCCTCTATGGGTATATGGTTCGTGCTCACCGGAGCGTGGTCGACAACTCGAGATCATGTTCTCGATCACCAGACTCGGTCATGTGGGTCGTCATGTGCACCCCGGGCACATCGTTACCGGATCACGAGCCCAAGCGGGGACGCACGGGGGTGGGCGCGGTGGAACAACCGCCCCGCCAGCGCACTGAGCGCGAGCAGCCACACCAACGCTCCGAGCAGTGGGCCGACCTCGTCGAACCGTGCGGTCAACCCGCCGTCGAGCAACACCCGCATCGCCCCGTATCCCGGTAGGCCGTGTGCCCAGGTCGCAGGTTCTGGGCGCAGCATCGGACTCTGGCCGATCCCGAGGTCGAGAAAGGGCACCAGAAACGCGATGAACACCCCACCCACGCACCCGAAGCTCGGCCCCAGGCTGAACCCGAGCAGCCCGTAGGTCACGGCCATGAGCAGGTTCCCGCCGCCGTAGACACCCCACTGCCGAGCATCGAACACCGTCGCGATGATCATCAGCGACGAGACGGTGACCAGACCCGCGGCGAACCCGATCATCGTCAACCGCACCGCGAGCAGGAGGGGGAAAGGGAAGCCGGCCAAGGTCAGTCGCCGATCGCCTCCGCGCGCATCGAGCCCGACGAACAGCCCCGCCAACGCCGCAAGCGAGGAGACCGCGATCGGGGTCATCGTCCCGGCATGCACATCCGGCAACCAGAACACCTGCATCACTGTACTGCCCCTCTCGACCAGGGAGAACACGCCGGACTCGCTCGCGGTCATCGCCTTGGCCAACACGATGAACACGATCGGCACCACCACCAGCAGCACCCACAGCACCGGGTTGCGGCGGTAATCCCGCAGACCCATCCGCAGTCCGGTCGAGAACTGACCCCACCCGGATCCAACTGGAGGGCGCCGACGCGACCGCCGGGACACACCGACGGTGGCGGCGATGACAGCGGTGCTGACGATCAGTGCCGCGAACATCCACACCAGCGCCCAGCCCAAGTCCCTCATCCGGCCACCGTGCCGGGACAGAATATCCACCATCCACAACGTCACGAAATGCGTCGGGAACCACCGGGTTTCGATGCGATCGGGGGATCCCACGGCGGGGCCGAAGAACACGTCCAGAATCCAGACGAACAAGATGAGGACGTGCCGTTGACCGGGTTGCGCACCACCGCCCCCACCAGCGCGCCGATCGCCAGATAGATCACCGCGAACATCAGCGTGCCGGCGATCGCCCGGCCGAGGTCACCGATGCCGGTACGCGCGGCCAAAGGCGAGCAGGGCCGCCGCGACCAACACCCCCAGCACCCCTCCGGTCCCGAGCCGGGCAGCGACCAACCGCATCGGCGCACGGCCCGCCGACACCATCCGCCGATCGGCGGCACGGGCTCCGCCGATCTGGAAGAACCTGGCGATACCGGCGAGGAATCCCGCCGCCCAGCCGGCGGTCGCGGTTTCCACCGCGGGCCCGCCCGCGCCGCCGAGCAGCTTCGCGGCATCGGCCATCGACCCGGCCGCAACAATCACGAACACCACCGGGACCAGCACCAGCACCAGCATGTTGACCGGGTTGCGGGCGTAGTCGACCAGGAATCGGTGGATGAGTAACACGACCTCGCCCGGCCCCGCCAGGTGATTATCGCTTCTCATCTCGCCGCCGCCAGCCCGTTGCGCGGGTCGACGATGCGGTCGAATCGGTGCTCGTCGGTGACGAAGTGACTGATGATCAGCACCGAGTGCCCGTGTGGCGGCGGTGCGCCACCAGTTCCCAGAACCGCAGGTAGGTGTCCCAGTCGAAACCGGAGTACGGCTCGTCGAGCAGCAGCACCTCCGGGTCGGCGAGCATCGCCAACCCGAGGTTCAGCTTCGCGAGGGTACCGCCGGACAGCCGGTCGGCGCGGGTGCCCGCGTAGCGCTCGAAGCCGAGCGCCGCATACAGTCCCCGGCGGGACCGTCGCTCCTCGTTCGGGGTCATCCGGTAGGCGCAACCGAACAGCTCGAAGTGTTCGTCGCAGGTCAACCTTTCGTACACCACCGGCTGCTGCGGGCAGTAGCCCAGCCGCCCCGACCGGGTCACGGTCCCGGCGTCCGGCCGGTACTCGCCGACGAGGATCTTCATCAACGTCGACTTCCCCGACCCGTTCTCCCCGGTCAGCCCGACCACCTCGCCCGGCTGCAGCACCAGATCCACGCCCCGCAGTACCGGGGAATCGCGGCGGGCCGGCCACCATCCCTGCCGAAAGCTCTTCTCGATGCGGTCAGCACCGCGTTCACCGGCGCCGACTCCGCGGACCCCGAACTGTCCATCTCTCTCCTCGGAACACTTGCGGTGGTCATCGGGACGTCAGCGCCGCTGCGTCAGGCGTGTGCGCACCACCGGCGGCCGGCACGGCAGTGAGGGTGTCGAATCAGACGCCGTGATGTGCAGGTCGAGGTGCCACCCCTTTCCCCCGCACACAGCAACCCGAACGAGTGCCGCCAGATCGGTGCACACTCTCCTCGGGTCGTGACCCGCCGATTCCTCAACTCAATACCGTGCCAGCGCCAGGCGCACTCGACCGGCCCTCTTCTTCAACGAATCTTCACAAAACCCTCACCGATTTGCGGGGGTTCGCCGCCGACACTCGTCAACGAACCGACGCATAACCGGGTCAGGCCCGCGGAGGGGGCTGCGGCCATGTCGGTCTCGACGATCGTCGTGGCGCTCAATGCGCAGCTTCTCCGTCGACTCGACCTCGACCCCGCACGGCTTGTCACCCACTGATATCCGTACCTCGAGCAGCACACCCTGCAGGGCGCTGACCGATCACCATAGGGAGGACTTTCACATGGGACTCGGTCGGAAGCTGCTGGGCGGCCCCGATGGTCATGCCGACGACGGGAGCGGAGGACTGATTCGGCGGGCGCGACTGTACGAGTGTTTCTCCGCGGTGGGATTCGGTGGTTTCCGCCGCCGGGTTTTCGACGGGCTGGTGGCACTCGCCGGGGCGCATCCCGGCGACGAGGTGCTCGACATCGGGTGTGGCACCGGCTACTTCTCCCGCCGGGCGGCCCGCGCCGTGCTGCCGGGCGGGCGCGTGGTGGGGATCGACCCGTCGCCGCCGGTGATCGATTACGCCCGGCGCGTCTCACCACCGCACTGCACATTCCGGCTCGCGGGCGCCGAAGCCCTGCCGCTGTATGACGCGTCGATGGATCTGGTGATCTCCAGCCTGGCCGTGCACCACATTCCACCCGAGCTGAGGGCCACCGCGCTGCGGGAGGCGTTCCGGGTGCTCCGGCCGGGTGGCCGGCTGTTCATCGCCGACTTCCGGCCACCGCGCAACCGCATCGCGAACCACCTCGTAGGAACTCTCAGCGGGCACGCCATGCAACACAACCCGATCCACGAACTCGACGGTCTGATCAGCGGCGCCGGATTCGAGATCACCGGAAGCGGCGACCGCCGCCCGCTGCTGCACTACGTCCGAGCGGCACGGCCCGCATCCCCATAAGTCCGGCCATCACGGTAGTGGGTCCACCGGCAGTCCCTTGGCCGCTCACGGAAGTGACAACGGCGCGAGCGCGCCGATGCGGGCGTCGATCGCCGCGTGAAAGTGCGGACAGGACGCGATGTCGTCGTGATCGCAGTCGAGCGCACAGTCGATCAGGGCGAGCGAGGCCTGCGCGCGGGCGATCCGCCGGGCCAAAGCGTCGCGGTGTCGCCCGAGAATGGCTGTGCGCCTCACCGGGTCGTCGGTGTCGAACATCTCCCGGATGTCGTCGAGACCGAAACCGGCCTCCTTCGCGCGCAAGATCATCGCCACCGCGTACACATCCGACTTCTCGTATCGGCGGCGCGAGCCACCTTCTCTCGACGGGTGCAGCAACCCCACCGTTTCCCAGTGGCGCAGTACGTGCGTGGCGATCCCGAACCGCTCGGCGACCTCACCGATGCTCCAGGAGCGGCTGTCGTCGCTTGACTTCATGTCAACATGAAGTCGCATCCTGGCTGTCATGTCAACCACCAACATCTCCCCTGACACCGAGGCCCTCGTCGCGCTCCTCGACGTCATCGACAACTACCCCGGTGCCGCGGCACTACGGGCACGATCGATCGAACTACTGGCCGCCCCACCTGGAGCGGTGATTGTGGACGTGGGCTGCGGCGCCGGTCGCGCCGTCGCCGAGATGACCGAGCAGGGATGGGATGGTCTCGGGATCGACCTGGACGAGCACATGCTGACCATCGCCCGCAGGCGGTGGCCGCACTGCCGATTCGAGAAAGCGGATGCAGCCGAGCTTCCGCTGGCCGATCACTCGGTGCAGGGATACCGGGCGGAGAAGGTCTTTCACGACCTCGCCGATCCCACTGCGGCGCTCACCGAGGCGCGCCGGGTGCTCGCTCCGGGCGGGCGCATCGTCCTGATTGGGCAGGACTGGGACGGATTCTTCATCGACTCCGATCACCCCGAGCTCACCCGAATCATCGTCCACGCCCGCGCCGACACCGTCGCCGCGCCCCGCGCTGCCCGCCGTTACCGCAACCTCCTGCTCGACACCGGCTTCACCGACGCCCAGATCGAAGTTCACACCGGGGTGTTCACCGACCACACGCTGCTGCCGATGCTCACCGGCATCGCCCACGCCGCAGCCGCCGTCGGCGCGATCACGTCCGAGGAGTCCGAGGACTGGATCGGTGACCAGACTCGCCGCGGGCAGGCGGACCGAGGTTTCGTGGCGATTCCGGTGTTTCTCGCGCACGCCGCGCGGCCCTGAGATCACACCCCCACCGGCGGCGGGGTGCAGAGATCGCGGTCAGCGCTGCGGCCGCAGTCCGGCCAGGATGATCGTGACGAGCCGGTGCACGGCGGCGGGTGAGTCGAGTCCTTCAGCCGCGGCGACCGCGTGCAGCACGTACCAGGTCAGCTCATCAGTTGTGGCGTCGGCGCGGACCTCGCCCTCGCCCGTCTCCGCGGCGTCGGTGAGCAGGTCGCGGACGAACTCGTGCAAATGTTGCTGTGCGCGCGCCACGTGGTCGCCGCGGTGCAGCCCCGCCGCGATCGCACCGGTGTGATGATGCGCGAGGATCTGCGCGTACGCCTCGAGCACCGCCGCCAGGCGGGCGCCGGGGCCGTCGGTGTGGTCGCGGACCTCGGCGAGATGGTGCAGGTGGCCTGCGATCTGGCGCTCGTGCCAGGCGGTGAGAATGGCGTCGACGTCGGGGAAGTACTTGTACAGCGTGGCCCGCCCGATCCCGCTGCGCTCGGCGATCTTCGACATGGTCACCGCCGCGAGCCCGGACTCGGCCACCACGGCCGCGGCGGCGTCCATCGTCGCCTCCCGCACCGCCTGGCGATGCGATTCGATCGTCTCGTTCCACAGCTTCGGCACCCTCGAAGTATACGCAACGCCGCACTATCGACAACATGACTTGGCATGTGACAGTGTGTATCGCAAAAGTTGTCTTCGTGGATGAGGGAGCTACCGCCGATGACCGACCCCACACCCACCCCACCGCCGCCGCCCCGTTCAGCCGGCGGCAGCTCCGAGCACCGGACGCCACGCTGGGTGAAGGTGGTCGCCGTCGTCGTCGGCCTCCTGCTCGTGCTGGTCATCGCCGTGATGCTGTTCGGTGGCGGCAACCACGGTCCGGGACGGCACATGTCCGCCCCCGCCACGGTCGTGCACCCGGTGACCGGCTTCGACGCCGACCGCGCCCTGCCGCAGGCGCTGACCGGGCCGATCACACTGTGACGATGTCGCCGCCGGTGCGCACGCTCGCGCTGACCGTGCACATCGGTGCCTCGGCGGGGTGGCTCGGTGCCATCGTCACGTACCTGGTGGTGGCCGCGGCCACGCTGATCGGCGCCGATCCGGCACAGGTGCGCGGGGGCTATCAGGTGATGGCGATGCTCGCCGACGCGGTGCTGCTGCCGTTGGCGCTGGCCTCGCTGGTCACCGGGTTGATCTGCTCGCTCGGCACCGCGTGGGGCTTGTTTCGCCACTACTGGGTGCTGCTGAAGTTGCTGCTGAATCTGGTCGCCACCGTGGTGCTGGTGCTCTACACCCGCTCGATCGAGTACGCCGCGACCGTCGCGGCGCAGCCGAGCTGGTCGCAGGCCGACCGAGCCGTCTTGCAGGACCCCACCCATCTGGTGCATGCCACCGCCGCCCTGATCGTGGTACTCGCCGCGCTGGTGCTGGCGGTGTACAAGCCGCGCGGGGTGACCGCATACGGGCACCGGAAAGCGCTGCGGAACCGGGCGGCGCCCAGTCTGTCGAGATAAAGTCGCGGCCGGATCGGTTGCGGCTATTCTGCGCGGGTTTCGAGTAATGCCTTGAGGTTTCGTAGGTTGGCGGCGAAGTCTCTGCGCAGACCCTCGGCCACCACCCGGTCACCGAGGGCGAACAGTCCCTTCTGCTCCATCCGCATGTGGCAGCTGAGCCGGGTTCCCTCGGCGGTCTCCTCGGTCCGGTACGTCACCTCGAAGCGGCTCGGTCCGGACGCACCGGTGAAGGTGATCTCCGCGTTCGGCTCGAAGTGGGCGTATTCGTTGATCAAGTCCAGTCTCCGACCCAGAAACTTGCGGACGACAACATGTTTGGTTCCCACCCCGGGGGTCCGTCGGTGATCCGGCGGACCTGCTCGAGTCCGTTCTGCCAGCGGGGTGCGTTGGTCTGATCTGCGACGAAGTCGAAGACCTCGCCGATGGGGCAATCGATGACGATGCTGTCCTCGACGTCGATCATCGGCAACCACCGTCCCCTTCCACCGCCGCTGTGCCGCTGCACGAGCTCTGCCGCCGACTGTCCGACCCGATTGCGGAGACGGAGAAACAGCGGTTGCAGCTCAGTCGAGTCCGACGATGGAGGCGCCACGCTTGGCCAGCCATTTGACGGGGTCCACGATCTCCCCGTCCGGGTCTTCGATTTCGAAGTGCAGGTGTGGGCCGGTGGAATTGCCGCGGTTGCCGACGGTGGCGATCTGCTGTCCGGCCTTGACCCGCTCCCCCACCTCGACCAGGTTGTCGTTGTTGTGCCCGTAGGTGGTGATGGTGCCGTCGTCATGCCGGATCCGCACCCACAACCCGAACCCTTGGGCCGGGCCGGCGTCGATGACTTCACCGTCCGCGACGGCAACGATCGGGGCACCCAGTGTGTTGGCGATGTCGATGCCTTCGTGGCCGCGCCCATCCCCCATGGTGGAGGTGACGGTGCCCGCGCTGGGTGCCACGAATTCCTTGGTGCCGGGGCGATTCCAGGTGCGGGGCTGCTGCGGAGCCGCCGCGCCGTCCTCGGTCTCGTCAGCACCGGTCTCGTCAGCACCGGTCACGGCGCCGGTCTCGTCACCGGTCGCGTCGTCGGCGGCCCCCTCGGCGTCGGCGCCGTCGTGGGTGTGGGATCCGTCGGCGTCGCCGCCGGTGTCCGCCTCGGGTGAGGGGGCCTCGATGTCCTCGGCGCCCTCGGGGCCGGGATGCTCGCTCTGGGGATCGGCGTCGGCCTCGGCCTCACCGGTTTCGGCACCGGTGCCGGCGGTCTGCTCCTCGTCCGGGTTCGGGACGGTGGCCTCGGCGAGCGCCGAGTCGGGTGCCGCCGCAGCCTCGGCCGGGTCGGTGTGGTCGAAGATGCCTGGACCGGAGGATTCGGAGACGTCGCCGAGTTCGAGTGCGGCGAGCAACCTCGGCGCGATGCCGCCGTCGACGGCGCCGAGCTCGTCGGCGCAGGCACCGAGCACCTCGGCGGCGGCGGACCCGGCGGCGAAACCGCTCAGGCATCCGGCGAGCAGGTGCTGGGCCTCGAACGCATCGGCGAGCGAGCCATTCGCCTCGGCATTCCGCAGGCTGGCGGCCGCGATGTTCGCGACGGTCTGCCAACGACTGGGATCGACCACCACCACGTCCGGCTGCGCCGCGTCGGCGACCATGGTGACCGCGTCGGCCAGCGCCGCGGCGAGCGCGGACGACGAATCCGCGTGGCCGGGATGGGCGGCCGAGGCGGGCGGGGCCGTGAGGACCACCATCGCCGCCGCCGTGGAGGCACCCAGGCACAGGGTGGGCAGTCTTCTCGTGCAGGCGGTCAGCGCCGAGGAGGTGATACCGCGCATCGCAGGTCCCTTCTGAGCAGTCACGCCGGGGTTTCGGCGGTGCAGCAAACACATGGACCGGCGCGACAAAGTCAAGACGACACGCCGTAACGCTAATACACTTTCTTCACTTCTGTGCCGCTATTCACTTGTTTCCCACGGTTCCCACCGGGGTCAGATGGGGAGGACGACGGCGGTGACGAACTCGTCCCGAATCCAGGCGACGAACACATCCCAGGCGCCGGCGAGCAGGGCGAGCCCGACCACGACGAGGGTCAGGCCCCCCAGGATCTGGAGGGTGCGCGAGTGCCGCCGCAGCCAGCCGACACCGCGGACGGCCGCGGTGGAGCCGAAGCCGAGCAGGATGAACGGCAGGCCCAGGCCCAGGCAGTAGGCAACGATCAGGGTGACCCCCCGGGCGGCGGTGGCGCCCTCGGTGCCGGCGGCCACCGACAGCACCCCGGCGAGGGTGGGACCCAGGCAGGGGGTCCACCCGAGCCCGAACACGGCCCCGAGCAGTGGGGCGCCGGCGAGGTGGGAGATCCGCCGCGGATGCGGGCGGGTGTCCTTCTGCAGGGCCGGAATCGCGCCGAGGAAGGCCAGCCCCATCACGATGGTGACCACGCCGCCGATCCGCCCGAGCAGTTCCCGGTTCAGTTGCAGCACGCTGATCGCCCCGAACACCGACGCGGTGGCGAGAACGAACACGACGGTGAATCCCGCGACGAACAGGACCGCGGCGCCGGTGACCCGCCAGCGGGTGGCCGTGCGCACCCCGATCGCACCACCGGGGGCGGACTCGGTCTCCGCGCCGGTGATCCCGGCCAGATACGACAGATAGCCGGGGACGAGGGGGATGCAGCACGGGGAGGCGAACGAGATCAGCCCGGCCAGCGCCGCGGCACCGAGGGCCAGCAGCATCGGTCCGGTGGCGGCGGCGGTCTGGAAGCTCGACCCGAGTTCCTGGGCGAGCACGGTCATCTCGGATCTCCCGGCTCGGCCGCCACCCGTTCGATGACCGGTTGCAGGTCCTCGGTGAGCAGGGCGCGCAGGAACACCGCGGCCACCCGGTGCTGGCGGTCGAGGACGAGGGTGGAGGGGATGACGCTGGTCGGGTAGCTGCCGCCGAGGGCCAGCAGGGTGCGCATGGGTGGGTCGTAGATCGAGGGGTAGGTGACGGCGTTGTCGACGACGAAGTCCTGCGCCTTGTCGCGCCCCGGGTCGCGGACGTTGATGCCGAGGAACCTCACCCCCCGGTCCGCGGTGGCGGTGTAGGCGCGTTCGAGGTCGTCGGCCTCGCTGCGGCAGGGGGCGCACCATTGGCCCCACAGGTTGATCACCACCACATGCCCGGCGTAGTCGGCCAGCGACACCGGTCGGTCGGTCATCAGGTCCGGTCCGGTGAGGGCGCCGATGCTGCCCCGGGCCTGGGGTGGGTCGTAGAAGATGTCGGTCTGCCCGCCCGGGGCGACGAAGTCGAACGTGCCGCCCTGGGCGACGGCGTCCGCACCGGTGGCACACGCCGGCGCGGTGAGCAGGGCCGCGCACACGGCGGCGAGGACTACTCTGCGGCGGAGAAGTCGCTGAGGCGTCGGTGTGGTCATGAGGTCAGTTCGCTGACAGCTCGGTGGATTTGGGCGGGTTCGGCGAAAACCGCAGGCTCGGTGATGCGCGCAATCGAGCCGTCCGAACGTAGGAGGAAGCTCAGCGGCAGCACCGGCGGCGCCCCGAGGGCGCCGCGCAGGGCGCCGGCATCGGTGTCACCGAAGGACGGATAGTGCGCGCCCAATTCGGTGAGCAGGGCGAGCGCGGCGGTGGAACTGTCGTCGACATCGACGCCGACGACGCGGATGGCATCGGGGGTGTGCGCGTATTCCTCGAGGACGGGGATCTCCTCCCGGCACGGCCCGCACCAGGAGGCCCACACGTTGATCAGGGTCGGCTCACCGCTCAGGGCGGCACCGAGATCGACCTCGGTGGTCGATCCGAGGCAGCGGGCGGTGATTCCTCCCAGCGCTCCGGCGTCGACGGTCTCCGCCTTTGCGGTCGGACACGGCTGTAGCGCTGCTGCGGCGGCGAGTCGGCCCCGTTCGGCCTGGTCGCTTCCGCGGCCCGTCGCGATTGCGGTGGGCGGCCCGGTGGAGGGGTCGTCATCGCTTTTGTCGTGGCCAGAGCGCGACGACCAACACAACGATCACCGCCAGAACCGGCACAAGCCAGCGGACTCCGACCGGCAGGGGCCGACTCATACCGTGGTTCTCTGAATCCGAAAGACTCTCAATCGATTACGAGGGCATCATCATCGAGCACATGTCACACATCTGACACATCTGGCCGCTCATCATCATCTGACAGTCCCACCACGCCTGCAGATTGCTCACCATGTCCAGCATCGTTTCCACGCCTCCTCGTCGATTCACATCAGCTTCCGAACTCAATATACGTACTACGTACGTAGATAGTAGATAGTGGTGTTCTGTGACGTCGCCGCAGGTGGGCGCACGACCGAGGCGCAGGAACCGGGCCGGGACGTCGTACGCTGGGACGGCGAAGACGGTGGGAGGGCGCGATGCGGGTGCGCGGGTTCGGAGAACTCGAAGCGGTAGTGATGGAACGGCTGTGGGATCGAGAGGGATCGACCACGGTCCGTGAGGTGTTCGACGACATGGCCCGGGGCCGCGAGATCGCCTACACCACCGTGATGTCGACGATGGACAACCTGCACCGCAAGGGATGGCTCGAGCGTGAGCGCAGCGGCAAGGCATTCCGGTACTGGCCCACCCTAACCCGGGAGGAGCACAGTGCCCGGCTGATGCGTGAGGCGTTCGAATCCGGCGGCAGGTCCGATGTGGTCTTGACCCACTTCTTCGAGCAGATGAGTGAGGAGGAGGCCGCCGGACTTCGGATGGCGTTGCAACGCATGGCCACCGACGAGGACGCCGCCCCATGATGAGCGCAGCGGCCTGCTTCCCCCTGTTCAGCGGGCTCGTCGCCGTCCTCGGTCCGCCGGTGTTGCGCCGCATCACCCATGGCGGCCTCGCCCCGCGTCTGGGGGTGATCGCCTGGTCGGCGGCCATCGCCAGTGTGGTGCTCTCGTGGGCGATGGCCGCACTGCTGCTTGTTCTCGACCTTCTCCGGTATCGGGCTCGTCCCGGCGAGTCGCTGCTCGGGGCCTGCCTTGCCCGCCTGCAGGAGAGCCTCGGCGGTGCCGACACCGCATTCGAGGTGGCCGGAGTCGCGGCGGCCACGGCAGTGGTGTCGATCACCGTGTGGATCACCGGCCGACTCGCTGTCGGGCTGATGCGGCTGCGGATCCGCACCCACGGTCATGCCCGCCGGGCCCGCCTCATCGGCCACCAGGTGCGCGGTGTCGACGCCGTGGTCATCGACAATGCCGAGCGCGCCGCCTACTGCGCCGCCGGGCGACCGCACGCCGTGGTGATCACCACCGCCGCCCTCGCCGCACTCGATGACCGGCAGGTCCAGGCGGTCCTGGCCCACGAGCGCGCCCATCTGGCCGGGCACCACGCTCAGATCCTGGCCGTTCTGCGGGTGCTCGCCGCCTCGTTGCCCGGCATGACCCTGTTCACCGCCGGTGCGGTGGAGGTCGGCCGCCTGCTGGAGATGTGCGCGGACGACTCGGCGGCGCGCGCGCACGGCTCGCGGGCCCTGCTCTCGGGGCTGCTCGCGTTGTGCGCTCCGGCCCAGGTTCCCGACGGGGCCCTCGGCGCCGGCAATATCGCCCTGCTGGACCGGGCCGGACGACTGGCGTCACCGCCGCGGCGGACCGCAAAGGTGCGGGTGTGCCTGCTGTCGGCCGCCGTGGTCGCGATGGTGACCGCCGCCCCGCTCGCGTTGGCTGTCCTCGAGGTGACCGGAACCATGTGGTGCCTGCCGATGGCTTCCTGACCAGTGGATATCGCGCCCGGGAGGCCCTGGTGTCCGCCGATCAACTGGACCGGCGCCCAGGTACGCGCTGCTAGAGTCGGGAAATTGTGACGGCCTTTGCGATACGCCCCCCGCGTATGCGGACGGTTGTTGCGGTCGCCGCTGCCCTCTATTTACTCGCCCACACGATCGCCCAGTGCGGGATCTTTCTGGCGCACGATCACCAGGGCGAGGACGTGCACGTCTCCTCGTCCACAACATCCATGCCAGCCGAGGAATCCGCTCCCGGGCACGCGCACATCGATGACGGATCGACCCACCTGTCGCACGAGACGCACACCGTCGTCGCAATGCCCCGCTCCGACAATCCGCTCCGCCCGCTGACCGTCGCCGCGGTCGTCGCGATCGCCCTGGCCGTGGTGCTGGTGCTGATGTCGGTGCCGCTGACCCCGCGGGCGCCGCCGGATCTACCCATTCCCATCCGGCACGGCCGGACCGTTCTGAACGAACTCTGTATCAACAGGTGCTGATCAGCAGCCCGCAGGCCATCTGAGGACTTTTGGTCCTCGTGGCCCAGCTCGTGCTGCCCATCACTCACTTACTGCCGTCGTCGCAGTCGATACAGGGACTACTCATCATGAACAGTGCTGTTCCCTCCACCCTCGTTCCACCGTCCGCCAGCCACCTGCCGAGCACCGCCGGCCGTTGCCCGCAACCGAGCACCATGGTCGGCAACACTCCCGTCCTGTGGATCGGAGAACCGTTCGCCGACACAGGCCGGGGCTTCTGGGCGAAGCTCGAAGGCTCCAACCCCGGGGGGATGAAGGACCGCCCCGCCCTGCACATGGTCGAGAAGGCCAAGGCGCGCGGCGACCTCGCACCCGGGGCGATGATCATCGAATCCACCAGCGGAACCCTCGGGTTGGGTCTGGCCCTGGCCGGGATCACCCATCACCATCCCGTCACCCTGGTCACCGACCCCGGCCTGGAGCCGATCGTGCACAACATGCTCGCCGCCTACGGCGCCCACGTCGAGTTGGTCACCACACCGCACCCCACCGGCGGCTGGCAACAGGCCCGGCGCGAGAAGGTCCGCGAACTCCTGAGCGCCCATCCAGGGTCCTGGTGCCCGGATCAGTACACCAACCCCGACAACGTCGACGCGTACGAGTCACTCGCCCTCGAACTGATCGCCCAGCTCGGCCGCGTCGACACCCTGGTGTGCTCGGTGGGCACCGGCGGACACTCCGCCGGCGTCGCCCGCGTGCTGCGCCGGTTCTGCCCCGACCTGAAACTGGTCGGCGTCGACACCGTCGGATCGACCATCTTCGGGCAACCCGCCGGTACCCGGCTCATGCGCGGGCTGGGCTCGAGCATCTACCCCGACAACATCGACTACCCCGCCTTCGACGAAGTGCACTGGGTGGCCCCCCACGAAGCGGTCTGGTCCTGCCGAACCCTGGCGGCCACCCACCACGCCAGCGGCGGCTGGAGCGTCGGTGCCGTCGCCCTGACCGCCGGTTGGATCGCCCGCACCAGCCCACCGGAGACCCGGGTCGCGGCCATCTTCCCCGACGGCCCGCAGCGCTACTTCGACACCATCTACAACGACGACTACTGCGCCGAGCACGGCCTGCTCGACGCCAACCCGCCCACCGAACCGGCGACCATCGACCACCCGACCGACCACGTCGTCCAGTCCTGGACCCGGTGCGCCACCGTGGTCGACCCCACCGAGAGCGTTTCATGAAGAACCTTCTGACCCAGTTCCGCAGCTTCGACCGGCCCAGCCAAGTGCTGATGGTCAACCAGTTCTCCATCAACGTGGGCTTCTACATGCTGATGCCGTATCTGGCCGGCTACCTGGCCGGCCCCCTGGGACTGGCGGCGTGGGCGGTCGGGCTGGTCCTGGGCATGCGGAACTTCTCCCAGCAGGGGATGTTCCTCCTCGGCGGCACCCTCGCCGACCGCCTCGGCTACAAACCCCTGATCGTCGCCGGCTGCCTGCTGCGGGTCGCCGGGTTCGTCCTGCTCGCCGCCGTGGAATCACTGCCGGCGATCCTGCTCGCCTCGGTCGCGACCGGGTTCGCCGGAGCGCTGTTCAACCCGGCCGTGCGGGCCTATCTGGCCGCCGACGCCGGCCCCCGTCGGGTCGAGGCGTTCGCCACCTTCAACGTCTTCTACCAGGCCGGCATTCTGCTGGGCCCCCTGATCGGGCTCGCCCTGACCACCCTCGATTTCCGGGTCACCTCGCTGGCGGCGGCCGCGGTCTTCGCCGTGCTGACGATCGTGCAGATCTGGGCGCTGCCCGCGCATCGGGCCGAGACGGCCGCGGCCAAGACCTCGGTGCTCGAGGACTGGCGTGTAGTGGTCGCCAACCGGCCCTTCGTCCTGTTCGCAGTGGCGATGATCGGGTCCTACGTGCTCTCGTTCCAGATCTATCTGGCGCTGCCCCTGCAGGCGGCCGTGGTGGCCGGGGACGAGCGGTCCGACACCGCCCTGGTGACCTCGCTGTTCGTGGTGTCCGGGGTAGTGGCGATCGCCGGGCAGCTGAGGATCACCTCCTGGTTCTCCCGCCGGTGGGGTTCGGGACGCAGCCTGGTCGTCGGGATGGCCATCATGGCGCTGGCCTTCCTTCCGCTGATCCTGCTGCCCAGTCCGGCCGCCCTCGGCGGGTGGGCCGCCGCCGGTGCCCTGGTGCTGACCGCGGCGCTGTTGGCCGTCGGCACCGCCGCGGTATTTCCGTTCGAGATGGACACCGTCGTCGCCCTATCCGGCGGCAAGCTCGTCGCCACCCACTACGGCTTCTACAACACCGTCGTCGGGATCGGCATCCTGCTCGGCAACCTGGGCACCGGCGCCGTCTTCGGGATCCTGCGCGACGCCGATCTGGGTGCGCTGATCTGGGTGGCGCTGACCGTCGTCGGGGCGGTGTGTGTGGGTGCCCTGTATCTGCTCGACCGGTCCGCCCAGCTCGCCCCGCCGCCGGCGCAGACCCCCGCACCCGAGGGCGACGAGGTACCGGCCGCCCGCTAGGTCGCCGAAGGCAACGCCCTGGTCAGACCCCCACCCCACCCCATCTACTATGCAACTACGTAGATTGGGGTGGGGTTCACGGCCGGAGTCCCGCGCCGCCCTCCGCGCTCGAACAGGAGTTGTGCATGATCGAACAGTTTCCCGGTGCCGCCCGCCTGTCGCGTCGGAACTTTCTGGCGCTGGCCGGCCTGGGGGCCGTGGCGGCTGCGGGCGCGTGCAGCAGGGGTGGTGGCCCCGGACCGGCGCCCACCGCCGTCGGTCCCGATTCGGCAGCCGTGAGGACGGCCGAGCAGGTCCGGCGAGCCACTATCGGGACCGGGAACACGGTCACCGCCTCCCTGAAAGCCGGCCCGACCCGGATCGACCTGGGCGGTGTCCAGGTCGATACCTGGGCCTACAACGACCGGATTCCCGGCCGGGAAGTCCGGCTGCGCCGCGGGGATCTGCTGCGCGCCGAGCTGACCAACGATCTGCCGGCCGAGTCGACCATCCACTGGCACGGCATCGCGCTGCGCAACGACATGGACGGGGTGCCCGGGCTGACCCAGTCCGCCATCGCCCCCACCAGCCCGTTCACCTACGAGTTCCTCGCCCCCGACGCCGGCACCCACTGGCTCCACCCCCATGTCGGGATGCAGTTCGACCGGGGCCTGTACGCCCCGGTCATCGTCGAAGACCCGGCCGAGGGCGGCGACTACGACCTCGAGGCCGTCCTGGTCCTCGACGACTGGCTCGACGGGGTGGGCGGCCGGACCCCGGACCAGCAACTCGATGAACTGCGCCAGGGCGGGATGCCGATGATGAGCGGCATGGGCATGGACCACGGCGGCATGTCCGGGATGGACATAGGGACCACGATCGATCCGGCGAACCCGCTGGGCGCCGACACCGGGGACGTGGACTACCCCTACTACCTGATCAACGGCACCCTCGGGACCGACCCCTTCTCGGTGCGGGCCCGCCCCGGTCAGCGGGTGCGGCTGCGGATCATCAACGCCGGGGCGGACACCGCGTTCCGCCTCGCCGTGGGCGGCCATCAGCTGACCGTCACCCACAGCGACGGCTATCCGATGCAGCCGGTCACAGGATCCTCGGTGCTGATCGGCATGGGGGAGCGTTTCGATGCGATCGTCACGCTCGGTGACGGGGTCTTCCCGATCGTCGCGGCCGCCGAGGGCAAACAGGGGCAGGGTTTCGCCGTGATCCGCACCGGGGCAGGCGGACGACTCGATCCGGCCATCCGGCCTGCCGAGCTCGACGCACCCCCGATCACCGGCCTGGCGCTGCGGTCCCGCGAGGACGTCCGGCTCGGCCTACGCAACCCCGATCGGGTCCACGATCTGATGCTGGGCATGGACATGTCCGGGTACCGGTGGACGATCAACGGCGCCACCTACGACGAGCACACCCCGCTCGCGATCGCCCAGGGGCAGCGGGTGCGGCTGCGGTTCGTCAACCAGACCATGATGTTTCACCCCATGCACCTGCACGGGCACACCTTCCAGGTCGTCGACGGCCACGGCACCGGTCCCCGCAAGGACACCACCCTGGTGCTGCCGAATCAGACGGTCGAGGTGGACCTGGACGCGGACAACCCCGGCCAGTGGCTGGTGCACTGCCACAACCTCTACCACGGTGAGGCCGGGATGATGACCACCCTGTCCTACACCGAATAACCACCGCCGCAACACCATCGGACCCAGCACCCGCGGCGGCTTCGCTACGGGTGCCCCCCCTTTTTTCATCCCGCCGAGCACAGAACGAGACCCCATGCCTGCCAATCGGATCGCCCGCACCGTATTTCCCACCGGGATCGCCGCCCTGCTCGTGCTCGCCGGCTGCTCTTCGCAAGCCGACGACACGACGACACCGGACGCCGCCGTGCCGACGGTGGAGTTGAGCTCCGAACTGACCCACCTGCACGGACTGCACGTGGGCGCCGACGGCGCCGTCCTGGCCGGCACCCACACGGGGCTGTTCGCCATCGACACCTCCGGTACGACGTCCCGCGTCGGCGCCTCCGACGACGACTTCATGGGACTGACCGGCGTACCGAACACCGACACCGTCTTCGCGTCCGGGCACCCCGGTGCGTCCAGTTCGGCCGCCAACCCGCTTGGGCTGCGCAGCAGCACCGACGGCGGCACCAGCTGGGTGGACCGGTCCCTGGCCGGGCAGGTCGACTTCCATGTCCTGAGCACGGACGGACGGCTGCTGGTCGGTTTCGACGGCAAGGACGGGCTGCTCGTGTCGACCGACGGCGGCACCACCTGGACACCGGGCGCGTCTCTGGTCGCCGGCGCACTGGCGGTCAACGGCAGCGGGGTGTGGGCGGTGACCCCGGCGGGTCTGGAACACAGCACCACCGGCGCCCGCACGTTCTCGCCCGTGCCGAACGCCCCACGACTGGTGATGGTCTCCGGCGCCGGGGATGCGCTGTGGGGAATCGACGAGGACGGGTACGCCTGGCGCAGCAGGGATGGGCGGGACTGGCAGAAACGCTCCCGGGTCGGCACCGTCGAAGCGATGACCGCAGCCAACTACGACACCGCCTACGCCGCCACCTCCCAGGCGCTCTACACCCTGAACTGACGACTGTGCCCGCCCTCGCCCGCCACCTGTTCCGTGGCCTGCTCCTGCTGCTGGCCCTGACCGCGGCCGCGGGTGCCGGGGCGGGGGTGGCCGGCGCCCGTCCCACCCTGCTGTTCACCGACCCCGGCTCCGACACCGCGGTCTCCGACCCACCGCAGTCGATCACGTTGATGTTCAACGAACCGGTCACCCCCGGGGCGCCCGCGATCGTCCTGCACGAGGGCGCCGGCCGCGAAATCCCGATGGGCGCCGCCGAAACCGCCCGGGACGGGCGTGTCCTCACCGCCCGCCCGGCCGACACCTTGGCAGCGGGGACCTACACCGTGCGCTGGCAGGTGACCGGCGCCGACGGAGACCTGGTCGAGCAGGACTTCCGATTCGCCGTCGGCCTCGCCCTGACCGGTGACGGCAGCGCGGCCGACGGCCCGTCGACGTCCTGGACCGATACCGCCCTGCGGTGGCTGCTGCTCCTCGGGCTCGCCGTCGCACTCGGCGGTCTGATCGCCGAACGCGTCACCACCACCGCCCGACGAGAGAATCCGTCCCTGCCGGTGCTGCGGTCCCCGTTGGTGGCCGGCGCCCTGATCGGACTTGTCGGTGTCCTCGGCCTCGGCGCTGCCCTCGCCGCGTCGCCGGCGAGGTGAATATGTGGTGGCAGAGCCGGCCCGGTCTCGTCTTGCTCACCGAGGCCGCCGGATTGGCCGGGGCGATCGTGGTGGCCGCCGCCGACCGCCGGAAGTGGACACTCGCACCGCTGGTGCTGGTCGTCGCCGCGGAGGGCCTGCGCTCGCACGCCAACGTCGCCGCCCCCGGCTGGGGTGGCCTCCTGACCGCGGTGCACCTGGCGGCCGCCGCGATCTGGGTGGGCGCGCTCGTGCACACGGTCCGCGCGGTGCGTGCCTGGTGGGGCGAGCGCGCCGCCGTGCGGTGGGTGCTGGCGGGATACACCCGGCTGGCGGTGGGGACCTTCCTGGTCGTGGTGGCCACCGGCACCGTCTCCGCCCTGCTGCTGATTCCGTTCTCCGCCCTGCTGTCCACCACCTACGGTCAGGTGCTGGTGGTCAAGCTGGTGCTGGTCGCCGCCGCCGCCGCCGGGTTAGCGCTCGCGGCGCGGCAATCGCTGCACGCCCCGGAGCGAACAGCCCTGATGCGGCGTACGATTCGGGCCGAGAGCATCGTGTTGATCGCGGTGCTGGCGGTCAGCGCCACCCTGGTCTCCACCACCCCGGCCGGCACCTCCCCGCAGCCGGGCCCCCCGGCGCCGACGGGTCCGGTCCTGCCCCTGGGCGCCCTCGCCGGGCAGATCGGACTCTCCGTCGCCGCCAGCGACGGGCAACTGGTGGTACGGCTGTCCACCCCACGCCGCGGCGACTACTACGCCCCCGAACCGGGCCAGGACTTTTCCCTGACCGGGCGGATCGACGCCGCAGGAACCGACGGCGCTCCACTCGACCTGCGGGGATGCGGCCCGGGCTGCTTCGTCGCACCCGCCAGCTGGCAGGGCGGCGACAACGTGCTCACCCTCGGCGCGGCGGCGCAGGGCTGGCAGGGCGGCACGGTCAGCCTGCTCGCGCCCTGGCCCACCGGTCCCGGCGGCGACGACCTCGCCCGCGCCGTCGCCGCCACCCACGCCCACGGGACCTGACTGTCTACGAGAGCGTCACCAGCGACACCAGCGGCCCGGTGCCCGAGCCGCAGCGACTCGACCTGTCCGCCGACTTCTTCCTGGCGCAGGAACCGTACGCCGACGGAACCGCCCCGATCGCCGTCCGGTTGCCGCACGCGGACGGGGCCGTGCGGTTGGTGCTCGGCTACCCGGCCGCCGGAATGAACGTGTTGCTCACCCTCGACGACGCCGGACGGATCAGCGAGGAAACCCTCACCGACAGCAAACATCTCGTCACCCGCAGATTCCTCTACCCAGAGCCCGGTGAACGATGACGGGGCGGCGGGGCGGCGGGACGGCGGGCGATCGCATCGTCTCCGGGGTTACCCAGTGCGGACAGCCGACCGGTGGCGCCGCACTCAGCGACACAATCACCCGGTCGCGCCCTTCACCGCGGCGACCCCGAGCCCGGCCAGTACCATCATGACTGTGAAAGCGCTGGGTACGACGCCGCCGATGCAGCACCTGCTGCGGGTGGCCGCTGTCGTGGCGGTGCTGTTCGGTGTCCTCCTCATGCATTCCTCTCCCCTGCTCGACCACACCGGCGGGCACCCCACCTCATCGGGGCATGATTCCGGTGTGCACGCGCACTCCCACGACGCGGCCGCGGCGCCGATGCCGATGCCGCTCGAGGATTTTCCCGTCGCACTGGCCGGGACGGGCTGCGAGGGCGGCGACTGCACCGACCATTCCGGCCTGCATCTGTGCATGGCCGTGATGACGATCGCCGCGGCGTTGGTCCTCGCCCGGTGGTACGCCACCGCCACCACCGGCGAGACCGCGGTACACAGCCTGCGGGCCCTGCTGCGCCACCGCGCTGGCCGGGCGCCGCCGTGGACCACTCCGACCCTCGCGCAACTGTCGGTATTGCGGGTGTGACAGGTGACCCACGTCAAGTGGGTCACCTACGCGGACGTGTCTCGGGCACGCCTGCTTCACCTTTCACACACCGACCTTTCGAGGAGTCCTATCCATGTGGTCTTTGCGTTCCCCCCGTGCCACGTTCGTCCTGTCCGCCGCGGCGGTGTCCGGAGTGCTGGTTCTCGCCGGCTGTAGCGACAACAGCGGCGGCGGACACGACATGTCCCAGATGTCGAATAACACCTCGGGCACCACGTCGAGCAGCCCCACCACCGCAGCGGTGGAGACGACCGCATTCAACAACGCCGACGTGACGTTCCTGCAGACGATGTACCCCCACCACGCCCAGGCCGTCGAGATGGCCAACATGGTCGAGGGCCGCACCACCAACCCACAGATACTCGACCTGGCCAAAAACATTGCCGCAGCCCAGGGACCGGAAATGGAACAGATGACCGCACTGCTGGCACAGCGGGGCATGAGTGTTCCCTCGACCGATGCCGGCGGCGGCATGAGCGGGATGAAGCACGGCGGAACGAGCGGGATGGCCGACGGCGGTGGCATGAGCGGAATGATGACACCGGAGCAGATGAGCGACCTGGCCGGCAAGAGCGGCGCCGACTTCGACACCGCCTGGCTGAACATGATGATCGAACACCACACCGGTGCCATCGAGATGGCTCAGACCGAACTCTCCGACGGAGAGAACGCCGACGCCAAGCAACTGGCCACCGCCATCGTCGGCGCCCAGCAAGCCGAAATCACCACCATGCAGGGGCAGCTGCAACAGGGCTGACCCCACGAGGGTGGGACCGTGCCCCCTCCCGGTCCCACCCTCTTCCCCCGCCGCCACGGACATGGCGTGCACCCCACTTCTTCTCTGCCACCAGCTCGCTGCCGCCTCGTCGGTATTGAGGAACTCATGCACACACACCCACCCCGCCGTACTCCGATCCTGATCGCCCTGGCGATCCTGCTCGCGCTGCTGGCCGCCTGCGCCCCATCCGGCACCGGATCCTCGCCGGGCGGCGGCGCGAACCCTTCCACCCCCGCCGACCCCGACCCCACGATCACGGTGACCCCCGCCGACGGAGCCGACACGGTCAACCCCGCGGACCCGGTGTCAGTGGAAACCACCGGTGGCACCCTCGAATCGGTCACCATGACCAACAACGAAGGCAAGGTCATCGAGGGCATCTTCACCCCCGACCGCATCGCCTGGAAACCCGGTGCCGCGCTGGGATACGGCAGGACCTACACCATCGCGGCCACCGCAATCCACGACGACGGCACCCGCACCGAGCGGACCAGCACCTTCTCCACCGTCAAACCGGGCAACCTGACCAAACCGACGTTCGTCACCTCCGGTGGCAATCTCCTCACCGACGGCGGCACCTTCGGCATCGGAATCGTCGTCGTCACCCACTTCGACGAGCCGATCACCGACCGCGCCGCTGCCGAGAGGGCGTTGACCGTCGAGACCACACCCCCGGTGCCGGGATCCTGGTACTGGGCGGACGAGCAGAACGTGCACTGGCGACCGCAGAACTACTACACACCCGGCACGAAAGTCACCGCCCGCGCGAACGTCTACGGCGTCGACCTCGGTGGTGGACTGTTCGGTCAGGAGGACGCGACCACCTCGTTCATCATCGGCGACGCGCACATCGCCATCGCCGACGACACCACCAAACAGATCACGGTCAGCAACAACGGTGAAGTCGTGCGGACCATGCCCACCTCGATGGGGATGGGCGGCAGCGAAACCATCAACGGGCAAACCCTGACGTTCTGGACCCAGCGCGGCATCTACACCGTTCTGGACAAGGCCAACCCCGTGATCATGGATTCCTCGACCTATGGGCTCCCGGTCAATTCCCGCCTGGGGTACAAGGAAACGATCAACTACGCCACCCGCATCAGCAACGACGGCATCTATCTCCACGAACTCGCCGACACCATCTGGGCGCAGGGCAACACCAACGTTTCCCACGGCTGCCTGAACCTCAGCCCGGACAACGCCCGCTGGTTCTACGACTTCTCCGTCCCCGGCGACATCGTCGAGGTCCGCAACACCGGCGGGGAGCCGCTCGCGCAGTGGCAGAACGGGGACTGGTCCGTGCCGTGGGATCAGTGGCTGGCCGGAAGCGCGCTGGCGTGATCCCTCCAACGTGGAGGCCGCGAACCTACACCGTCCACGCCGCCGCGGAGGCCGACTCAGTCGGTGAGCACTCGCGGCCAGGTGATGCCCGCCCGAGCGCCTCCGCCGACCAACTATCCCCCAGATCCCCACGTCGCGGTCCTCGGCGGGTGCCGCTGATCCTGCGCGACCGCCGAGTCCTCGCCACCCTGGCGGTACTGGCCTCACTGGCCGTGGCCGCCGCCCTCGCCCCTCGCCCGTCGATCTCCCAGGTGCAGGAGTGGGCGGAGTCGATGGGACCGGCGTTCGTGCTGGTGTTCTTCCTGGCCCAGGCGGTACTGACGATCGCCCCGGTGCCGCGAACGGTGTTCACCCTCAGCGCCGGACTGCGGTTCGGGCCCGGCCCCGGGGTCGCCGTCGCGATCGCCGCCACGACGGTCAGCGCCGTGCTGGCGCTGCTGCTGGTGCGCGCGCTCGGGCGCACCGCGGTACGAGCGCGGCTGACGCACCCCGCGGTCAAGGCCATCGATGCCCGCCTCGCCCGGCGCGGGTGGCTGGCGGTCGGGTCCTTGCGCCTGATCAGCCCCAACCGTTGAGCAACAAGCTCGACGAACGCCAAGCACCACAAGCACCACAAGCCCAGCGAACTCATGCGTGAGGCCGTCGAGGACTACATCCAAAGCACTCTGCCTAGCTACAGCCGCGGCATCGGCGGGTGGGGTGGGACGTGCCACCAGCACCTCAGCTCAGCGCACTCTCACTGCATATGACCCATACAGCCCATATGGGCGGCAGGTCAAACGCACACTGGTGTCTGCCGTCAGAGGCGGTAGACACCAGCACACCCCGCCCGCGGTCGCTCTGCCCGCTCAGCCCAACTACGATGAAACGCTTCCACCGTCGTCTCATCGACATCGACAGCAGGCATCCGGTTACCGCGCACCGCTCAACCGACAAATTGCGTGCCGTGAACCAGCAGTGATGAGCGTGCGGTGCCCGCAGCCCGGGACTGTTCAGATCGTTCCGCCGCAATGCATGCGTTCATCGACGAATCCAAAAGGGGCGAGTATGCCCTCTGTCCGCCGTGCCGGTCGCTGCCGGCGATCTCACCGGTCTCCGTAAGCAGATGAACGCGCTCCGCCCGCCTGGACACACACGGATTCACATGACCGGTGTTGGCACGAAGCTGGCACCGAAGATTGTCTCCGAAGTCGCGCGACTCGAGGCGTCCAGCCGTATCCATCTCATGAGTTCGAAGAAGGTGAACGAGCGGCAGGCCGCGACGTCACGTTGGCCGCCGCAGTTCGCGATCTGGCTCAAACGTCGGTGACAAACCTCGTGATCGAGCCGTGCGATCAAGAGCGTGAGACAACCGCATCATCCGCGATGAATTATTCGGCAACGCGCCGTTCGTCTACACCCACGACCGTACCAATCCGCTGCGCCATCACCGGGCGCCCCTCGGGGTCGAGCCCGGTCATGGTCTCGATATCCGCAGGAAACTGCGCGAGCACCGGAACCTTGACCGCCCAGCCCCTCCGGCTCCACCACACAACGGCGGCCCGGTCCATCCGATCCCGGACACGTCGCACTCGGCCTGGTCCTCGCACACGCACTCACTGTTGCGGACACCGTTCTCGAGGCCCGAGTCCAGCCCGTACCCGTCCACCGTCACCGGGTCGAGCACCCACCGATCGGCACCGTCCCAGTCACGCATCAGGTACACCCAGACCGATTCCTCGATATAGTGGCTGCCGCGCCCCCGCGCGCGCTCTGCCTGCGACATGTACACCTCCGGAACCGGAACATCGTTCGTGCTGATGGTGGTCGTCAACCATCTCGCCATCGACGTCGTCCTCCGTGTCCTCAACTCCCGACGACGCGGCTGCAGGTCATGCTCGACCATGAAACGATCGAATATACTTCCCGGTCTCGTGTATATCCGTATTGATATACTGTGTAAGTGGTGCGAGGTAACGAAAAACCGATTCGATGGGTTGGCAGTGCGCTCGATGACCTGCGTGATCTGCCCGGAGATGCACAGACAGATCTCGGCTACCAGCTCGATCGAGTGCAGCAGGGGCTGGATCCGGATGACTGGAAGGCGATGAAGGAGGTTGGGGCCGGCTGTCGAGAGATCCGGGTCCGCACTCCCGATGGAGCGTTTCGAACGTTCTACGTTGCTCGGTTCGGCGAGGTGGTCTACGTCCTGCACTGTTTCCAGAAGAAGACGCAGAAAACCTCGAAGTCCGACATCGACCTCGGCCGTCGCCGCTACAAGGCGGCGGACGCACATGCGAAGGAGAAATGATGAGCGACAACGACATCGTCGAGACCGCTTCCGTTTGGGAGGCG
Organism: Rhodococcus opacus B4; assembly: GCF_000010805.1. Lineage (NCBI taxonomy): Bacteria > Bacillati > Actinomycetota > Actinomycetes > Mycobacteriales > Nocardiaceae > Rhodococcus > Rhodococcus opacus. The sequence goes on along the minus strand of NC_012520.1, from coordinate 188,972 downwards.
ATCAGCGACGCCCCGGGCGAAGCATACAACCGTCAGCTCCGCGCTGATCTGATGACCGCGATCCGCGGACAGATCGACCGCTTCGGGTGGTCCCAGGTCACGGCAGCGCAGAACCTCGGCGTCACTCAACCGCGGCTGTCGGACCTGTACCGCGGAAAGCTGAGCAAGTTCTCACTCGACGCCCTGGTCAACCTCGGCAGCAAAGTTGGAGTCCACGTCGGGGTGCATGTGGACACCGACGAACTCACCAGCCGCTGACAGGTGCCGCCGCCGGTGGCGCCTGCACTGGCGATGCCACGGGTGATCGCCATTCGGGCAAGACGGACCATCACATTCCCTCCCTCGCCCGGCTCGTCAGAGACACCATGTCTCTCACGTCTCTCTTACGAAACTAGGTGACCACCGCAGGTGAGGACGGGTGGGGGGTGACGCGGTAGCCGAGTGCCTCGAGCTCGCCGACTGCGCGGGCCCCTGGTCGTGGCGGGGCCACGCCGGATGAAGTCGACGGCCCCGGGATCGGGGCAGAGGTCGCCGTGGCGAGAATGTTCCAGACGACGAGCATCGCATGCTTCACGGCGATGAGCGCCTTCATCGGAAACCCCGGAAGGACGCGATCCGCTTGTCCTTCGCGGAGAGGTTAGGTGCGCTTCGAGCTAGGCACGAACAGCGCCTCCGTCGAGTCCGAGTCCGAGTCCACCGAGGCGATCAGCGCCACGGCTGCGGCGTAGGCGTAATCCTCCTGGTACACCCGGCGGATGTCTGTGACCGCCTCGCCGCGGCGAGACTACCGACTTCCGCGGCCGCGCTACGCCCTCTGCGTGGTCACCGATCCGGTCCTGCGGATCAGCCCGAACCTGCTGAGCCCCAACCAGGTTCACTGTGACTAAACAATGGTTGCCATCGATCGATGGCGGAACGCACTCGGATGAGCATCGACGGCGGTCGCCGGTACGACAAATCCTTGCCGAACGCCGGAGACCGAGTTGCCGGCGGTGTTCGAGCAGCTGGTCACCCGCGGTCCGGTGTTCGGGAGGTCGTCGACAAACCGAACACATCGGCTGGCAAGTCCCGGAAGGAGAGTTGGCCGGATACGGCTTCGTCCAGCGGCTCTCCCGAGGAACGCATTTGCTGACCCTCGACTGGCGCCGGGAGGCACCGTTGCGGGTCGATCCACACACCGACACCGCTGCCGTCGTCTCCGTCAACGCCACGTGTGGCAACAATCGAGTTGTGGCCGCATTATCTGCGGACGGGTACGGTTGGCCTTCGCCTGCCGATCATGGCGGCGCGCGCCCGGCCGACATCAATGCCACTGCCAACTGGGAAGAGCCGCTTGGGTGGGGAGCGCGGCGGTGGTACCGGCGTCAACAGCACAGTCCGGGCCCCGTCGGGAGGAAGGGTGCGCCGATCCGATGCTCAGCGAACTGACCGGGTGGTCATTGCTGTCCGGACCGATCCGGGCCGCACTGACGGTCGCCGTGGTCATCGGTCTCGGTGTTCTACTCCTCCGCCGCGGCCGCCGATGGCTGCTCGTCGGTGTCCCCCTCGCCGGTTGTGGTGCCGTGGCGCTGGCGGTGGGATCGGTGTGGATCGTCGAAAGGGTCTGGAAGCCGTTTCCCGACATACTCGACCGGCGAGTCTACTTCTGGGGTGGCGTCGCGGTGCTGGCCGTCCTGTTGGCGACGTTGCGGGCGTTCTTCCGATGCCGCGACCGCCGCTACCCGGTGACAGCGACCGCGATCGCCCTTTCCTCGGTTGTCGTCGTCATCGCCGCGGCTGGCCAGATCAATGTCCTGTTCGCTGCCTACCCGACACTCGGGTCGATCCTGGGCATTCCCGACTACCGCACACTCGCCCTCGACCAGATCAGGGGCACCGACCGGACCGCCGTCGATCGGGATCCGCTTTCCCCGGTGTGGGAAGCGCCGGCAGCCATGCCCGCGACCGGAGCGGTCACTACCGGGACCATTCCACCGACGGTGTCTCGATTCGAGGCACGACCCGCCATCGTCTACCTCCCACCGGCATACTTCGCCGAGCCACGCCCCCTTCTGCCGGTACTGGTGCTGCTGGCCGGGGTACCCGGCGGCCCCGAGGACTGGCTGGCCGGCGGACGACTGGTCGAGACCATGGACTCCTTTTCCGCACAGCACGCCGGCCTGGCGCCCGTTGTCGTCGTCGCCGACGCGACGGGCACTCAATTCGGCAACCCGGCGTGCGTGGACTCGCACCTCGGCAATGTCGACACCTACCTCGGTACCGACGTCCCGAACTGGGTCAAGAGCACCTTCCAGATCGATCCGGACCCGCAAGGCTGGGCAATCGGAGGGCTCTCCTACGGCGGAACCTGCAGCCTCCAACTGGCCACCGCGCACCCCGACATCTACCCGACCTTCCTCGACCTGTCCGGGCAGATCGAACCAGGCCTCGGTGACCACCGCCGCACCGTCACCGACGTGTTCGCCGGCGACGAGCAGGCCTTTCGCCGCATCAACCCCCTCGACCTGCTCCACACCCACCGGTACCCGGACAGCGCCGGCGCATTCGTCGCCGGCTCCGCCGATCCCGAGGCTCAGCAGGCGCTGCAACTGCTCGCCATCGCCGCCCGGGATGCCGGTATGGATGTTCACTACTCCGAGCTCCCCGGCGGTCACACCTTCGAGGTGTGGTCGGCCGGTCTGGAGAAGGAACTCCCCTGGTTGGGTCGACGACTCGCGATCACACCCTGAACCGGCGCACATCACCGTGCTCGAGGCATCGTGGGCCACCGCACAGACCTTCCGGGACCGGGGTACTACTGGCGCTGGCTATTCGGCGAGATCGGCCGGGGGTGGTCAGGTCCACGTACGGCAAGTTCGACGATGACGCGAACGCCGCCGTCCGGGCCGTCTGCGAGCCGGACGGCCCCGTTGTGTGCGGCGTCGATGGCCAGCCCCAGCCCGGAACCTCCGGTGCGGCGGCCGCGGTCTTGCTATAGACCAAGCGCTCGAAGCCGCTGTGACGGCGTATCTGTCCGACCTGGGCCGGTCGACGGCACGCAGCGTTCCTATGGGATGGACCCGCTTCGGTGGTTCCTTTCCCTGTCGGCGGTGGAGGTCCCGTGGCAGGAGGCGACCAGGGGCCGAGGCGCGAGACCTCTCCCGCTGGATTCAGATGAGCACGAAACACGTTCGGCCTCATCGGCGTTCCTCCGACAAACCTGCGCCGGCGACGACACCGACGCACAACCCGGTGACCGGCAATAGCTCGCCGGGTCGCACCTACGCGCAGCGCCGGGCATGTATCGGCCACGGCGGGTCAAGCGGATCCCTCGGCAGTGACCCGCTCCGCGCGGTCTTCGGGGACCAGGGCGCCGTTGGGCTTCTGCCGATCACCTGTGCGCCGGTCGATCGGAGCTGGCAGAGGATCGAGAGGGTGATGACGCAGGTGTATGGCCTGGTAGATGATCAACCCGACCATTGCGGCGAGCAGCGCCGCCGATGTCCACATGGTGCCCCAGTTCAATCCGCCCTTTTCGATCGGTTTACTCAAGGAGTCGCCTGCGGTGGCGCCGAGGGGACGGGTGAGGACGAATGCGATCCAGAACAACAACATGGCGTTGATCCGGGTGAAGTAGTGTGCGGCCAACAGCAGCAACATGACCGCGGACAGGACCACCGCACTATCCCGGAAACCGATGCCGAGGTCGTCAGCTAGGAAGTCCCCACTGGAGGTGCCGAGACTGTTGGAGAAAAGGATCGCGATCCAATACAACACTTCACCTTTGAAGCTCGCGACATTTTCGACGTCGAGGGTTTGCCCGCTGCGCCACCAGACTACGAACACGACGGCGAGACAGCTGGTGAGCAGGATCGCGCCTTTCGTGTAACCGATTCCTCCGGTACGGTTCATCAAGTCCGACAGGGTGGTGCCGGCGGTACTGGTGAGCGCGATGACCGTCCAGTAGATGGCGGGATGGAACTTCCGAGCCCGCAGCTGCACCACGACAGCGACAAGGAACATCGCGAAGAAGACGAGCGTGCTCACCAGGTAGCCGACCTCCAAGGTCTGCGCGAGCAGGTCGCCACCGGTTTCCCCGAAAGTGGTCGCGACGATCTTCAACATCCAAAAAGTCAGGGTGATGTGAGGAAGTTTGCGCATCACATACCGTGACGGATGATCGGGTCCATGCGATCCGGGCGCAACCGATGACATAGGTCGATCTCCTCTCTTCTCCGTGGTCGGCAATCACATTCACCCCGGCACCCACTATGGCCATCCAATGCTGTGGGTCCGCTGAGAGGGGTTCTCGTTGTGCGCCCATACCTCTTGCGCGACTTGACCAATACATGGCAGGCCCACCCGGATGTCGTTACCGCGTCCGAAGAATGGATCACTGCGTGTCGGCATCTGCGCGATCGAACCCCTCCAAGGAGAGGTGACCTCGGGAACCGTGGTCGACATCGTCCGGGATGGCATGCACATCCGGAGTGACCGGATTCGCCGAGAGCACTCTGAGGGACGGCGGACCTACCCAGTGGTCTCGCTACTCGCGCGGCGCGGTGATCGAGAGGCGCCGCGCCACGACAGCGAACACGGCGACCACACCCGAAATCGATCATGGAGCACTCAGCGAATCCTCAGCGTAAGGCACGTATCGTCGATGCGGAACGGTCTCTACAGATATGGAGGTCGCGATGGTCAATCCATCATCGGAACCCGCGCCTGATGAGCGGCCCACTCGGACCGAGCCCGCCCGCGACCCAACCGACGGCCAGTCGGTCAGGGCGAGACCCAGCAGCAACGCCGGCTGGGCGGTGGTGTCGGTGCTCTTCTTCTGGCCACTGGCGTTCTCGGCATTTCACCACGCGTTTGAGGTCTATCCCAGGTGGGCAGAGGGCGATCTTGACGGCGCCGAGTACGCCTCTCGGCGGGTGCGTAAGCTCGGGCAACTGTCACTATGGATCTTCGGTGGCTTACTGCTGCTCGCGATCGTCCTCTATGCGATCGCGGCGATTGTTCTGATTGCAAACGGCGGCGACGGGGGCGAGTGGCACGACCACATGCGCGAATAACCCCGATAGTGAGGTGATCTTGCGCCTGGTGCCGACGGGTACATTCTCCCGGCGGAGCGCAGCGGAGCCGAGCAGATCGCGGTGGTGTTGTGCGGGTCAGGTGACCGGGCGAGGGGTGACGGCGTATCCGAGGTCGTCAGAGCATGCAGCGCCGCGGGGACAAAGCGCCGCGCGGACAACTTGCGCAGCGCCTGCCGCCGACCCGACAATATGTCGACCGATTCCATCCAAGAACCGTTGTGTTCGGCACACCGGGACCGCGACCTTCCCGAATGGGTCATCGATCGCGCTTGGTATCGTCTCTCGTACAATGGAAACCGTCAGATCAATGGCGCGGTTCAGTGCTTGCCGCAAGGCCAGCGGCGACGGTGGGACGGAAGTACTTCGCATCCTCGAGCGCAGACTCGTGGGGTCATCTCCACAGCGATGGACACGGATCGATCACTGATTCTCACCCCGCACCCCCAGCGCAGCGGTGATGGGTGGCAGTTTGCTGGGGCCCCAGTGGTTTCGTCGACATTCGTGGGGCGCTTGCGTACATCGATTCCGATGAACCATCATGCCGCTCGGGATACCCAGTCAGGGCGAGGCAACCCCTCCTCGCGAGCCAGATCCGCCGGTCCTCATTGCGCCGGCCGGCGAAAACTGACATAGGCAGTAGAGCGAACCGGACGACAGATCACTCGTGACATGGGGAGGGCGGGGCAGGCGTTGACCGAACCCTCAGCGAATGTTCAGCCACGTGGCGTTACGGTCGGACGTTGTGGACGAGGCAACGAGATCCGAGACGATCAAAGCCCAGCGCGCGATGCTGAGTAAGGTGCCCGAGATCACCGTCTGGTTCTGGGTCATCAAGATCCTCTGCACCACCGTGGGCGAGAGCTTCGCCGACTGGATCAACATGACCTTGGGTTTCGGTCTGAACACCACCGCCCTCACCTTCACGGTCATCCTTGCCGCAGTTCTGGGGTGGCAGTTGCGCCTTTCCCGTTATGAGCCATTCGTCTACTGGCTGACGGTCGTCGTGCTCAGCGTGACCGGCACGCTCTACACCGACATCCTGACCGATGTTCTCGGCATTCCGCTCGCCCTGAGCACGAGCGTCTTCGCGGCGGCCCTGACCATCGTCTTCGCCGTGTGGTTTGTTCGCGAGCGGACGTTGTCGATCCACAGCATCGTCACGGTGCCCAGAGAGTTATTCTATTGGCTCGCAGTACTTATCACCTTCGCCCTGGGTACCGCGGCCGGCGACTGGACACTCGACCTCACCGGCTGGGGACCCGGTGTATCGGTGCTCCTGCCGGCCGGCCTGATCGTGTTGATCGTGATCGGCTGGCGTCTGGGCGCGAACGCTGTGCTCTCCTTCTGGCTCGCCTACATCCTGACCCGCCCACTCGGCGCGAACCTCGGCGACTGGCTCGCATCCCCGTCGACCGATCACGGACTCGGCCTGGGTACCGCCCTCACCAGCGCCATCTTCCTCACCGCCATCCTCGCGACGGTCGTGTACCTCACGCTCACCCGCAGCGACGTCATCGAAGAGCACGAACAAACCCACACAACGACCATCACCACGCATCCGACGCGCGAGCGGATCATGCTCGGGTACTACGTCGCCGTCGCCGTCGCCACCGGCGCGCTGCTCATCTGGGCGGCCGGGCAGCCACACGCGACCGCGGCGAGCGACGAGGAAACCGGCACCACACCCGTGATCACAACGCTCACCCCGGGTCAGGTGTCAGCGCATTTCCCGCCGACAGAGATAGCGCAGTTCCGCACCATCGCGGAGGACACCCTCGGGAAAGTCCAGGCCGGCGACCAGGCAGACGCGACAGCCCGGATCAAGGACCTCGAAACGGCGTGGGACGACGACGAGACGACGCTGCGCCCACTCGACGAAACCACCTGGACCGTCCTCGACGGCCAGATCGACAGCGTCCTGCACGCACTACGCGCCAGCAAACCCGACACCGCGACCGAGACCCAGACCCTCACCGCACTGTTGACCGCGCTTCGGTAAGGCAATCGTGCAAAGGCACGGACCGGCGTCCCACCGATGCGGCGGCCGCCCGCCGCATCGGACCGCAGAAGGGCACAGAGTCCATTCCGGCGCTGTATTGGTGCAGTGATTCTGCTGAGCGTGGTCGGGACACTCATCCCGGACAACCCTGACCGGTCTCTCGAGGCCACCACCATGATCTTCGGTATCGCACTGATAGCGGCCTTCGTGCTCGGGTACGCGAGCGAGCGCACCCTGTCCATCCATAGCATCGACACCACTGGCCGCGAAGGGTTCTACTGATTGGCGATCCAGTTCACATTCACTCTCGGCACCGCGGCCGGTGAACTTGCGGGAGAGCGGCTCCAGTTGGGGTACGCGGTCTCCGCGCTGTTCTTCGGTGGTCGCGGTCGGCGCCGACTGGCGAGGGCGCGCCTACTGGTCAGTCCGGCGGGAATCGGTCCGGAGGACACCGCGAAGGCCGTGAATCGGCTCGGCGAACGTTTACCCTCTAGGTTGGGCCGCTGTGTGCCGCATGACCAGCAAAATGACCCGGGCGGCGACCGGCGGGGTGAGGAGCAGATGGTGTGAACCATATCGCCCGCTTCGTCGAGGAAGTCGTGGAAGTGTTCCACTCGCGGATCGTGGACGAGGGCAAGTTGGGGGCATTCGTGGTGCTGGCGTCGTTCCTGGTCAGCTTCGTGGGGGTGCGGGTGATCACGCACGCGGTTCGGCGGGGCAGCCGGTTCGTGCGGAATGTGCGGGTGGGGGGCACCCATGTTCATCATCTGGTGCCCGGGATCGTGCTGCTGCTGGTGACCGGATATCTCGCGTTCGCCTTCGGTTACGGCGACCATCCGGTCGTTGCCGCGCTGTTCGGTGTCGGTGCCGCGCTCACGCTGGACGAGTTCGCCTTGTGGCTGAATCTTCGTGACGTGTACTGGGAGCGGGCGGGACGTCGTTCGGTCCATGTTGTGCTGTCGGCCGCCGCGACCGGTGCCCTGGTGGTGATCGGCCTCGATTTTTGGGAGGCCGTCCTGCGGGCGTTCGCGCGGCTGATCCAGCGGGTGTGAGATTCGGTCATTGGGCGTCGAGTAGCCGGTAGCCGACGCCGCGCACCGTTTCGATGGTGGCCATGCCGAACGGTGCGTCGATCTTTCGCCGCAGGTAGCCGATGTATACCTCGACGACGTTGTCGTCGCCGTCGTAGTTGCTGTCCCACACCGAGCGCAGGATCTCCGCCTTGCTGACGACGTCCCCCTTGTTCCGCAGCAAGAATTCGAGCACCCCGTACTCGCGGGGTGTCAGGGCGAGTACGTCCTCCCCCCGGCTCACGCGCCGGCGGGCCGGGTCGAGTGCCAGGTTGCCCGCGGTGAGGATCGCCGGCCGCTCGGGGGCCCCGCGCCGCAGCAGGGCGCGCAACCGCGCCACCAGGATCACGAACGAGAACGGCTTGGTCAGGTAGTCGTCGGCGCCGAGGTCGAAGGCGTCCGCCTGGTCGTATTCGCCGTCCTTGGCCGAGAGCATGAGCACCGGAGTCCACACCTGGCGTGCGCGCAGCTCCCGCAGGATCTGGTAGCCGTGCATGCCGGGCAGCATGATGTCGAGCACGACCACGTCGAAATCTCCGGTCACGGCCTGTTCGAGCCCGTCGCATCCCTCGCGCGCGACATCGACGACGAAGCCCTCGGCCGTCAGTCCACGCCGCACGGTCTCGGCCAGTCGGGCCTCGTCCTCGACCAAGAGGATTCGCATCGCGCACCGTCCTCGGGTGTTTCTTCCATTAGAGCCCAATTCCGGACGGACCAGGGCACGCTCTCAGTGTTCTCACAGCGGCCGAACACGACACTGGAAGCATGCCCGGAATGCGCGACGCAATTGACCTGGTGATCAACGAGGTTCGTACCGAAGCGGCCACCGCCGAGATCGCGATCTGGATGCTCACGGTGGGCGTGCTGGCCTATACGGTGGCGCTGGGGGCCGAGCGGTGGAATCGGCGCCGCGGCGATTCCACGGTCACGACGGTCTGTGGGTGGGGCGCGGTGCGGGTCGCGGCGCTGCTGCTGATGTTCACCCTCCTGGCGGTCCAGGTTCGCCTCTCCGGTTGGGTGACCGGCGCCGACACCGCGACACTCGACTGGTTCGTCGCGCATCGCTCCCCCGGGGTAACCGCGGCGGCGGTGGTAATCACCGACGCGGCCAGCCCGGTGGGGGTCGCGCTCGTGGCCGTGGTCACCGCCGCCCTGGTGTCCTGGCGCCGGCGATCATGGGAGCCGGGAGTGCTGGTGGTGGGTATCGTCGCGGTCGCCGCGGCGGCCAGCACGATCGTGAAGATGATCGTCGCCCGCTCACGACCTCCCACTGCCTCCCAACTCGTCACCGAGACGGACTGGTCGTTTCCGTCGGGGCATGTGACCGGCATCGTGGCCCTCGCCGGCGCCCTGCTGATCGTGACCGGCGCGGGGCTGCCCGGCCGGGCCCGTGGCGCCCTGGCCGGGACTCTGGCGGTGTTGGTCGTGGTCGTGGTCGCGGCGACCAGGCTGTACCTCGGGGTGCATTGGCTGACCGACGTGCTCGGTGGAGCCCTGCTCGGGGGCGCGGTCGTGGCCGCCGGATCCTGCGCCGTCACCGCCCTCGCGGCCCGCCGCCCACCCGGGCGGGCCGCAGAGGTGACCGGCGCCCCAGCCGTGCCGATTTCAGCCGTGCAGATCTCGGGGATCGAGGACGGTCGGCCCTCGGACACACCACCGATGCCACATCCTGTCGCTGACGAGCACCGACCGATATCGACCGGGTGATCGCATGCCAGCATCGAGGACCAGCTCAGCGACCGCCGGATCCGGCTCCGCGGCGCGCCGCGCCGGCCGACAATCACGGTCCGCCGTGGTGATCCGCGCACAGCATCTCGACCTCTCTCCGCACAGCGCAGAACCAGGCAACACCACGATGATCCCGAATCGAGCGGTCCGCGCGGTCTCGACATCTTCCGGTGCACCCCGCGCATCGATCAACAACACCAACCGCCACCACAGCACCCGTACTCCGAGGGTGTTCGGGAGACCATCATGAAGCACATCGGCAACCGCGCCGGCACCGCCCTGAGAACCGGTCTCCTGGCCGTGGTGTTGGTGATGGTGACCGTGAGCTGCTCACAGAATCCGCCACCCATCTCCCCGGGCCAGAGCACCGCACCGAATGCCACCGCCCCCGAGTCCAATCCGGCCGGTGACATCCCCGACAACCAGGTGTATGTGCCGTTCACCCCGGCCGGCGACCGGTTCACCATCTCCGTCCCCGAGGGCTGGTCGCGCAGCACCGCGGGCACCGAGACCGTCTTCACGGACAAGTACAACACCGTCCGGGTCCAGGCCGGCGACCGCGCCGCCGCGCCGACCGTCGAGTCGGTCATCTCCCAGGAGTTGCCCGGCATCGCGGCGGGCACCCCCGGCTACCGTGCGGGCACGGTGACTGCCGTCCAACGGCGGGCCGGCCAGGCCGTCCTGATCACTTATCAGGCGGCGTCGGCGCCGAACCCGGTGACCGGGAAGTCCGTCACCGAAGCGGTCGAGCGGTATCAGTTCTGGCACAACGGAACCGAAGTGGTTGTGACCTTGTCCGGGCCGCAGGGCACCGACAATGTCGACCCGTGGCGCACGATCACCGATTCGCTGCAATGGCCGTGATGTGATGAGCACCGGGTCGCCGTCCGGGCCGCCCGCCCTACGGGCGCGGACGCTGTATCGGTTCTATCGCGCCGGTGAGGAGGAAACCCTTGCCCTGCAGGGAGTCTCCCTCACCGTGGGTCGCGGCGAGTTCGTGGCGGTCGTGGGCCCGTCCGGATCCGGAAAATCCACCTTGCTCGCCTGCCTGGCCGGGATGGACGACCCGGACGGCGGCAGTGTGCACATCGACGGCCGCCGCATCAGTCACCAGCCCGAACCGGTCCGGGCCCGCATCCGGGCCCGGCACGTCGGCATGCTGTTCCAGAACGCGAACCTGCTCGAACACCTCACGGTGGCCGAGAACCTGACTCTCGTGCGGGGCCTCGCCCGCCGGCGGACCCGCACCAGCGGAGCGGCACTGCTGGATTCGCTGGCAGTGGGCCACCGCGCCCCCGCCTACCCGAGCCAGCTCTCCGGGGGCGAGCTGGCCCGCGCCGGACTCGCGATCGCCCTGGCCAACGAGCCGACCGTCCTCATCGCGGACGAGCCCACCGGAGAACTCGACAGTGTCACCGAGTCGGGGGTGCTCGACCTGCTCGCCGCCGCCGCGGAGGGCGGCACCGCGATCGTCGTGGCCAGCCACAGCCCGGCGGTGGCGGTCGCGGCGGCCCGGGTGATCACCCTCGAGGACGGGCGGGTGCGCCGATGACCGGCAACGGCACCCGCGCTGCGGGAGAAGCCCCCGCGCCGCGGGTGGTGGTCGAGGGCACCGCCCTCGGCCGAACCTACGGCGCCGGCCCGAACGCGGTGATCGCCCTTCGGGAGGCGAGCTTCGAGCTGCCCGGATCCGCACGCATCGCGTTGATGGGGCCCTCCGGATCGGGAAAGACCACGCTGCTGCATCTGATCGCCGGACTCGACACCCCCACCACCGGCAGCCTGCGATGGCCGGCGCTGCCCGACCTGCGCCGTGGCCGGGCCGCTTCGGTGGGCGTGGTGTTTCAGGGCCCGAGCCTGCTGCCTGCCTTGAATGTGATCGAGAATGTGGCGTTGCCGTTGCTGTTCGCCGGGCAGTCGGCGGACCGGGCGAGGGCCCGTGCCCGCCGCGCGCTCGAGGTGCTGTCGATCGGGGATTTGGCCGACAAGGTGCCGGACGAGCTGTCCGGCGGGCAGGCGCAGCGGGTGGCGATCGCGCGGGTGCTCGCCGCCCGCCCCGCCCTGATCCTCGCCGACGAACCGACCGGGCAACTCGACCACGACACCGCACGCACCACCCTCTCGGTGCTCCTCGACACCGCCGAGGCCATTGATGCCGCGGTACTCGTCTCCACCCACGACCCGGTTGTCGCGGGCCTACTCACCGGGCGGTGGACGATGCGGGACGGGCGACTCGACACCGGTGCGCGGTCCGGGACCGAACCACCGGGCCTCGGGCCACCAGAGACCGGCGGGGGCGCGAGATGATCGGGATCTGGGTTCGGGGTCTGCTGCGGCGGCGGCGCGCCCGGTTGGCCGCGACGGTGGGCGGGATCGGGGCGGCGGTCGCCCTGCTGGCCGGCATCGGGATCTTCCTCACCACCGCGCAGGGTTCGATGACCGTCCGCGCCGCCGGCACCGTCGCCGTCGACTGGCAGGTCGAGGTCCGGTCGGCCACCACCCCGAGCGCGGTGCTCGACCTGGTCCGCGCCACCAGTGGGGTCACCGCCGCGGTCCCGGTCGGATTCGCCCAAACCAACGGGTTCACCGCGACCGGCGGCGGAAGCACCCAAACCACCGGACCGGGCATGGTCCTGGGCCTGCCCGAGGGGTACCGCACCGACTTCCCCGGGGCGGTGCGCACCCTGGCCGGGGCGGGCGGCGGGGTGCTGGTGGCGCAGCAGACGGCGGCGAATCTGCACGTGAAACCGGGAGATACCGTCGAGGTGGGTCGGGCCGGGCTGCCGACGGTCCCGGTGGTGGTCGACGGCGTGGTCGATCTGCCGCAGGCCGACTCGCTGTTTCAGAAGGTCGGCGCCCCGCCCGGCGCGCAACCGGTCGCCCCGCCCGATAACGTGCTCCTGCTCGACCAGGCGCGGTGGCACGTCCTGTTCGATCCGCTTGCTGCTCTGCGGCCGGACCTGGTGGGCACCCAGATCCATGCCGTCCTCGACCACGCCCTGCCCGCGGATCCGGCCTCCGCCTATCGGGAGGTGACCGCGGCGGCGCACAATCTCGAGGCCCGCAGCGTCGGCGGCGCCCTGGTCGGGGACAACCTCGGGGCGAGCCTGGGCGCCGCACGGTCCGATGCCGCCTACGCGCAGGTGCTGTTTCTGTTCCTCGGCCTGCCCGCCGCGATCCTCGCCGGCCTGTTCACCGCCGGGTCGTCGACGCCGGGCGGGGGCGACGCCGCCAGGAGCAGGCGTTGCTGCGCGCCCGCGGGGCCTCGCGCAGGCAACTTCTGCGCCTGGCCGCCGTCGAGGCGGTCACCGTCGGGGTCGGGGGCAGCGCGGTAGGTCTGGCCGCCGCCGCGGCGGTCGGCGTGATGCTGTTCGGTTCGGCGCGGTTCGGTGCCACCGCCACCTCAGCGCTCGCCTGGTCGGGTGCGGCGGTGGCCACCGGACTGGCGGTCGCCGCCGCCGCGATCCTCATGCCGGCGCGGCGGGATCTGCGCGCCCTCACCGTCACCGCGGGACGCGCCACATTGACCGCCGGGCGCAGCCCGCGCTGGGCCCGCGCCGGGCTGGACATCGGACTCCTCGCCGCCGCGGGTGTGCTGTTCTGGTCGACCAGCCGCAACAACTACCAACTCGTCCTCGCCCCCGAGGGGGTGCCCACGATCTCCGTGTCGTACTGGGCGTTCACCGCCCCCGCCCTGCTGTGGGTCGGCGCCGCCCTGCTGATCTGGCGGCTGGCCGATCTGATCCTCGGCGGTGGCCGACGGATCGTCGGTACCGCGCTGCGGCCGCTGGCCGGACCCTTGGCGCCGACCGTCGCGAACTCGATCTCGCGGCAGCGACATTCCCTGGCCCGCGGCATCGTGCTGCTGGCGCTCGCGCTGGCCTTCGCGATCTCCACCGCCACCTTCAACGCCACCTACCGCGCCCAGGCCGAGGTGGACGCACACCTGACCAACGGGGCCGACGTCACCGTGACCGAATCACCCGGGAACCCGGTGCCGCCGGACGCGGCGACCGCCCTCTCGGCGGTGCCCGGTGTCCGCGCGGTCGAACCGATCCAGCACCGCTTCGCCTACATCGGCGCCGACCTCCAGGACCTCTACGGGGTGAACCCGAGCACGATCACCACGGTCACCGCGTTGCAGAACAGCTACTTTCAGGGCGGCACCGCGGCCGAGCTGATGAATCAGCTTGCCGTGCACCCGGACTCCGTCCTGGTCAGCGCCGAAACGGTCAAGGATTTCCAACTCGCCCCGGGTGACACGCTCAACCTGCGCCTGCCCGACAGCCGCACCCACCAGCTGGTCCCGGTGCCGTTCCTCTACGTCGGAGTGGTCACCGAATTCCCCACCGCACCCAAGGACAGCTTCTTCGTCGCCAACGGCGATTACATCGCCCAGCAGACCGGAAATAACAGTGTGGGCGCGTTCCTCGTCGACACCGCCGGGCGGGAGACCACCGCGGTCGCCGACCGCATCCGCGCCGTGGTCGGCACGAGCGCGACGGTCACCGACATCACCACCACCCGCGCCACGGTGGGCTCGAGCCTGACCTCCGTGAATCTCGCCGGTCTGACCCGCATCGAACTCGGCTACGGTGTCGTCGTAGCGGCCGCCGCCGGGGCGCTGGTGCTCGCGCTGGGGTTGGCGGAGCGGCGACGGGGTTTCGCCATCGCGAGCGCCCTGGGCGCCCAACCCCGGCACCTGCGCGCGTTCGTGGTCGCCGAAGCGGCCGTCCTGGTCGTCGGCGGGCTGGCCGCCGGTGGGCTGCTCGGCGCGGTGTTGTCGCAGATGCTGGTGAAGATACTCACCGGCGTCTTCGACCCACCCCCCGAATCCCTCACCGTCCCATGGGGGTATCTGGGCGCGGTCACCGCCACGGTCGTCGTCGTGACCGCGGTCGTGGCCACCACCACCAGTCGCATCGCGCGCCGCTCACCGCTGACCGTGCTACGCGAGCTCTGAGAAACGGCGTTCGGATGCGCCTCTCGGCGGTCTCTCAGCCACCCACAGCGACCTCTCAGCACCGGTTGGGCAGCCTGGTCGTAACAGTCAGATCGGCTGAAAGTACGGGAAGGACGACACCATGAACCTCAAGGGCAAACTCATCGCGACGGCCGCGGCGGTCTCCGCCGCCGCCGCGATCGGCGGAGGCATCGCCGCGGCCAACACCGCCCAGCCGCCGCCGAATCCGCCGTCGGTGGTGGACACGCCGGAACCCGGTGACGTCCCCGACGCCTGCGGAACGGTCGACAACGACAACATTCAGGAAGGAGATCAGACCGGCCCGGAGGTACCCGATACACCGGAATGCGATACCCCCGGCGCCGTCGACAACGACAACATTCAGCAGGGCGATCAGACCGGCCCGGAGGTACCCGATGCCCCCGGGATGCACACCCCCGGCCGGTAGAACCCGCCGTGGGCGGGCGGATCTTCCCGCCCGCCCACGGCCGACACCGCGATGATCGAAGATGGAGCCCATGGACGGGATCTGGCCCCTGCTGCATCCGCGGAGGTGGGGGCTGCGCATCCGATCCGCGATCATCGCCGGCGTCGTCGTGGCCGTTGCCGTGGGATTCGCTGCGATCGCGCTGACGCTGGTGCTGTACCGGTCGATGATCTCGGCATCCGACGATGCTGCCGCCGCCCGGATCCAGGAAGTCAGTGCCCAGCTGCGGCTCGATACCCCGGACGAACTCGACGCCGCCACCGTGTCCGTCAACCCACGGGTGACGTTGGTGCAGGTCATCGACCCCCAAGGCCGGGTGGTGCGGTCCTCCGCCGCCGGCCCCACCGAACCGGTCACCGCGGTGCGACCGCCCGAGGGTGCGCTCGTTCATGGCGCGCGGCCCGCCCCCCGCACCGACGGGTTACGAGTGAGTGCGTACACCACCACCGGGGTCGGTGGCCGGTACACCGTCGTGGTCGCGACCAGTGTGGAAAACATCGAGAACACCATCAAAACCGTTGCCGTTCTGGTGGCATTGGGGGCCCCGTTCATCGTGGCCGTCGCCGCCCTCGCCACCTACGCCCTCATCGGACGTTCGCTGCGGTCGGTGGAGAAAATCCGTACCCGGGTCGCCGCGATCTCGAGTTCCGATCTCGCCGAACGCGTCCCGGTACCGACCCAGCACGACGAGATCGCCGCCCTGGCCGAAACCATGAACGCGATGCTCTCCCGGATCGAATCCGGCCAGCACGCGCAACGCCGCTTTGTCGCCGACGCCTCCCACGAGCTGCGCAGCCCACTCTCGACGGTGACCACAGCGCTCGAGATCGGACGCGATCGACCGGAACTGCTCGACACCGCGCTCGTCGAACACACCCTGCTCCCCGAGGCCGCCAGGATGCACCACCTCATCGACGACCTGCTGCTCCTCGCACGAGCCGACGAGCACGGACTGCCCCTGCGCATCGTCGACGTCGACATCGACGACGTCGTCGCCTCGGAGGTGCACCGCAAACGCGCCGAGGGCGGTGCAACGTTCTCCTGCGTCCTCGAACCGGTCCAGGTGCGAGGTGATGCCACCCAGATTTCCCGGGTGGTGCGCAACCTCGTCGACAACGCCGCCCGCTACGCGACCACCACCGTCCGTGTGCGGGTGTCATCCGATAGTGTGACCGCCCGAATCGAGGTCTCCGACGACGGCCCCGGAATACCCGAGACCGAAAGAGACCGGGTATTCGAGCGATTCTTCCGCCTGCAACGCGACCGCGCCCGCGGCAGCGGAGGCTCCGGACTGGGCCTGGCCATCGTCGCCGAGATCGTCACCGCACACCACGGCACTGTGCACATCGACACCAACCCCGACGGCGGCGCCACCGCCATCGTCCACCTTCCGGTCCGAGGCACGACCCCGCACAGCACGAAAAAGCCCGAACTGCCGGAGCCCGGATACACCGATTGACTGCTCGGGCACCCAATTACAAACCGTGTCGGTCAGCCGACGACCCCACTCGCGCATTGACCACACGCCCTAACAGCCTCGCTTTCTGCCCGGATGGAGCCGTCCGACGTGAACCCCTGCGCTGACAAGTTGACAGAACGATGCGGGTCACGGTCATCGTCACCGCGCAAGACGGACACGGTGGGAGTGCAATCGCGGACCGTCCCGTGGGTAAGCATCGGCAAAGGCAAGGCCGAGCACACGTACGAACGACACCGAGACGGTCGATCTGGACAGAATGGGCGAATCGTCGCTGTCGCCCTGTTGATGCCTCGAGCTTGCGGTATCCGAAGTGCCGCAAGGTCTGCGAGTTATCGGTCCAGAGGTCAGTAAGGTAAGCGCGGCGGTCGGCCGGTTCAGTCAGTCGCGTCATCCGTCTGTCTTGCTGCCGTCGGTCTTCGCTCCGGACTCGGCGTCCGCACTCACAGCCTTGTCTCCCGACGCCCCCTCGGGAGCCTTCTCCTCCGATTTCGGCGTCTCGCCGGTCGTCGGCTCCGCCTACTCGGGCTGCCGCGTATTCGCAGCATCACCGTGCGTCGACTGCAGCTCCGCCGGATCCTCACGGCCCTTCGTCGCGGCGAAGAAGTACACCAGGGCCGCGACGAACACCAGGCCGGAGGTGAACGAATTGACCCGGATACCCGCGATGAGGCTCGCATAGTCGCTGCGCATCAACTCGACCGCGAACCGGCCGGCGCAGTACCCGGCCACGTACAGGGCGAACAGGCGGCCGTGACCGATACGGAAGCGGCGATCGACCCACACGAGCAGGAGGACGATCAGCACGTTCCACAGCGCCTCGTACAGGAACGTCGGATGCACCACG
Organism: Rhodococcus opacus B4; assembly: GCF_000010805.1. NCBI lineage: Bacteria > Bacillati > Actinomycetota > Actinomycetes > Mycobacteriales > Nocardiaceae > Rhodococcus > Rhodococcus opacus. The sequence goes on along the minus strand of NC_012520.1, from coordinate 171,326 downwards.
AACGCGACCTCGCCGGTGGACACCCCGTCGATCAGCTGCGGTGACACCTGGCCCAGGTCGTTGCGCCGCTCGAAGATCTCGAGCCCCCACGGCACGTCGGTCTCGCGACCGTAGAGTTCCTGATTGAAGTAGTTTCCGAGCCGGCCGATCGCCTGCGCCAGCAGGATCGCGGGCGCGACCGCATCGCCGAGCGCAGGCAGCGGGATGCCGCGGCGACGACAACCGATCCAGGCTCCGACACCGCCGAGCGCCACGGCACCCCAGATGCCGAGACCGCCCTGCCACACCTTCAGGGCGTCGACGGGGTCGCCGCCTTCCCCGAAGTACGTCGGCCAGTCGGTCATCACGTGGTAGAGACGGCCGCCGATCAGGCCGAACGGCACCGCCCAGATGGCGATGTCGAGGACCGTGCCCTTCTCGCCGCCGCGGGCGACCCAGCGACGGTCACCCCACACGATCGCGACGACGATCCCGACGATGATGAACAGCGCGTACGCGCGCAGGGCCACCGGTCCGACATACCAGACACCTTGAGGCGGACTCGGAATGTAGGCCAGTACGTCCACAGTGGAAGTCACGACGCCACGGTAGCGGAGCGAACGCCCACGGCGAGTTCCTCGTGAGCGAGCGCACCCTGACCCGGCAGCTCGCCGCCCCGCCGCCGTGGTGAGGCTCTCCCGTGTTGGTTCTCCTGAGCGGACCGACGGAGGTCTACGTCCGATGCCAGACGGCGGTTATGATCCTGTTCGGCGATGGATCTCCGCCACGACACCCTGCGAGGGGTCGTCTGAACCGCCTCACCCGAGGCTGATGGCTCCTTTTCCCTTTCGTGGAAGGAGTGTGCCCGTGGACGGTCGCCGCGACCCGAATCCCACTTTGCCGGTCGATCCCGATACCGCACCCCGTACCCCCGGCCCGTTGCATGTTCGCCCGGCGGCGATCGCGGCGGTCGGTGGTGGGGGCTTGCTCGGGGCCCCGCTTCGCTATCAGCTCGGTGTGTGGTTCCCCCAGGCCGCGGGTGGATGGCCGGTGACCACATTCGTGATCAACGTGGCCGGTGCGTTCCTGCTCGGGCTGGTGCTCGAAGCGTTGACCCGGCTCGGCCCGGACACGGCGTGGCGTCAGCGGGTGCGCCTGGGTGTGGGCACCGGGGTGCTGGGCTCGTTCACCACCTACAGCACCCTCGCGGTGGATGCCGACCTGCTCCTGCGCGGCCATCAGTGGTGGGCGGCGGGAAGTTATGCGGCCGGAACGGTGCTCGCGGGCATGGTGGCCACCATCGCGGGGATCGCGGTCGGGGAGCAGGTGCGGTCGCGGCGGGAGGAGCAACGGTGATGGTGTGGTGGATCGCGTGCGCCGGCAGTGTGGGGGCGATCGCCCGGTTCGTTGTGGATGGGGCGATCAAACACCGCCGCAGCGTTGAGTTTCCGTGGGCGACGGCGGCGATCAACGTGACCGGGTCTTTGCTGCTCGGGTTCGTGGTTGGCCTGGTCCTTTTTCACGGTGTTCCGCGCGAGGTGCAGTTGATTGTGGGTGTCGGGTTCTGCGGTGGGTACACCACCTTCAGCACCGCAAGTTTCGAGACCGTGCGGCTGATCCACCGCGGACGGTATGCAGCCGGTGTCACCAACGCGGTCGGCACCCTGCTGGTGACCGTCGCCGCCGGCGCGGCGGGTCTGGCCTTGGCCGGGATCTAGAAGCGAGGGTGTGAGGAGAACACAATGACCCAAAACAACCACAACCACCCCGCCCCCCGAGAGACGCTGCGGGACTGGCGGACCCCGCTGCGCGTCGACGGCCCGCCGGCGCCCACCCCGGCGGTGTGTCATCTGGTGGTCGGCTTCGACCGGCACCCGGCGAGCCACGCCGCCCTGACCTACGCGATGGACCTCGCCGGCCGCCTGACCGCGTTCGTGCACGTCGCGCACATCGTCGACATCGACGACATCCCGATCGAACCGGACCGCGACGACTGGGAGCAGCGCTTCGCCGACGCCGTCGAGCAAGAGCGCACCGAGGCGAGCGCCATGCTGGCGGCCCTGCCCGGCAACTGGGCCTATTACTCCCGCGAGGGCAACCCGGCACAGCTGCTGACCACCATCGCCGAAGCGAACGACGCCCTGATGATCATCATCGGCACCTCCCGCGGCGGGGCGATGTCGCTGATGGAACGGTTCCTCGGTGAATCAGTGTCCTCAAAACTGGTCCACCACGCCCACCGCCCAGTCCTGCTCGTCCCCGTACCGCCAGGAGCGTGAATGACGCCGTCCGAGCCCGCGGACAGGTCCTCCAACGCCCGGCGCGGGTCCCACGCGCCGGTCCCGAAACCCGTCCGAACGGTGGGCATTGCCGGGAGGGTGCGCCGGCCGATGGGTGCTTTGCGGGTCGTGTTCGCGTTCGGCACGATCAGCCTGCTCACGGACGTCGGATACGAGGGTGCCCTGTCGATCACCGGCCCCCTGCTGGCGTCGTTGGGTGCGACCGCGTTCGTCGTCGGTATCGTCACCGGAGTCGGTGAGGCTGCGCGCCAATGCTGCGGCTGGTCTCCGGGCCGCTGGTCGACCGCACCCAAAAGTCTTCGGCGTGGACCATCGCCGGATACGCGCTCACCGTGATCGCCGTCCCTTTCCTCGGGATCGCCGCCGCCCTGTGGCATGTGCTCTGGTCATCGCCGAACGGGTCGGGAAGTCGGTCCGCAGCCCGGCGAAGGACACTCTGCTCTCGCACGCCACCGCCGCCACTGGCCGCGGCCGCGGCCGCGGCTTCGCCGTCCACGAGGCCCTCGACCAGATCGACTATGAGGGCGAGGTTCTGCCGGACCGCGACCATGTGGTCGTTTATGCCGGCATCCCGGCCCATTGGCCGATCGTCATGTGCCCGCCGTCGTGAGGCTGCACCCTTTGAGTGGACACCCCGGACAATGGTTCTAGGAGAGCCAGGAGGGATGTCGAGGTGGGACGCCAGTCTCTGTACACGGAGGAATTCCGGAAAGACGCGGTCGCGTTGTATCGCGCGGCCGACGGCAAACGCACGTACGCGGCGGTGGCCGCGGATGTGGGCGTCAGTGGCGAAACGCTACGGACGTGGGTCCGCAAGGACACCGCCCGTAACGCGCGCTCGCAGGACCGCAGTACCGGCGCCGACGGGACCGAGGCGGACGAGCTCGCGCGGCTGCGCGCGGAGAATGCGCGGCTGCGCGGTGCGGAAAAGGAATGGCAGCTCGAACGCGAGATTCTGCGCCGGGCGGCCGCGTATTTCGCAAAGGAGGTGAAGTGAAGACCCGCCGCTGGGACTTCATCTCCGACCATCGCGCCGAGTTCGGCGTGCAGCGGCTGTGCCGGGTGCTCGGGACCTCCCGTTCCGGCTACTACAAGCACCTGATCACGGAGCCGGCCCGAGTCGAGCGCCAGGCCGAGGAAGCCGCGACGGTCGCCGAGATCCGCGCCATTCATGCCGAGCACCGGAGCGCCTACGGTGCCCCGCGGGTTCACGCCGAACTCCGCTCCCGCGGACGCAAGATCAACCGCAAACGGGTGACCCGGCTGATGCGAATCCACCACGTGGTGGGCAGGCACCTGCGCCGCAGCAAGCGCACGACCGTCGCGGACAAGTCGGCTCCGTCGGTGCCGGATCTGGTGATGCGAGACTTCACCGCTACGGCTGTCGATACCAAGTGGTGTGGGGACATAACCTACATCCCGGTGGGATCCTCGTGGTTGTTCTTGGCCATTATGTGGAATCAGGATTGTCAAGTTCATCAGGGTTCTCCGTGTCGGACTTGCACGATCGGCAGCAGGGTCACGGTCGGGGACGTACCGATCTCTCGTGGGGTGGGCCCGGCGGGTGTAGGGAGGTCGGTGAGGCGCTCGAGCAGCGCCGCGACGGCGGTGTGTCCGTCATCGACGGCGGCGCGTTCGTCGTCGGTGAGCGGGATGCTGGTGAGCATGCGTTGTAGGTTGCCGCTGGCCTCGAGTAGCTGGGCTTTGCTGGAGTCTTTCGGCGTGTAGAAGTCGCAGCGTGCGCAGGCCATCCGGTGCTGGCACTGCTCGAAAAAGGTGTAGCTGCACCAGCCGTGGCCGAGGTCGTAGTGCTGCCAGGGTTGGCCGGTGGCGGCGCCGCCGGAGGTGACGGCGTCGCGGTCGACGAGCACTTCGATGGTGCGTACGTTGCGGGCGAAGTAGCCGGCTTCGTTGTAGGCCTTGGACAGCGTGTTCGGGGTGATTTTCGCGTAGTGCTGGGTGGTGTTCGGGGTGCGGTGGCCGAGCCAGGCCTGCAGCTCGAACAGTGTCATCGGTTCCTTGGCGTTGTAGAGCTGGGTCGCGATCGTGGAGCGGGCCCGGTGACTGGTGATGTTGCCGCGGACGTCGCTGCTCGGAACACCGGCCTTGGCGCAGAGCGCGGGAATGATCGTGCGGTTGATGTAGTTCTTTGCGACCGGGTGCGCGCGGAAGGCGAAGAGCATGTCCACCTGTTCGCTGGTCTTGCGGTCGAGTGTCTTCGGCTGAGGCGGGCGCAGGGCTTGCCAGGCCTCGAGCGCCTGTCCCAGAAGGGGATCGACGGGTTTCGTGAACGCGGTGCCGGTCTTGTGGACGGGGACCTCCAGCAGGCAGACGGCGTCCTCAGCGAGCACGTCGGGTGAGTCGGCAGCAATGGGCTGACCGTCGTGTTGCCAACGCACGCAGCCAACTCGCAGCCGCGATAGCTCGTCGCTGCGCAGTCCGCCGAAGAGCCAGGTCAGTGTGATCGCCCGGATCAGCTCCATTGGGTAGTAGGTGTGGGCGGAATTGCCGGGCAGGTCACTCGAGTCGAGATTGAGCCCGGCCCAGAGCAGCTTCGCCCACACATCGTCGGCAATGACACGCGGGTTGGTGCCGATCAGTGCGGACACGCTGCGGGGCAGTGCGAGTGCCCGGGCCGGGTCGAAGCGACGATCGATCCATTCCCACTCCTGGCAGTCGCGGAAGAAGGTGCGGGTGGCCATGAGAATGTGGGCTTTGGTGCGTGGGGAGATCGGGTCTCCGGTGCGGGCGCGGAGGTGGTCGCGGCGTTGGACGTAGTCGCCGACGGTCATGCGGTCCACGGCCGCGACCCAGGCGGCGCTGGTCTGGCGGGTCCATTGCCCGGGTTCGGTGATCTCGGGATGTTCGGCGGCGAGCCACCGCCCGGCCTTGGCCAGGATGGTGCGGATGGTCCTGCGGACCCGCGGGGTGAGCGTGGAGGTGTCGTGCCAACGGGCGACCCAGTTGGCCCAGCTGTCGGTGGTGCCTTCGATGACGGCGTAGGGGTTGTCTCCGGTGCGCACCGGCGGGTCGCAGTGTCCGAGTGCGGCGACGGCACGTTGGAGCGCGTAGAGCATCTCGCCTTGGTGATCGTTGGTGGCTGGGTGCACGCGCAGCCGGTCGAATGCCGCGGTATCCAGATCCTCGAGCCTGGAACTGCGGTTGATCAGCAGGGCCTGGCTGAGCCCCCCGCGCAGTCGGTGTTTGCCGATAAAGACGCCGCGGTACCCCCACTGGTCCAGGACCGCGCTGGCCTGGCGCATCGACTCCTCGATCGCCTCGGCGCCGAAGACGAGGCGGGCCAGGTGCAGCCGGTTGAATGTGCCCAATAGTTGGAAGGCGTCGAAGCTGCCGAGCAGATAGGCCAGAGCGACGAGGAAGGGACGCACGGTGGTCTCGGTAGGCAGTTCCCTGGCCGCGACGAAGGCCTCGGCGCTCGAACCACACAGCTGCGCCCAGTCCTCGCTCGTCCACGCCCAGTAGGACCGGCCGGTGTCCGCGCAGTTCTGCAAGATGATAGCGGCCGCGTGCGCCCCGGCCCGCCGAAACCGGGCGTCATCGCCATGATGCAACCCGGCCCGCGCGGTGTCGAGCGGCTCGACGAGCCGCACCAGCGCCGTCCAGTGGGTCGCGGTCCGGCGTGGGATTCCCCGCGCTCTATTGCGGCGCAACGCCTTCGGGCTCAAATCGCGCAGTGCTCGGCGCTCCGCATCGGTCAGCTCCTCCCGGCGATCGTAGCGTTCGAGGGACACCGGAAACGTCGACGCCGGCCACGTGGCATCCGCCTCGCCGACGGCACGAACCGCGGCGGTCACGCCGGACCCGTCCCGTCGGGTGCGGTGAGCATGCTGATGCGCTGCGCATGCAGGTGCGTCATTGCACGATTCAGCTTCTCCGCAAGATCCCGACCCGACAGGTGAATATAGGTCAGCGTCGACTCGGTGGAACGGTGCCCGGCGAAGGTTGCGATCGCATGCAGCTCCCAGCCCATTCGCGCCAGGTCGGTCAGACACAGGTGTCGGGTGGTATGCGTAGAGAACTGCGGAACATCAGCAGCCAACGCGACTCGCCGCACCACCTTCGACCAGCTCCACAAGCTCAGCGGCTCACCGAAATTGCGCCGTGACTCGGACAAGAACAGCGGCCCCCGGGCGCGGCTGATCCCGGCCCGGTGGGCGAGGTAGCCCGACAGCAGCACCCCGGTCGCCGCAGAGTACGGCACCACCCGCCCTCGACGGGTCTTGGTCGTCTCCGGCCGCACCCGCAGCATGCGGTGCGCGGGATCGAGATCGTCGGTACGGAGCGAGCACAGCTCTTCACGGCGCAGCGCCGAGTCGTAGGCCAGCGCCAGCATCAGCCGGTTACGGATCGGCTCGAGCCGGAAAACGTCGAGCAGCTGCAACCACTCGGCCTCGCCGGGGATCCACGGCAACTTGACCATCCGCGGGACGAGCGGCCGGGGCTGCCCACCGAAGTGCCGGCCCGGCGTGTAACGCCCGCGACCGACCGGGTTGGACTCGCGGACCCCCTCCTCGACCAGGAAGTCGTAGAACAACCGCACCGGAACCAGTCGCTGCTGCAGCGTCGCGTTCGCCAGACCCGAACCCGAGTCCAACGCGACAACATTGGTACCGCGCCGACTCGGTCGAGTCCGCAAGTCCCTTACAAACAAGGCGATTTGGGCCCGGGTCGCGACAACCGGATCGACGCCTTCACGCTCGCAGACGAGCAGGTACTCGGCCAGGCCGCGAGCGTACGCATCGATCGTGCGAGGCGCCCGCCCCAGATCGGTCCAGATCTGCAACCACTCGGCCGCCCGCTCGTGCCGGCACAGGACCGGCCACTTCTCTTCCAAGATCATCGACACAGTCAACAGGGCCCCTCAGCTCGTGGTGACACCGCGGGACGAACAACCGACCCCCGGCGTGATTCCACGTAACTAATACGGTGATCGACATCTTCTCACGCCGGGTGGTGGGCTGGTCGATCGCTGACCACATGCGCACCGATCTCGTCACGGACGCGATCGAGATGTCGGTGCGCACCCGCGGTGGTGACGTCGGTGGCGTTATCTTCCACAGCGACCGCGGATCACAGGGCGGATTCAACCGGTCGTCGCAACACCGTGCCGTGAGGACGAGTGTACCTGTTCGGCAAACACTTCCGCTGGAGTTCTCCAACCGTGCACTTTTCGGGGGCGGTTGTTGAGCGCATCGGCGACCGCCTGAAGCTCACGGAACTTGTATCGGGACAGATCAGTTCCCTTCGGAAAATATTGTCGCAGCAGCCCATTGGTGTTCTCATTCGTTCCGCGCTGCCATGGACTGTACGGATCACAGAAGTAGACACGGATACCCGTAGATGCCGTCAGCTCGGCATGACGCGCGAGTTCCTTTCCGCGATCCCACGTCACGGATCTGCGTAGATGCTCGGGCAGCGGTGACAGCGTCGCGGCCAGAGCATCACGAACGGACTCCGAACCATATCCGGACAGCGCCGGCCCGTTCTTCACCATCGCCGCTGTTCCATAGCCCTTCAGTCGCGGCAGGTGTAGTAGAGTCGTGTATCTGCTGGTGCGCTCGACGAGCGTGCCGATCGCGGACCGGGTCAGACCGATGATGAGGTCGCCCTCCCAATGCCCCGGCGTCTTCCGGCTCTCGACCTCCTCCGGACGGGCGCTGATGGTCACCTCCTCGGTGATAAATCCGGTGCGCTGCTTCCGTGCTCGCGCACGAGGCTTTCGCAGCGCCCGGCCGGTGCGCAAGCACGCGACGAGCTCCCGCTCCAGGCCGCCGCGACCCTCGATGTAGAGCGATTGGTAGATCGCCTCAGGTGAAATGCGCATCGTCGGGTCCTCCGGATAGTCGATCGGTAGGCGATTCGAGATCTGCTCCGGACTCCACGCCGTCGCCCACCGACGATCACCGCGCCGAGGCTTGTTTCGGCCAATCCAAGCGGCATCCGGACCGGACACCACGGTTCCATCGTCGGCACGAATCACACCAGACAGTTTGTCCTGCACATATTCTCGTAGCCGATCGTGTTCGGCGAGCTTCGCTGGTTTTGGGCGCCTCGCGGCGAGGTCGGCCTTCCACTGTGCGGTCGACGCTCGGTATGTGAGCTTGCCATTGCGGGTGGCGGCGTTCCGCCGCAACTCCCGCGAGATCGTCGACGGTGACCGTCCGATCCGGTCAGCGATGTCGCGCATACTCATACCCTTGGCTCGCAGCAGCGCGATATCCTCACGCTCGGTGAACGACAGGTACCTCCCCGAGACCGGGGTCAACTCGATCGGTGGCATCCCACCAGCCTGGCGGAACCACCGTGTCCCCACCGGCCCCGACACGCCGCATGTGGTCGCTGCGTCGTCGCTCGTGAGACCCTCGGCGATCCGCGTCCAGAATGCCCGCTCTAGATCTCGGCGTATCGGAGGCCGTCCCGGTGACCGCATCACCGCACGCCCCGTCAACGCTGCTGCCCACCCGGGTGGTCGTCCCATTCCCACACCTCCGTTATCGAGGTGTTGCTTCCACCGGTTGAGCCTGGTCAGTACACCGCAGCAGCTTTCGTCGATGTATGCCGCCGTCATGGGATTCAGCTAAGTCGAGGACGGGTCGGCTCGAGTTACGATAATGCTCTCGCCGAGTCGTTCTTCCAAGGACTCAAGAGGGAGTGGCTGCACGGACGGAGTTGGACGTCGAAGTCGCAGGCACGGCTGGACCTGTTCGAGTGGCTCTCGTACTTCAATCGACGTCGCCGTCACTCCGCCCTCGGATACCTCACCCCAGTGGAGTTCGAACAACGACTCATCGCGTCGTCTACGCTGTCAGTCGCCGCATGAAATCCGGTGTCCACTCCCGAGGGGCAACCTCAGTCGTCGATGACCACCGATGCTTGTCCGTCGACCAGTGGCCGCACCAGGATCCCGTTCCAATGGAAGCCACCACGAATGTCTTTCAGCTTGAAACCCGAGTTGAACGCGGCAACCAACGACGGCATCACCCACCGGCACCCGAGCGTCTGCCGGGTTTGGCGAACTGGAAGGCTGCTCGGTGCCCTCCATCAGATGAGCGTCACCCCGCGCGCAGAGGTCTGCCGCGCACCGGCGACCACGCCGCGGTGCGCGGCATCGGGTTGGAACACCGCGGTATAAGACAAGGGCGTGCCTTCCGGGCCGGCACGACCCGGTGACCACATGACCGGTGGCGTGTTTGCCGGGTGCGGCAGCAGCGGCAGGGCCAGTCGCGGCTGCTGCGTCCCGGCCGGGAACACCGGGAACGTGCAACGAGGGGGCGAGCTGACTCAGGTCGGGTTGCGCGTTCGACGGCGGATGCCGCGTGTAGAGCCAGTTCTCGTACAGGTTCAGTAATGGGGCGGCGCCGTGGTCGCGCAGCCACGAGGAGGATTTGTCCTGCCACGTCGCGTAACCGGGAGCCAGCAACGCCTGGGCATACGACATCGCGGCGGCAAGGACCATGGTGGTCACGGCCACGCCGACGATCCGGCGCGCTGTCCGCCGACCGGCGCGCCGACGTGGTGGCGGCGAGGTCGGCGGGTGAACCGGCCTGTCCTTGGTAGACGTCATGGCCCACTCCTGCCCTCATGCCGGCTATTACTGCGAGGGTGGCCCCAGCCCAGTGTGGACTCGCCGAGAAACCGCTCACCGATGAACGAAACTCCAGGTCACACCCGATACTGGCTGAGAGTGTGCGGCTTCCTCAGCGTCACCACAGCACCCCGCGCCAAGACTGCAGGCGTGAGACACGCACTGACACCGTCGCGCTTTCGACGCCGACTCGCCCGGTTCGGCAGGCTGCGCGGCGGCGCCCACGACCTTGCTCACCGAGGTGCAGCACGACCGTGCTACCGCTGGCCCTGCTCGTCGCAGGCACAGCGGTGTTCGCCGCGACGGATGGCTGAGCCCGTCGCGCGAGCGTCGCCGGGGCCCGGGCGCATCGACACTGCAAGTCCTGGAGGACACGGGAGTTGGCGTCGGCGTTCGCGGCAACCGAGACCGGTGCCTGCTGGCTGTCCGGTCATCGCCCGGAATGGCCGTCAGCAACCACGCGATGACGACGGGGCCGCGGCATGAGCATGGCACTGGGGGATCGGCATCCTGGATGTGCCGACGTTGCTGGGCGCCCTCGGTCTGCTCGGCGTTCTCGGCGCAGTGTTCGTCGAATCCGGGCTTCTCGTCGGCTTCTTCCTGCCCGGCGACTCGCTGTTGTTCACCGCCGGCGTGTTCGCCGCCCAACTTCAGCCCTTCGCGCCCCTGTGGGTGCCGGTGATCGCCATACCTGTCGCTGCGATCCTGGGCGATCAGGTCGGTTACCTCATCGGCCGACGCGTGGGACCGGCGGTGTTCGACAGTCCCAGCGCGACGAGGCTGGGACCGAAGCAGCTCGAGCAGTCGCGGCGCTTCTTCGACCGCTACGGGCCGCGCACCGTCCTCCTCGCGCGATTTGTACCGGTCGCCCGGACCATCGCCCCGGTGATGGCGGGAGCCTCCGGCATGCGCTACCGCACCTTTGTGACCTACAACGTCATCGGGGGTGTGCTGTGGGGTACGGGCGTACCCGTCCTGGGATACCTTCTCGGCGGGATACCGATCGTGCGCAACCACATCGAGGTGATCCTGATCGCGGTCGTGGTGGTCTCCTTGGTGCCGCTGCTGATCAATGCGGTGCGCACCCGACGACGTCGCGACTCCGTCGGCGCAGCCGCGCACAACCATCCCGGACGTGTCGGCGAGCCCCGCCGACACCCCAGCGTCGACCAGTTCGACCTGCACCACCCGACCAGCACAGAACCGTGGGGGCACCGCAGATGTATGAATGACCAGCACTCGTGCTGCCGCACCACGCATCGTGCGAGCGTCCCAGTGACCGTTGCCGCGCACAGCGACTGGAGCAATCATGAAGAAACTCCCCCAGATCACCGCCATCTTCTGGGTGATGAAGATCGCCGCCACCACGCTCGGCGAAACCGGTGGTGATCTCCTCGCCCAGACCCTGAACATCGGCTACGCCGCAGCCTCGGTGTTGTTCATCGGACTGTTCCTCGTCAGCCTCGTCACCCAGCTGAAGGCCAAGACGTTTCATCCCGCCCTGTATTGGACAGTGATCGTCGCCACCAGCACCGCAGGCACTACCATGTCCGACTTCCTCAACCGCTCCGCCGGACTCGGCTACGCCAAGGGCGCACTCATTCTCATCACCTGCCTGGCCTGCGTCTTCGCCATCTGGAGTCGGTTCGGCGATACCTTCGATGTCGAACGGATCTGCACCTTCCGAGGCGAGTTGCTCTATTGGACCGCCATCTTGTTCTCCAACACCCTCGGCACCTCGCTCGGCGACTTCCTCGCCGACAGTTCCGGTCTCGGCTTCGCCGGCGGCGCCCTCCTGATCGGCACCGTGATGGCGTTGATCCTCGGCGCCCACTACTTCACCACGTCCTCCGGCACTGTCCTTTTCTGGGCTGCGTTCGTGCTGACCCGCCCGCTCGGTGCGACGGTCGGGGACCTGTTCAGCAAGCCGCACGACAAAGGCGGATTGGCGCTGGGGACGGTGGGCTCATCGGCAGTGCTCGCCGTGATCTTGCTGGCGCTCATCGTCTACACCCACATCCGCCACCAAGAAACCGTGGCAGACCGCGAACCGGTCCACGAACGGTCGTGATGGCTCATCTCCCAGCCGTTCACGCGGCCCCTGCACCCCACCGCAGCAGGCAAGCGGGCGATTTTCTCACGCATCCTCGACGTGTGGAATACGGCCTCCGTTCGAACCCGAGAGCATCGACAGCTCGTCTCCGCCTCATCCCCGATGAGGACACCGGCCTCCGAGGACGTCCTAACCTCCGCAACGTTGTTGCACGGCAATGGTATTAGAACGGAATCGGCTGGCTTCTCAGCGAATTCTCAACACAGGTCCCGTACCGTCAGGCAGATCCCGACCGACATTGAGTCCATCATGGTCTCGCCGACACCAGAATCCACACCTGCCGAACCGGCCGCGCCGCGAACGAACCCCCAGCCAAGCGCGGCGCCGACGACCCCGCCGAACCGAGACCCAGCAGCAATGCGGGTTGGGCCGTGGCATCGCTCGTGTTCTTCTGGCCGCTGGCTTTCTCCGCCTTCAACCATGCATTCGATGTGTATCCACGGTGGGCGAGCGGCGACGTCGAAGGCGCCGTGGACGCCTCCCGCCGGGTGCGCCGGCTCGGGCAACTGTCGCTGTGGATCGCCGGCGGTCTACTCCTTCTGGCGGTGATTCTTTACACGATCCTGGCCATCGTGCTGATCGCCCAAGGCGGTGACGGAGACCATGAGTGGGGTCGTGAGATGCGTGGATAGTCCCCTCGTTATCCATATCCTGCAGCCCACCGATCGTTGCGCTGTTCCCGTTCGACGCTCGTTGCGACGAGAGGAACACGGCTGCCCGATGACGACCGTCGATTCAATCCATCTCAATACATACACGCGAAAGCAGCAGGCACTGGTGCATCACCCGCCGCTGCGCGTGATGCACACGCGGTGCAGTGGAGGTGGTAAACGATGTTGGGACGCCCGACGACGCTCGCACAGTGCCCACTGACCGTGAGCGGATGCGCACACGATTCGCGGATAGCATCGACGGGCTGACCGGTGGCTTGGCCGCGACATGCGCGCTGACCGTCACCGCGGTGTCGGATGCGACGAACGCGCTGCTGGATGCGGACCTCACTCTGGCCGAGCGTGTCATCGACGCGAGCGGAGCACTCGAGAATGACGCCACGACCTGGGAGCAGCGGGCGTTCTCGCTGCTCCCGCTGCAGGCGCCCGTCGCGCATGATCTGCGTGTCATGGTCGGCGGCCTCGTGCTGTCGGCGACCTACGACGCATGGGTGGACTCGCCGTGCACATAGCCGAGAGTAAACGATCACCCAAGCCGAGCAATGGCCTCACGGGGTACAAGCCGCTGTCGACATCACTCTGCTCGGCCGCTTCTACGAACGATTCTGTGACCACACTGCTGAGATCGGCGGCGGGTCATTTTCCTCGAGACCGGAAGCCTGCCGGCCTAGGACATCTGGCCCCAGCGGCCGAGCCCCGGCGGGAACGATCGGGCAAGCACACAGTGCGAGAGGACAAGTCCGTGTTTCGATCCTTTGGTGGACTCGACGACCGCGGATCTTATGCTGCACCGCACGACCGAAAAGGCCGTGTGTGTAGCCACCACTCCGGATCGTCCACGAGTCGGTGATGACCGCTGCCGCAATCGCGAGGAGTACCGGTGCTGTTGCGCCTGCCCGGGGTATATCCGCCACAGGCAGACACCTGGTTGCTGGCACAGGTACTCGCATCGCAGAAACTCGGACCCCGTTCCCGGGTCCTCGACCTGTGCACCGGAACGGGGGCACTGAGCCTGGGGGCCCTCGCGGCGGGCGCCGGCCGGGTGACGGCAGTGGACCTCTCCCGCCGCGCTAGGCTCAACACGCGGCTCAACGCCGCGATGCATCGCCGGTCGATCCGGGTCGTGCGCGCGGCGACCTGACCGCTCCGGTCCGCGCCGACAGGTTCGACCTGGTGGTCACCAATCCTCCCTACGTTCCCGCCCCCAACGATGAGCTGCCAAGCCGCGGGGGCGAGCGGGCGTGGGACGGAACGGACGGGCACTGCTCGACCGGATCTGTATCGAGGCACCGGATGTCCTCTACGCGGACGGGGTACTGCTGATCGCCCAGTCCTCACTCAGCGGAGAATCGAGATGATACAAACATCCTCGAAGAACAGGGGCTGCGCGTCGACATCGCAGCGAGGGCCGAGGTCCCGTTCGGTCCGGTTCTCTCCTCGCGCATCCAGATGCTCGAGGTACGCGGTCTGATCACTCCAGTGCACAGGGCCGAGGAGATCGTTGTCGTGAGGGCAGCGGCATGACCTCGTCGATCGATGGGCCGCCCTCGGTGTGCGCCCTGCCGGGGCGACCGGAGACCCTTCCGCTCACCGGGGCGTAGAAGGCCATCTGGTTCGCACAGCATCTCTCCCCCGAGGTGCCCTTCGTCATCGCCCAGTACACCGAACTCCGCGGCTCCGTCGACCTCGACCTGCTGACCGCCGCCAACCAGCGGGCCCACCGCGAACTCGGCGCCGGATCCGTTCGGCTCGTCGACGTCGACGGTCACCCCCACGCCGTCGTCGTCGCACCGGCCGCGAACGTATCGGTCACCGTCGTCGACCTCAGCGCCGAAGACGCGCCGCTGGAGGCAGCTCATGAAATGGATGCGACGGGACCGCAAGATCTCCCTCGACATGTACGACGAGCACCTCGTGGTCTCACACATCCTGCGGCTCACCGACAGCCGCTGCTTCTGGTATTCGCGCGCCCACCACATCGCCCTCGACGGATACGGCGCGATGACACTGATCGGCCGGACCGCCGAACTGTACGTCGCCGCCCTCGAACAGCGGGAAGCTCCCGCCCATCCGGTGGTGCACCCCGGGCAGCTGCTCGACGAGGACCTGCGCTACCAGCAGTCCGACCAGAGACGCCGCGATCGTGATTTCTGGGTTGGCGAGACAGCGGACCTGCCGGACGCAGTGACTCTCGGGCGCAGCAGCACACCCGGCGCAGCGGCACACCGGGTCAGCGGCGCCGTCTCCGCCCGGGGCAACGCCCTCGTCGACCGCGGCGGCTCCGTTCGGCGGCGGTGATCGTGTCCGCGTTCGCCGCCTTCCTCGCCCTCATGACCGGCGCCGAGAACATCCTTCTCTCACTGCCCGTTTCGGCCAGAACTAGTGCTCTACTGCGTAATTCCGCAGGATCAGTATCGAATATGCTGCCGTTGCGGCGACGGCGGGTCCGCTCGTCCACGGTCGGGGAGGCGATGAAACCCACCCAGGCGGCGTTGACCGCCGCCCTCCGCCACCAGCGGTATCGACGCGAGGACATCGGACGCGACCGCCATTCGGGCGCAGCCGCGTCTGCCCCATCCGATCCGGCGCCGTTCGGACCGGTCATCAACCTGATGATGTTCACACAGCAGATCTCCTTCGGCGGTGTGACCGGACAGGTGCAGGTCCTGACCACCGGGCCGACCTCGGAACTGGCGATCAACGTGTACCCGGGATCGATCGGATCGTTGCCGCGCATCGACTTCGAAGGCAACTCCACCGCATACAGCCACGACAAGCTCGGCGCCCACCATCGATGGTTCATCGCGTTCCTGGACACGTTCGCCGCCGCGGACTCCTCGACCGCGATCGCGGATCTCGGCCTCTTCCTTCCGGGTGAGCGCACCGGTTTCGTGCCCGCATCCGGTGCCGCGGACTGCCCACCGAGCAGTATCCCGAAGCGGTGGCGTTGCGAGCAGACGAACGGGCGCTGACCTATGTCGAACTGGATCGGCGGTCCAGCCGGGTGGCCCGGGCACTGATCTCTCGGGGCACCGGCCCCGAAACGCTTGTCGCGGTGGCGGACTCCAGATCGATCGAATCAGTGGTAGGCCTCTGGGCGGTGGTCAAGTCCGGAGCCGCGTTCGTTCCGATCGACCCCTGCCATCCTGCCGATCGCATCACGTACACCGTGGCGGACTCGGGCGCCGCGATCGGACTCGCCGTCTCGCAGGCACGTGATCGACTACCCGACTCACTCAAATGGCTTGCGCTCGACTCCGAGGAACTGTGCGGTGATCAGCGATCCGGACCCGTACACGACCTCGAACGCACACACTCCCTCCGCCGCGACCACCCCGCCTACGTCATCTACACCTCCGGTTCCACCGGCACCCCGAAGGTGGTGCGTCGTCACCCACGCCGGACTGGCGAACCTCGCTCAAGAGATTCGCGAGAAATACGGTATCTCCACAGCGTCCCGTCTCCTGCACCTCGCTTCACCGACGTTCGACACCGCCCTGGTCGAGATACTGGCCGCCGCCAATGCCGGCGCCACCCTGGTCGTGGCCCCCGCAACCGCCTTCGGAGGTCGGGAACTGGCCAAGTTCCTGTGGGAACACCACATCACCCATCTGCTGGCTACCCCTTCCTCCCTGGCGACCGTCGACCCGGCAGGTCTCGACGAGTTGCAATTGGTGCTGGTCGGCGGCGAACCGTGCCCGCCCCCGCTGGTCCGACGCTGGGCCCAAGGCCGTGACATGCGAAATGCATACGGTCTCCCACCGAAACCACGTGCAGTGTCACCTTGACCGACCCGATGGATCCGTAGTCACCGGTCACGATCGGCCCCTCATGCGCGGGGTGCGCGCCGTGGTGCTCGATCGGAATCTGCGTCCGCTCCCCCGGCGCCACCGGCGAATTGCATCTGAGCGGAGCGGGTCTCGCCCGCGGCTACCACCTACGTCCGGGTTTGACCGCCGCCACGTTCGTCGCGAACCCCTTCGGCGAACCGGGCTCGCGTATGTTCCGCAGCGGAGACCACATCCGCTGGTCGACGAACAGCGAATTCGAGTTCCTCGGCCGGGCCGACGATCAGGTGAAGATCCGAGGTCTGCGGATCGAGCTCGGCGAGATCGACGCGGCTCTTTCGGACCATCCCGACATCACCTTTGCCGCACCGTGGTGCATCGCGGGTCCACCGGGAATCCGGTGCTCGTCGCGTATGTATTGCCGCGCGAGCCCGAGACGTTCGACGTCGAGCAGCTCCATGCACGAGTCCGGCGGTTCCTCCCCGATTACATGGTCCCCGCGTCAATCATGCTCGTGGACTCGGTACCCCTGTCCCCCACCGGCAAGCTCGACCGTGCGTCGCTGCCCTATCCCACCTTCGAGGACGGCGCACGGTCTCGACGAGATCCCGAGACACCGACCGAACACGCCGTCGCCGACGTGTTCGCAGGTCCTCGGTGCCTCCGCGGTCGGTGCCGACAGCTCGTTTTTCGACCTCGGTGGCGACTCGCTGTCCGCGACCCGAGTGGTGTCCCGGATCAATGATCGCTGGGGTACCGATCTCGGGGGGCGGGACGTGTTCGACGCGCCCACGGTTGCCGCGCTGGCCACCCGGATCGGCGAATCGACGCGCGATACGGATCGCCACCGGCTCGGCGCGATACCCCTGCCCGACCGACTCCCGCTTTCCCCGGCACAGACTTTCATCGACAGAACCGTCACCGCGCCCGCCCACTACAATATTCCGTTCACCCTCCGTGTTCGCGGCGCGTTCGACCACACCGCTCTTCGACGTGCGGTCGCCGATGTGCTCGAACGGCACCGGCCACTGCGGACCATCTACCCCGACACTCCCGCCGGCCCCTACCAACACCTGCTCGCCGACGCCGTCCCCGACCCCCGCCGACGAAGAAACATCAGGGCGGTCCTTACAGCTGGATTCGACGTCCGAACTCATCCACCCCTCCGGATTCGGGTCTTCGAATTCGGGCCCGACGACCACATGATCGCCTGCACGTTCCACCACATCGGCGTGGACGGGTGGTCGTTGGCGCCGTTGGCGCGCGACCTCGTCCTCGCATACAGCGCGCGGGCGGACGACTCGGCGCCGCAGTGGCAGGACCTTCCGGTGCAGTACGCGGACTACACCCTCTGGCGGCGGGCTGTCCTCGGACAGCGAGGATGACCCCGGAAGTCTCGCGTATGCCCAAATCGACTATTGGACAGAGGAACTGGCCAGGATTGACCGGAGCGCTCTCGCTCCCGAGTGATCGCCCCCGACCCGAGAAGTGGTCCTACGGGGCGGCGCGCCTGCCCTTCGCCATCGCCCCGGCCGTCCATGGCGCACTGCTCGAGGCGGCGCGCACCCACCATACCGGCCTGTTC
This sequence comes from Rhodococcus opacus B4, assembly GCF_000010805.1. Taxonomy (NCBI): domain Bacteria; kingdom Bacillati; phylum Actinomycetota; class Actinomycetes; order Mycobacteriales; family Nocardiaceae; genus Rhodococcus; species Rhodococcus opacus. Next base: position 153,284 of record NC_012520.1, on the reverse strand, counting down.
ACGGCACTGCACGCAGCGGTGACGCTACTACTTGCCCGGCTGAGCGGCGCCACCGACATCGCCATCGGCGCTCCCGTCGCCGGACACGGCCACCCGAGCCTGGACGACGTCGTGGGAATGTTCGTCAACACCGTCGTCCTGCGCACACAGGTGGAGTCGACCACGACCTTCGACGACCTGGTGGCCCGTTGCTCGGGACATCGAGTTGCGGGCGTTCGCGCACGCGGATGTGCAGTTCGAGCGCCTGGTGGAGATCCTCGATCCCGCACGGTCACCGTCGTTGCACCCGTTCTTCCAGGTCGCGATCTCGCTCGAAAACTTCGCCCCCGCCGAACGCGATGTCGACGGACTCACTTCGACATCACGCCCAGTCCGCTCGACATCGCGAAATGCGATCCGCATTTCTATTTCACCGAACGGCACGACGGCACCGGTGCACCAGACGGTATCGACGCCAAACTGGTGTATTCCACCGATCTGTTCAACAAGGGCCTACGCGCCGTCCTCAGCACACGGTCAGAACTGTGACCACACCGCAGCCTCCGCCACAGCTGACCTTCAGCGCTTTCTCAGCACGAATCTGAACAATTGGCCCATGTCCACTGTCAACGGTTTACCCGTACATGTACTGCTCGTCCATTTCATGGTGGTACTCGCGCCGATGACAGCGGTTCTCGTCATGTTGTGCAGCGTGTGGCCGACCGCCCGGCATCGACTGGTGTGGCCGACACTGGTGCTCGCGGCCGTCACCACTGCTTTGACCCCGCTGACCACCGACGCCGGGCAATGGCTCGAAAAGAATGTTACTGACACTGCTGCCGTGGATGCGCACACCGAACGCGGCGACACCATGATCTACTTCTCCGCGGCGCTTCTGCTGATCGCACTGGCCATCACCGCGGTACACCTCCGCGAACGAAAGGCGGGACCGTCACGCCCGCTCACATGGATCGTCGCGATTCTCGCGATCGTCGTGGCGGCCAGCACCATCGTGCAGGTCTACCGAATCGGCGAGTCAGGTTCGCGCGCGGCCTGGGGTGACGTCGTCCCCGGTGAGGCTCCATGACCTACTCAGGAAGCTATCTCAACTCCCGATCGGTCGCTGCCGGACGAAGCAGCCGAGCAAGAACGATCTGAACGAGCGATCTAGACGCGCGACACATCGTCAACCCCGACCTCCACCGCCACGTCCGGACCTGCGAATCGCCGGCATGTCGGAGGCGGTCGCTGCCCCTCTCGGGCAGTAATGTCCACATCCCGCTAATGTCCACATCCCGCTGGAAGCGCGCCCACCGTGCCATTGCGCCGACGTGGCGGCGCTTCGAGAGCTGGTGCACTGGTCACGACGACACGGCGTTGCCCGCGTATCCGAAGACGGCGGCGGCCTATCTCATCGAGGCTCTGCCTGCGGTCCCCCGGAGGCGATGGGCCTTCCATCGACGACATATCGACCGCAGCGTCTATGGAACCCCAAAAAAATCCGCGAAATTCGGGACGCTCACCTCTGACTCCCCAAGATCGGTAATCGGCGTTTCTTCTGGAACCGCGCTCAGTTCGGTGGCGCTGGAATGGAAGTTCTCACGCCCGTGGTTGTTCAGTTGCAACCGCCGCCGTTTCCGCAGTCGGAATATCCTCCACCGCCGTCGAAGCCGCTGTAACCGTAGAAGCTGCCGGCGGCGCTGCCCCCCCTGCACTGCTGGTGATGCGGTAACGCCCGCCGTTGCTCGTGGCCAGACGATCTGGTCAGAGCCTGATGGGGCACTTCCGCCGAATCTCGATGACCGTACTCATGCCCGCGCAGCAGTCCCGGACCTCGGGGCTGATCGCGGCGAGTATGCGGAGCGCGTCGTTGTGCCGGGCGGTGATGTTCACGCCGAGCAGGGGCTCCATGTGCGAGACGCGGTTACGGAGGCCGTGCAAACGCCCGCCCCGGTCGGCGACGATGTACCCATTGGGATCATTCGTGTTGTGGGGGAATGCGTGACGCAACGCCTGCTGCCACAGGACCCGCCGTCCGCCATAACTGAAGCGTCCTGGATTCGGTAGAGACTCCCGGTTTACGCCACCTCACTCGAGGTGGTCTGTTGATGGTAGCGATCTTCGTACTCGACCGGTGTCAGGTAGTCGAGTGCGGAAAGCCGGCTGTTGTTGTACCAGTGCACCCACGCAGCCGTTTCGCGTTCGAGTTCGGCCCTCCCTTTCAGTATCGGATGGCGGCCGAGGAGCTCGGTCTTGTACAAGCCGATCGCCGATTCCATGAGTCCGTTGTCGAGGGCGTCGCCGACGCTGCCGATCGATCCGACGATGCCGGCTTCCTGCAGCACATGGGTGAAGGCCAGCGACGTGTATTGGCTTCCCGCATCGGAGTTAAGCCGAGTTCGGCTTAACTCCGATTAAGCCGAGGTTTTCGTTAAGCCGAGGAAGTGCCTGTATTTCTGTGCTGCAGAGATTTCTGAGGAATTCTTCGGCTTAATGATTGATTGCCTGGCGTACGTTTGTCGGTGTCCATTGCCCCAATGGGAAGGATGTTGCAATGGACAAGACGAGCACCAAATCGGTGCCGTCGTTGTCGCCGACATGCGTCTCCTCGGCCACGAAAGGTACCAACCACCACCATCTTCTACACACTCGCCACCATCGACCTGACGCGCGCCGCCGTCAACGCCGCCTCCTCAACCCCGGCGCCCCGCCGAACACCACCTCACCGAAAACGCACTGCGATCCTTCTGCACCTTCGATGAATCGGAAACGTTAAGCCGAAAAATCCGACCGACATAAGCAGCTGACCAGCCCTAACCCTGAATTCCTCGGCTAACGAAAACCTCGGCTTAATCGGAGTGATGCACCAAACCGGTTGCTGTGAAGTGGAAGTCGTGTCGACGTCGGGTGAACAATACTTGTTCGAGCACCGATGTGACCAGCGGAGTAGATTTGCTGGTCATCACTCGCCAGCCGAGGATCCGGCGGGAGAAGACGTCGACGCAGAACGCGGTGTAGCAGAATCCCGACAACGTCCAGGTGTAGGTGAAGTCGGCTACCCACCACTGAGCCGGGTGGGTCGGTGTCGACCATGCTCGTCCGATCAGAGCCGGGTGACGCGGCGCGGTATCGTCGCTTCTCGTGGTGACAATGCGGTGCCGGCCGCGGACGGCGCCGGTGATGCCGGCCATCGTCACCCAAGTGCCGCAGCCTCACGGGCGACAGGGGGCCGGCGGCGGATGCCGCCGTCCGCAGGCCATCGTGCTTCATCTCCACGACCATGCCCTCATTCTCGTGTCGAAGACAGGACACTGCCCACGTCAGAGGCTCGCGCAGGCCAAGTCACGGAACCATCGACCGCCGGCAGCGTCGGCCGTGACGCCCATAAGATACGACGACAAAACGACATACACCCCTGAACGATCCGCCGCTGACATCTGGGTGAGCGCTAACACGGTCCGCCCTCACACCGACAGGAGCACCCATGTTCAAGTTCTTTCGTCGCAGATCCGCAACCGCCCGCGATCAGCCGGGGGTCGAACAGAGCGTGGAATCAGCATCGCCGGCGGACCTCGCGCGCCTCAGGCTATTCGCGAGCGAATTCGCCGTCAGTGGTCCCTTCGTCGATCCGGACAGCGACGAGCACGACCTCTGGCAAGCCGGCAAGCTCGTCCCCTGGTACATCAGCCACCTCCTCGACAACGGCCGACACTCCGGGCCCACCGTCGACATCGCCTGCCACGCAGAAGAACCCACCGTCGACCTATGGGAGGCCGGCCAGGCCTACCCGACCTGGGATCAGACAATAGCCCTAGCCCAACTCCTCGACGTGCGAGTACGCGACCTCACCCACCCCGACGCGCGCCCGCGCCACCACCCGAACCGCCCCCAACGCCGGCGTCGTGACCTGGCCATCCTGTCATTCGAGCCGTCCGCGGTCCACGCCGCGACAGAGTGCCGCACGATTCTCTGACCCGCAGCAAAGCCGCCATGGCAGCAACCCCATCCGGGCTTCCCCGCCAGTCGTCACCGCGGTTGCGATGTCCGTCAGGCAGGAGTGCGGTGCGGTGCGCCCGAGCGCCGTTCGGGTACAGGTGCGCGAACTCCCATCCGTCCGCTTCCGGTGCTTCGTCGACGGTCCAGGTCAGCACCTGCCCGATGATCCGGCGGGCCCGGGTGTTGCTGGCGCTGGACACCTCGGTCGGGGTGGTTGATGAGAAGGAGGTGATCGCGGCACGGTTGGAGGTCTCGGGTGAGACGTTGCGGCTGGTGGCCAATCGGTTCGCTGAGACCGGTCGAGACGTGGAGGCCACGATCGGTCGCAAGCAGCGTGACCTCCCACCGGTGCCGTCGGGAGATCACTGGTGAGATCGAGGCCAGGTTGATTGCGTTGGCCTGCTCGAAGCCGCCCGAGGGTCGGTCGCGGTGGTCGCTGCGACTGCTGGAGAAGCACGTCGCCCTGGTCGACGACATCCCCGACCTGGACCACTCGACCATCGGCCGGGTTTTAAAAAAACGAAACTTCGTCCTCACCTGAAGAAGTGCTGGACCATCCCGCCGCGGGCCAACGCAGAGTTCGCGGCCCGCATGGAAGACATCCTGTCGGTCTACGCCCGCCCCCACGATCCCTCACGCCCGGTGGTGTGCATGGACGAGAATCCCTACCAGCTCCTCGCTCACGCGCATGACCCGATCCCAGCGGGCCCGGGACGCGATCTGAAGGAGGACTCCGAGTACGTGCGGCACGGGACCTGCTCGATCTTCTGCTGGGTCGAGCCCCTGGCCGGCTGGCGGCGTGTCGATTCCCAGCCCCGGCGCACCAAGGTCGACTGGGCCGGGCAGGTCAAAGACCTGCTGTGCGTGGACTATCCCGACGCAGAGACGGTGTTGCTGGTGATGGACAACCTCAGGCACCCACGGCATCGGATCGCTCTACGAGGCCTTCGAGCCGGCCGAGGCGTTCGCGCTCGCGCAGCGGCTCAAGATCCACCACACCCCCAAACACGGCTCGTGGCTCAACATCGCCGAGATCGAGCTCTCCGCGCTGACCCGCCAGTACCTGGACCGGCACATCGAGGACCTCGGAATCCTCAACGCCGAACTCGCCGCCTGGCAACGACAGACCAACGCCGATCAACGCCAGGTCCAGTGGCACTTCACCACCGACGACGCCCGCATCAAACTCCGCCACCTATATCCCAACACTTAGCCGCGACGGTCTACTAGCAGTTGCGGGTGTACCGTCGTCGGGGCCCAAGTCCGACCCACCTCCGTCGACTGTGGCGGGATCGATCACCACCCACTCACGTCCCAAGGCAGCATCAGATTCACCCAAACTGACTCCTCGATGTAATAGTGCCCTCCTCGGCAGCACGCTCGCTCCGCGACTTCCATGGCACCAGAACAGTTCCGGGTGAGCTGTTCGGGATGATTGCGTGCCTCAACACGGAGCTGCCCTGACCCGGCGGGCCGCCACCCCACACCCGACGCCGGTAAACCGCCGGACGCCCCCGACGACACCACACAGGTACATGCCATCGCCCCGGATCAGGGAAGGATACGATCTCGGCGTGACATCAGCCGAGGGCAAACACGTGTTCATCTCCTACGTCAAAGAGGATCAACAGCAGGTCGACCAACTCTGCAAAATCCTTGACGCAGCCCAGATCCCCTACTGGAGAGACCGGACATCACTCGCCCCCGGCGACAATTGGAAGGCAAAAATCCGAGATGCAATTCGATCAGGAGCACTGATCTTCCTCGCGTGTTTCTCCGACAACTCCCGCGCACGGCCCAAGACCGTCATGAACGAAGAACTCACTCTCGCCGTCGAGGAGTTCCGCCAGATGGCACCCGGCGTGACCTGGCTGATTCCGGTTCGATTCGACGACGGGAAGATTCCCGGTTGGGATCTCGGCGCAGGACGCGTCCTCGGTGACCTGAACTACGTTGACCTCTTCGGGGCAAATTACACGTGAGGTTGCCCCTCGGGAGTGGACACCGGATTTCATGCGGCGACTGACAGCGTAGACGACGCGATGAGTCGTTGTTCGAACTCCACTGGGGTGAGGTATCCGAGGGCGGAGTGACGGCGACGTCGATTGAAGTACGAGAGCCACTCGAACAGGTCCAGCCGTGCCTGCGACTTCGACGTCCAACTCCGTCCGTGCAGCCACTCCCTCTTGAGTCCTTGGAAGAACGACTCGGCGAGAGCATTATCGTAACTCGAGCCGACCCGTCCTCGACTTAGCTGAATCCCATGACGGCGGCATACATCGACGAAAGCTGCTGCGGTGTACTGACCAGGCTCAACCGGTGGAAGCAACACCTCGATAACGGAGGTGTGGGAATGGGACGACCACCCGGGTGGGCAGCAGCGTTGACGGGGCGTGCGGTGATGCGGTCACCGGGACGGCCTCCGATACGCCGAGATCTAGAGCGGGCATTCTGGACGCGGATCGCCGAGGGTCTCACGAGCGACGACGCAGCGACCACATGCGGCGTGTCGGGGCCGGTGGGGACACGGTGGTTCCGCCAGGCTGGTGGGATGCCACCGATCGAGTTGACCCCGGTCTCGGGGAGGTACCTGTCGTTCACCGAGCGTGAGGATATCGCGCTGCTGCGAGCCAAGGGTATGAGTATGCGCGACATCGCTGACCGGATCGGACGGTCACCGTCGACGATCTCGCGGGAGTTGCGGCGGAACGCCGCCACCCGCAATGGCAAGCTCACATACCGAGCGTCGACCGCACAGTGGAAGGCCGACCTCGCCGCGAGGCGCCCAAAACCAGCGAAGCTCGCCGAACACGATCGGCTACGAGAATATGTGCAGGACAAACTGTCTGGTGTGATTCGTGCCGACGATGGAACCGTGGTGTCCGGTCCGGATGCCGCTTGGATTGGCCGAAACAAGCCTCGGCGCGGTGATCGTCGGTGGGCGACGGCGTGGAGTCCGGAGCAGATCTCGAATCGCCTACCGATCGACTATCCGGAGGACCCGACGATGCGCATTTCACCTGAGGCGATCTACCAATCGCTCTACATCGAGGGTCGCGGCGGCCTGGAGCGGGAGCTCGTCGCGTGCTTGCGCACCGGCCGGGCGCTGCGAAAGCCTCGTGCGCGAGCACGGAAGCAGCGCACCGGATTTATCACCGAGGAGGTGACCATCAGCGCCCGTCCGGAGGAGGTCGAGAGCCGGAAGACGCCGGGGCATTGGGAGGGCGACCTCATCATCGGTCTGACCCGGTCCGCGATCGGCACGCTCGTCGAGCGCACCAGCAGATACACGACTCTACTACACCTGCCGCGACTGAAGGGCTATGGAACAGCGGCGATGGTGAAGAACGGGCCGGCGCTGTCCGGATATGGTTCGGAGTCCGTTCGTGATGCTCTGGCCGCGACGCTGTCACCGCTGCCCGAGCATCTACGCAGATCCGTGACGTGGGATCGCGGAAAGGAACTCGCGCGTCATGCCGAGCTGACGGCATCTACGGGTATCCGTGTCTACTTCTGTGATCCGTACAGTCCATGGCAGCGCGGAACGAATGAGAACACCAATGGGCTGCTGCGACAATATTTTCCGAAGGGAACTGATCTGTCCCGATACAAGTTCCGTGAGCTTCAGGCGGTCGCCGATGCGCTCAACAACCGCCCCCGAAAAGTGCACGGTTGGAGAACTCCAGCGGAAGTGTTTGCCGAACAGGTACACTCGTCCTCACGGCACGGTGTTGCGACGACCGGTTGAATCCGCCCTGTGATCCGCGGTCGCTGTGGAAGATAACGCCACCGACGTCACCACCGCGGGTGCGCACCGCCATCTCGATCGCGTCCGTGACGAGATCGGTGCGCATGTGGTCAGCGATCGACCAGCCCACCACCCGGCGTGAGAAGATGTCGATCACCGTGGCCATTATGTGGAATCAGGATTGTCAAGTTCATCAGGGTTCTCCGTGTCGGACTTGCACGATCGGCAGCAGGGTCACGGTCGGGGACGTACCGATCTCTCGTGGGGTGGGCCCGGCGGGTGTAGGGAGGTCGGTGAGGCGCTCGAGCAGCGCCGCGACGGCGGTGTGTCCGTCATCGACGGCGGCGCGTTCGTCGTCGGTGAGCGGGATGCTGGTGAGCATGCGTTGTAGGTTGCCGCTGGCCTCGAGTAGCTGGGCTTTGCTGGAGTCTTTCGGCGTGTAGAAGTCGCAGCGTGCGCAGGCCATCCGGTGCTGGCACTGCTCGAAAAAGGTGTAGCTGCACCAGCCGTGGCCGAGGTCGTAGTGCTGCCAGGGTTGGCCGGTGGCGGCGCCGCCGGAGGTGACGGCGTCGCGGTCGACGAGCACTTCGATGGTGCGTACGTTGCGGGCGAAGTAGCCGGCTTCGTTGTAGGCCTTGGACAGCGTGTTCGGGGTGATTTTCGCGTAGTGCTGGGTGGTGTTCGGGGTGCGGTGGCCGAGCCAGGCCTGCAGCTCGAACAGTGTCATCGGTTCCTTGGCGTTGTAGAGCTGGGTCGCGATCGTGGAGCGGGCCCGGTGACTGGTGATGTTGCCGCGGACGTCGCTGCTCGGAACACCGGCCTTGGCGCAGAGCGCGGGAATGATCGTGCGGTTGATGTAGTTCTTTGCGACCGGGTGCGCGCGGAAGGCGAAGAGCATGTCCACCTGTTCGCTGGTCTTGCGGTCGAGTGTCTTCGGCTGAGGCGGGCGCAGGGCTTGCCAGGCCTCGAGCGCCTGTCCCAGAAGGGGATCGACGGGTTTCGTGAACGCGGTGCCGGTCTTGTGGACGGGGACCTCCAGCAGGCAGACGGCGTCCTCAGCGAGCACGTCGGGTGAGTCGGCAGCAATGGGCTGACCGTCGTGTTGCCAACGCACGCAGCCAACTCGCAGCCGCGATAGCTCGTCGCTGCGCAGTCCGCCGAAGAGCCAGGTCAGTGTGATCGCCCGGATCAGCTCCATTGGGTAGTAGGTGTGGGCGGAATTGCCGGGCAGGTCACTCGAGTCGAGATTGAGCCCGGCCCAGAGCAGCTTCGCCCACACATCGTCGGCAATGACACGCGGGTTGGTGCCGATCAGTGCGGACACGCTGCGGGGCAGTGCGAGTGCCCGGGCCGGGTCGAAGCGACGATCGATCCATTCCCACTCCTGGCAGTCGCGGAAGAAGGTGCGGGTGGCCATGAGAATGTGGGCTTTGGTGCGTGGGGAGATCGGGTCTCCGGTGCGGGCGCGGAGGTGGTCGCGGCGTTGGACGTAGTCGCCGACGGTCATGCGGTCCACGGCCGCGACCCAGGCGGCGCTGGTCTGGCGGGTCCATTGCCCGGGTTCGGTGATCTCGGGATGTTCGGCGGCGAGCCACCGCCCGGCCTTGGCCAGGATGGTGCGGATGGTCCTGCGGACCCGCGGGGTGAGCGTGGAGGTGTCGTGCCAACGGGCGACCCAGTTGGCCCAGCTGTCGGTGGTGCCTTCGATGACGGCGTAGGGGTTGTCTCCGGTGCGCACCGGCGGGTCGCAGTGTCCGAGTGCGGCGACGGCACGTTGGAGCGCGTAGAGCATCTCGCCTTGGTGATCGTTGGTGGCTGGGTGCACGCGCAGCCGGTCGAATGCCGCGGTATCCAGATCCTCGAGCCTGGAACTGCGGTTGATCAGCAGGGCCTGGCTGAGCCCCCCGCGCAGTCGGTGTTTGCCGATAAAGACGCCGCGGTACCCCCACTGGTCCAGGACCGCGCTGGCCTGGCGCATCGACTCCTCGATCGCCTCGGCGCCGAAGACGAGGCGGGCCAGGTGCAGCCGGTTGAATGTGCCCAATAGTTGGAAGGCGTCGAAGCTGCCGAGCAGATAGGCCAGAGCGACGAGGAAGGGACGCACGGTGGTCTCGGTAGGCAGTTCCCTGGCCGCGACGAAGGCCTCGGCGCTCGAACCACACAGCTGCGCCCAGTCCTCGCTCGTCCACGCCCAGTAGGACCGGCCGGTGTCCGCGCAGTTCTGCAAGATGATAGCGGCCGCGTGCGCCCCGGCCCGCCGAAACCGGGCGTCATCGCCATGATGCAACCCGGCCCGCGCGGTGTCGAGCGGCTCGACGAGCCGCACCAGCGCCGTCCAGTGGGTCGCGGTCCGGCGTGGGATTCCCCGCGCTCTATTGCGGCGCAACGCCTTCGGGCTCAAATCGCGCAGTGCTCGGCGCTCCGCATCGGTCAGCTCCTCCCGGCGATCGTAGCGTTCGAGGGACACCGGAAACGTCGACGCCGGCCACGTGGCATCCGCCTCGCCGACGGCACGAACCGCGGCGGTCACGCCGGACCCGTCCCGTCGGGTGCGGTGAGCATGCTGATGCGCTGCGCATGCAGGTGCGTCATTGCACGATTCAGCTTCTCCGCAAGATCCCGACCCGACAGGTGAATATAGGTCAGCGTCGACTCGGTGGAACGGTGCCCGGCGAAGGTTGCGATCGCATGCAGCTCCCAGCCCATTCGCGCCAGGTCGGTCAGACACAGGTGTCGGGTGGTATGCGTAGAGAACTGCGGAACATCAGCAGCCAACGCGACTCGCCGCACCACCTTCGACCAGCTCCACAAGCTCAGCGGCTCACCGAAATTGCGCCGTGACTCGGACAAGAACAGCGGCCCCCGGGCGCGGCTGATCCCGGCCCGGTGGGCGAGGTAGCCCGACAGCAGCACCCCGGTCGCCGCAGAGTACGGCACCACCCGCCCTCGACGGGTCTTGGTCGTCTCCGGCCGCACCCGCAGCATGCGGTGCGCGGGATCGAGATCGTCGGTACGGAGCGAGCACAGCTCTTCACGGCGCAGCGCCGAGTCGTAGGCCAGCGCCAGCATCAGCCGGTTACGGATCGGCTCGAGCCGGAAAACGTCGAGCAGCTGCAACCACTCGGCCTCGCCGGGGATCCACGGCAACTTGACCATCCGCGGGACGAGCGGCCGGGGCTGCCCACCGAAGTGCCGGCCCGGCGTGTAACGCCCGCGACCGACCGGGTTGGACTCGCGGACCCCCTCCTCGACCAGGAAGTCGTAGAACAACCGCACCGGAACCAGTCGCTGCTGCAGCGTCGCGTTCGCCAGACCCGAACCCGAGTCCAACGCGACAACATTGGTACCGCGCCGACTCGGTCGAGTCCGCAAGTCCCTTACAAACAAGGCGATTTGGGCCCGGGTCGCGACAACCGGATCGACGCCTTCACGCTCGCAGACGAGCAGGTACTCGGCCAGGCCGCGAGCGTACGCATCGATCGTGCGAGGCGCCCGCCCCAGATCGGTCCAGATCTGCAACCACTCGGCCGCCCGCTCGTGCCGGCACAGGACCGGCCACTTCTCTTCCAAGATCATCGACACAGTCAACAGGGCCCCTCAGCTCGTGGTGACACCGCGGGACGAACAACCGACCCCCGGCGTGATTCCACGTAACTAATAAGAACAACCACGAGGATCCCACCGGGATGTAGGTTATGTCCCCACACCACTTGGTATCGACAGCCGTAGCGGTGAAGTCTCGCATCACCAGATCCGGCACCGACGGAGCCGACTTGTCCGCGACGGTCGTGCGCTTGCTGCGGCGCAGGTGCCTGCCCACCACGTGGTGGATTCGCATCAGCCGGGTCACCCGTTTGCGGTTGATCTTGCGTCCGCGGGAGCGGAGTTCGGCGTGAACCCGCGGGGCACCGTAGGCGCTCCGGTGCTCGGCATGAATGGCGCGGATCTCGGCGACCGTCGCGGCTTCCTCGGCCTGGCGCTCGACTCGGGCCGGCTCCGTGATCAGGTGCTTGTAGTAGCCGGAACGGGAGGTCCCGAGCACCCGGCACAGCCGCTGCACGCCGAACTCGGCGCGATGGTCGGAGATGAAGTCCCAGCGGCGGGTCTTCACTTCACCTCCTTTGCGAAATACGCGGCCGCCCGGCGCAGAATCTCGCGTTCGAGCTGCCATTCCTTTTCCGCACCGCGCAGCCGCGCATTCTCCGCGCGCAGCCGCGCGAGCTCGTCCGCCTCGGTCCCGTCGGCGCCGGTACTGCGGTCCTGCGAGCGCGCGTTACGGGCGGTGTCCTTGCGGACCCACGTCCGTAGCGTTTCGCCACTGACGCCCACATCCGCGGCCACCGCCGCGTACGTGCGTTTGCCGTCGGCCGCGCGATACAACGCGACCGCGTCTTTCCGGAATTCCTCCGTGTACAGAGACTGGCGTCCCACCTCGACATCCCTCCTGGCTCTCCTAGAACCATTGTCCGGGGTGTCCACTCAAAGGGTGCAGCCTCAACCGACGGGATCCTGGCCTGCCTGGCCGAGCGTGCCGCCGGCACCGCCTCCAAGCACGCCCCGTCGACCAGGCCGGCGGCGGAGGCAAACCGCAGCAACGACCGCACCGCGCACAGTTTCTGCTCGACAGTCTTGAACTGGTATCCGGCCAGCGTGGCGACGAACGCCCCGATCATGGCGGCGTCGCAGCAGCCCAGCCCTCCGCGGGTGTCGGTGAACGCGACGAACTCCCCGGCCAACGTCCCGTAGGTCCGCACAGTCGAGGCCGAGCGCCCAGCCGAGCGCAGGTGCGCCTGGAACCGGGCGACCGTCTGGGCGCCGGCCACGTCCAGCTTGCTCACCGACCGGTTATAGCGGCGCAGCACCGCCCCGTGGACCGCGTAATCCTCCAGCATCTGAGCAACTCTGAACAAATACACATCGGTTCGCTTCAGGGTGCCGGCCTGCTCCTTGTCGAAGAAACCACACGCGTCGTCGACCCACGCCATCGCCGCATCCAGGGAGAACTCCTCGACACCACGCGCAGCGAAGTGCTTCTGCATCCGCCGCCAACAGCCCCGGTACCAAACGAGCGTCGAATCCTTGTAGCCCAAACGCTGTAGCTCCGCCTCCAGGCCCGACACCAACGCAGACAAAGTCGCCATAACAACTGACCTCCGATCATGGAGGCCCGGCACCGTACCGGGCCGCCTGATCAGAGGATCCGCGGATTATGCGCAGCGATCGACCTCTGACATCGCCGTCACCAGGCCTTGCACGCCAGCGCTGCGCATAACCCAGCACTGTTCATAAGGCGGCATACTCTCACCGTTGCTCGCCAACATCGCTCTGTCGGTGTTGGATGCACATTTCTGTGCGAAATGGGATTCCCACGGGAGTGCCTATCGGCGCGAGGTGCACCGCAAACGCGGCGGGGCCACCTACCGAATCGTGCGCTACGCGGACGATTTCGTCATCATGGTGGTCGGAACCAAGGCGCATGCGGACGCACTCTGGGACGAGGTCGCGGACGTGATAGCCCCGCTGGGGCTGCGGTTGTCCGCCGAAAAGTCCCGGGTATGTCACCTGGACGAGGGGTTCGACTTTCTCGGGTTCCGCATCCAGCGGCGCCGCAGGAAAGGCACGAACAAGATGAGCGTCTACACCTATCCGTCGAAGAAAGCGTTGCTTTCGATCATGGCGAAGGTGCGGGCGCTGACGAAGAGGGCACGTCATCATGGCCTTGCTGATCTGCTCGGACGCCTCAATCCGGTGCTCCGAGGATGGTGTGCGTATTTCCGTCACGGTGTGTCGAAAGCGACGTTCGGTTACCTCGATGCCTTCGCCTGGCATCGGGTCACCCAATGGCTGCTCAAACGGCACAAACGGATCACGTGGGCGGATCTCTACCGACGGTTCCTGACCGGCAGGCCCGGCAATCGTCCGCAAGAGAACGGGATCATCATGTTCGACACCACCACCGTCCCGATTACTCGGTACCGGTGGCGGGCGAGCAACATCCCCACACCGTGGACCAGCAGAGCAGAGACCTTGGTCCCTGCTTAGCAGTGGCAGTCCGTGGAGCGCCGGATGCGATGAGAGTCGCACGTCCGGTGCGGAGGGCGGGCCGGGGAAACGGGCCGGGAGCAATCCCGGCACCGCGCCCCGGTCCGACCCCTACATCCTGGGGTTGCGCTGCCGATCGGCGATGATGACCCTGCGGGAACGGACGACGCAATACGGAATCATCGTCAATCTCCCCGTCGATCACACCGCCGAATCGGTGAAAAATGCTGTCATCAAAGCATTTTCTGGCCTGCCGAAACGAATGCGCAGAACGTTGACGTGGGATCAGGGAACGGAGATTTGTCTGCACCGAGAGATCTCCGCGGCCCTTGATCTGAAGATCTACTTCGCCGAACGTTCCAGTCCGTGGCAGCGGGGTGCGAACGAGAATTTCAACGGGCTCGCTCGACAGTATTTCCCGAAGGGCACCGATTTGTCGGTGCACAGTCACGCTCATGTGCGGTCGGTAACGCGTGAGCTCAACACTCGCCCACGGAAGAACCTGGAGTACGCAACTCCCGCCACGGTGTTCAACGCCGAGCGACGGGCCACCGCTCACCGGCGCCGCACTGCGCTGGAACTCGCGATGCCGACTGCGGTAACGTAATCCGTGAGCTGGGACGACCCAGATTTCAATAGACTTGTGTTGCAACGACAGTGAGAATCCGCCGCCCCGAAAGCAAAATCATCACCGGACGGGGCTATCGGGACCCGCGCAGCTCAGTGAGTTCCGGTCTACGCCCGGCTTTCGGGACGTGCCGGTCTGCGTTCCGCTTGCGGACGGGGCGAGGTCGACGTTCGGGGTGATCGATCGGACCGGACGTTGGGCCGATCGTGTGAGTCCGGGATTCGTCCGCAACTTCAGTAGACGCACTTGGTGACTCCGTGGCCAACGGCGTACGGGGTGGCGTCGAGTCGAGCCTCGACATCGATCGTGGCCACCTGTTCAGCCTCTTCCCTGGTCGGCCCATTTCCCACGCCGAATATGGGCTTCCCCTGCGGACTGCCCAAGTACGACTCCTTGGTCCAACCGCGCACCAACGTAACGCAGCCCCAATCACTCGTGATCACGACCTGGCAATCGTTAGCGCCACTGAGGTTGTCGCAGTGGTAGTACGCCTGGCTCACGGACTCGGCGTACGTGTCCACCACGTTCGAGGACCCCGCGAAGGTCGACTCGAGGGAATAGGAGAGGCTCACGAACCGCGGCGCCGGCGGATTGACGCCCGGCACTGCGTTCGCCGGCGCTGCAATCAGCGCGGCGACTGATGCGGCGACCAGTGCGCCGCCACCGATGAATCCTGCAATCTGCTTGATGAACATGTCGGGCTCCCAGAAGATGTAACGCGAGTTCGAATCCCGCTCCGATCCCGCACCGGAGATGCGAGGCTGATCCCAGTCTCCGGTAGACAGCGAAATGGCACCTCCCCCCTCGGGGTGGAAGATCTCACCCCGAGTTCTCTCTCATCGATCCGCTTTCGGAACGAGCGCGACCACTGTCGGATCAGTGCACGCGTACTCACCGCCGGGACGCTGCGATCCGGTCCGCGCCGCTTTCGCAGAAGGAGCGGCCAGCGGTCGCACTGTTGATCCACGACTCCACACCACGCGGGCGACGCCGCGACAATCTCAACCAATCGGCCAACTGGCCACCGAGTGGCCATCTTGCGTGAGATCTGGCCACAGTTCTCGAGACACTACAAGCTTGTAGGGTCTCGCTACTGATGGCATTTTGGGACGGCTGTGACCTGAGGATTTGTCGTTGGTCTCACGGCATGGCCGCCTCCCTATGTCTCAATTCCCTGGCATTTCTGCAGCCGACATCACGATGCGGCCAGGCAGATGCGGGCGAACAGGACGCCCCTGATGTCAGACTTCAGGAGTGATTGGGACACAACAGGCCTGGGCGTATTGTCCACAGGTGCCGATCGAGCCAAGCCCGGATCGGCGCCGGTGGATCGTCGGCTGCCCGCCCGTGATCAGGGCCGTCGCCATACCCGGGACAGGCTGATCGGCCAGGACGTGACTGTCCTGATGGAGACAACCGGCCGCCGAAACTTCCGCGGATCGGGACTTTCCCATCGGGGTCTGCCTGAATTCGACGCTAGTACTGCAACGGCACTTATGGGAGGTGTCCGCGACGTCGGTAGTGGGAAGTGCGGGCCTGGTGTTGTCGGCGCCGTCGCCAGTTCGACCAGGACCAGATGTGCTCGTCGGGGTGGGCGTGTCGCAGGATCAGTTGCACGAGCAGGCGGCGGATCTCGGGTAGCGTGTAGCCGATCATGCCCTGATTTTCGATCCCGATTCCCCTTTTATCGCTTCGGTTTTCGACCCGGCGAGCCAGGTGAGGGCGAGCATCGACAAGGTGATGTGGGCGTACCAGGCCCGGTAGGTCCGCACCTGGTACTGGTCGAGGCCGGCCTCGTTCTTGGCCTGCTGGAAGCATTCCTCGACCCGCCACCGGGAGCCGGCGATGGTGGCGAGTTCGGTGAGCGTGGTGCGGCGGGGTCCGGCGCAGATGTAGTACGCGATCTCGGTCGGATCGGAGAGGGATCGGCGGGCGAGCAGCCAGTGCCCGCGCCCGGGTGCCCAGGCGATCCGGATCGGGATCCGCACCCAGGAGTATTCGCGCCGGCCGTGCGCGCCATCGCCGACGGAGATCCGGCGCCACTGCTTCGCCGGGACCGCGGCGATCATCTCGTCGGCGCGACCGGAGCGGCCGTGCGGGGTGAACACGTCGTCGTTGCAGCGCGTGGCTAGGACGTAGGAAATATCGCGTTCCTCGAGCCAGACCCGCAGGTACTTCACCTGCCCGTAGGCCTCGTCCGCGGTGACCCAGGAGAACGGGACCTGTGCGTCGAGGGCGCGTTCGATCATGTGTTGCGCCAGTCTCGGTTTGGTCGCGAACTCGATGTCGTCAGTGATGCCGGCGGCGCGGCACCGGTCGCGGTCGGAGGTCCAGGATTCGGGCAGGTACAGTTCCCGGTCGATCAAGGCGTGGCCGGCGCCGCTGGCGTAGGCGAGGAAGACGCCGATCTGGCAGTTTTCCACCCGCCCGGCGGTGCCCGAGTACTGGCGTTGCACCCCGGCCGAGCGGGTGCCCTTCTTGAGGAATCCGGTGTCGTCGACGATCAGTACACCGGCCGGATCGCCGAGCCGTTCGACCACGTAGTCACGGACGTCGTCGCGGACGCCGTCGACGTCCCAGTCCGCGCGCCGCAGCAACCGTTGCATCCCGTCCGGGCTGATCTCGCCGGCCCGCTCGGCGAGGGTCCACCCGTTCTTGCGTTCCAGACCCGCAACCAAACCCGTCACATATTCACGGACTCGGGACCGCGGCTCCGACCGGGCGAACCGACCGGAGATCCGCTCATGCAACGCTTCCAACTCGGCAGCAACCAGATCGAGGACCACACAATCAGTATCGCGTACCTGTCAAGCAAGTGCCGTTGCAGTACTAGGGCATGTCTCCCAATAACTTGAGCCACTCGACGATGCCGGCGAGCAGGAATCCGGCGCGGTAGGTGAGGGCGAGTTTGTCGTAGCGAGTGGCCACCGCACGCCACTGTTTCGCCTTGTTGAAGGCCCGTTCGACCACGTTGCGCCCCTTGTAGGACTCCGGGTCGAAGTTCGGTGGCCGCCCGCCCGCGCGGCCCTTGTTCACCCGGTTCGCTGCCTGATCGGTCTTCTCGGGGATCACCGCCTTGATGCCTCTGCTGCGCAGCAGTTCCCGGTTTGCCCGTGATGAGTACGCCTTGTCGGCCCGGACCTCGTCGGGGCGCGTGCGGTGCGCTCCGCCCGCGAGCCGCGGCACGCAGATGCCCTCCAGCACGTGGGCGAACATCGGACTGTCACCGGCTTGGCCTGGGCCGACCAGCACCGACAGCGGGCGCCCGTGACCGTCGCACGCCAGGTGCGCCTTGCTGGTCAATCCGCCCCTCGACCGGCCGATGCCGTGATCGGCAGGCTCGTCACCGAGGTTCGTGTAATTCGGTAGATCCCCCTGTGTGGCGGGCGGCGTTCGCACCGTGCTGATGGACCCGGACCACTGTGGAATCGACAGAGACCGCCCAGTCCAGGTTCCCGCCGGCGTCGGCCATCGCGACCAGAGCCGTCAGCACCCGATCCCAGGTTCCGTCTCCGGCGTAGCGGCGATGTCGCTTCCACACCGTCTTCCACGGCCCGAAATGCGACGGGAGATCTCGCCAGGGCAACCCGGTCCGCAGTCGATACAGCATCCCCTCGACCACCACACGATTGTTCCGGAACTTCCGCCCCCGGAGCCCATCGGAACTGGGCAACAGCAGCGCGAGCAACTCCCACTGCTTGTCCGTCAACACCTCAAACCGATCAACAACGTCTGCCACACCGAAGAGTCTGCAGCACAACACCACAAATCATTGGGAGACACACCCTAGTGGAACGCTGTCCCGGCGGCAGTGGTCTTGCGTGCTCGCCGTTTGGCGAAAGCGTTTCGGATCAGAATGGCCGGGGTCGGCGGGATCCACCCGGCTTGTTGTGCCATACCGAGGTCGTCGCGGACGGCCCAGTGTTCGATCAACCTGCCGTCGACGAACCGTAACCAGTGTGTTTGGCGGACGGAGAAGCTTTTTCCGGTCGGCGCGAAGGCCTGGTCGACCCGACCGTGTTCGTCGTAGGTCACGAACGGCCCGACCTGGCGGCCGGTCATGACGGTATCGAGCACGACGAGATCGTCCGCTGCCACGGCGTGCAGGACGTCGTGGTGCAACTCGGCAAATGCGCCTCGTAACCACAGCGCGGTCGCGTAGAACCCTTCGGGGCCGATGACTCTGGTGTCCGGGGGTTCGGTCCGAGACTCGCGATTGATGGCGTCGGGGTGCACCAGTTCCTCGAACGTGGCGCGGTCGCCGTCGGCCATCATCTCCATGCAGCGCACGGCGACGGACGTGATGTCCGAGGGGCTTGTTGGTGTGGTGGCCGGGGTCGGTTGTTCGGTGTTCACGGCGGGCCTCCTTGCCGTTGAAGGTTGGATTTCGGGTGAGTGAGTTCGAAACGTTGTTACCGTGCGTGCCGGAGCCGGAACATCCAGGTGGCGATCCTCATGTCCCGTTCCGCGCGTTCGAGCGCGAACAGTTTCAAGGGGGCTGGGTATCTTTCGACGGTCAGGGCGTGGGCGCGGCTGAACTCGAACAGCCCGTCGGCGCCGTGCACGCGGCCGAAGCCGGATTCACCGATCCCACCGAACGGCAGTGCCGGGATGGCGCCGTAGCTGAAGACCGAGTTGACCGACACGGCCCCGCTGCGCAGGCGGTGGGCGAGCGCGGTGCCGCGGGCCCGCTTCCGGGTGAAGACCGACGCCCCGAGCCCATAGGCGGTGGCGTTGGCCCGCTCGACCGCCTCGTCGAGATCCCCGACCTTGTTGACCACCACGGTGGGGCCGAAGGTCTCCTCCCGCACCGCGGTAGAGGTTTCCGGGACGTCGGTGAGGATCACCGGGTCGATGTAGCGCTCGTGCACCGCGCCCACACCGCCGACGACCGCGGTGCCGCCCCGGGTGAGGGCGTCCGCGATGTGATCGCGCACGATGTCGACCTGGCGGGGCAGGGTCATCGGCCCGTAGGTGGCGGTGTCGTCGCCACCGGGACGCACCCGGATCGCCGCGGCCGCGAGTTTGTCGAGGAACCGGTGGTAGACGGGTTCGACGACGTAGACGCGCTCGACACCGGCGCAGACCTGGCCGGCGTTGCCGAACGCGCCGACGGCGGCGGCTTCGGCGGCCTTGTCCAGGTCGGCGTCCTCGGCGACCACCATCGCGTCCTTGCCGCCGCACTCGGCCACCAGCGGGGTGAGGGTTTCGGCGCAGGTTGTCATCACTTTGCGGGCGGTGGTGCCGGAGCCGGTGAAGGCGATCTTGTCGACCCCGGCCCGGGCGAGTGCGGTGCCGGTCTCCCCGAGACCGGTGACCACCTGCAGCACCGGCCGCGTGCCATCGAGCGAGTTCCACTTCTGCTCCAGCCAGGTGCCGACCCCTGGGGTCAGCTCGGAGGGTTTGAACACCACCGCGTTGCCGGCGGCGAGGGCGTAGGAGATCGCGCCCATCGGGGTGTAGAGCGGGAAGTTCCACGGGCCGATGACACCGATCACCCCGAGCGGCTGGTAGCCGAGGGACGCGGACTGGTTGATCGCGGCCAGACCGGACCGAACCCGTTTGCGCCGCAAGATTTTTCGGGCGTGTCGGGCGGCCCAGTCCAGATGCTCGATCGCCAGCATGATCTCGAGGGCGGCGTCGCCGCGGGGTTTGCCGGTCTCGGCGGAGATGAGCGTGGCGAGGGCGTCGGCGTCGGACGCGACGGCCCTCTTGAACGCGAGCAGCATGGTGCGACGCCCGCGAAAGCCCTGGTCGTGCCACCAGCGGGCGGCGGCGCGGGCCCGATCCACCGCGGCGGCCACGGCGACCGAGTCGGCGATCGGGTATTCGGCGAGGACGGTGCCCGAGCGCGGGTCGAGGCTGGCGAACGTGCCGGACGGGGCGACGGTGGGGGCAGTAGTGCGCGTGTCTTCAGTCATGAGATCAGGCCTTCTTGGCAGGATCACCCGACGCAATTGGGTGGTCGCGGGCTACTCGATGTCACGGGTGCCGGCGGCGGGTGGTCGCGGCGAAATGAGAGTGACCGGGTGGGCGAACCGCCCCGTGGAGGGTGGTGCCCGCACGGTGTGTCAGGCTTCGAGCACGGTCTTCGCGTTAGCGAGATTGCGGTGGGCGTTGCGGGCATAGAGTGTCGCGACGATCCCATCGGGGATCTTGCCGAGGAGGCCACCGAACTTCCCGGACTCCTGGTGCCAGGTGACCCGGGTGCTCTCCGCCCCGGCCGGGGCGAAGCGGATTTCGGTCTCGAAGGGGGGCGGGAGTGTCGACGCCGCGGCGACGCAGGGACGTGTCCTGCTCGACGCCGGTCAGTTCCTCGGTGACGTCGAGCCGCCGGCCGGCGACCTTGACGACGTGATGCACGACGGCGCCCATTTCACCGCAGTCTCCCGACACGTGCTGGTAGGACGCCACGTTTCTTGGCGTACCGGGTGACGTTGGCAGGGTCGTGGAAGAAGGCGAACACCTCCTCGATGGGGCGTTCGATGACAACGGATTCCTCGGTGATGATCATGGCGCCCTCCTGGGTCGTGTTCGTGTTGGTGGGTGTGGATGGCGGGGTGCGTGGGGAGGTGGATTCAGCCGACGGTCGGAGCAGTCAGATTCATCTGCGTACCTGTCGGTGGGGTAGGTGGTCGATGAGGTCGGCTGCGGCCATCGAGCCGTCGTGGGAGCGGATCCTCGTCCCGAGCCCGGCGGCGGCCGCCCGGTGTGGGCCGTCGGCGAGAAGAGTGTCCACCGCAGCTCGGATGCGGTCGGGTGGGGCCTTCTTGGGCAGGCAGCGGGCCGCACCGCGGTGGTCGAGGGTGCGGCCGATCATCGTCTGATCGAGCAGCGGGTGCATCGGCAGGATGATCAGCGGCACGTCGTGGGCCAGGGCGCGCATGGTGGTGTCGTGTCCACCGTGCCCGATGACGAGGGTGGCGTCCGGCAGGATCGTCTCGTGATCGAGGTGGCCGTGGATCTCGGCGTCCGGGCCGGCGGTCAGCGTCGTGGGGTCGACGGAGGTGCCGGTGGTCACCACCGTGCGTGCCGGGACCCCGCGCAGCGCGTCGAGGACGCGTTGCAGAGTCTGCTGCTGGCCGCGGAAGTTGGTGCTGGACAGGCTGACCAGGATCAGCGGCTCCCGCTCCCCGACCCAGGTCAGGGCGGACGGCATGCGGTGCGGCACCACCCCGGTGTAGTGGACCGCCGGGGGCAGATCACGGCGCCGGCGCCCGGCCGGGTCGAGTTCCCGCTCGGTGGTCACCAGCACCAGGTCCGAGGAGGTCCACAACCGCAGGGGCCGTTGCCCTTTCAGGCGGGCCAGCACCGGTGCCGGGCCGCGCCTGGCGCCCGCTTCCATGAACTCGTAGAAGGTGTGCACCAGCGTCACCCGCGGCAGGCGGGCCCGCTCGGCCGCGGCCAGGGCGCCGTAGAGCAGGCAGTCGGTCACCACCACGTCGGCGGGTTCGGCGGCGACGGTGTCGAGCAGATCGATCCCGGGGCCGGGGTCGGTGAACACCGACAGATACGCGTACAGACCGCGGATTCCGGGGTGTGCGGTGGTCGACCGCCAGGGCCGGGCACGGCGGAACGCGGTGAACCGGAAACCCAGGTTCTCGATCTGCCGGCGCTGCTGTTCATGCCCGAGGAACCGGACCTCGTGGCCGCGGCGGTGGAGCTCGGTCGCGATGCCGAGGGCGGGGGCACGTTGCCGCCGCCGTCCCAGGTGACGAACAGGATGTGTGCCATGGCGTGGCCTCCAGGAGGCTGGGTCTCGGGATGGGCCCGGTTCAGGTCGGTTCGGGTGGCGCGTCCGGGAGCAGCGCCCGCAGCATGCCGAGCAGCGCCTGCCCGGTACGCTCGGCCGACATGCCGAGATCATTGCGGAACACGTGCCAGACCAGCACGTCGGTGCCGGCGGCGAGCTGAGCGAACAACAGGTCACGATCCGCCGCCGGCAGCGGGTCCAGGTACGGGGCGAACACCTGCTCCACCCAGCGGTGGTGGAGGCCCTGCGCGCGGGCGACGATCGACGCGATGAGCGGCGAGCGCTGCGCCTGCAGCACGTGCCGCAAACCCAGCGGCCCCCACTGCTCGTAGTGCGTCATCAGGTTCTCGACGGCGGCGTCGACGTCACCGGCCGCGACCGGGAAGCGCTGCGCGGTGACCTCGCGGCCGATCCACCGCAGCGTCGCGGTCAGCAGTCCGTCCCGGTTGCCGAACTTGCGCTGCACCGTCTTGATCGACACCCCGGCCCGGCCCGCGACCCGCTCGAGGGTGATCTCGTCCAGCCAATACTCCCGGTACAGCTCCAGCGTGGCGCCCATGATCCGCTCCGTGGTCTGTGCCGCCGATTGCGCCCGGGCGGTCATCCGGTACGGGCGCGGCGACCCCACTTTCATGTCCATAATGATGGACCTCAAAATTTGGGCTGTCAACAGCGACGACACGATCCGTTGCATGCCCCAGACCCCCCAGCTCGCGGATGTTCGCGGACAGCTGTCCACCGTTGAGGAAGCCATTCGCGCAGGACTGCTCGCCGAGACAATCTCACCCATTCGGCCAATTTGCTGGCATTCCCTAGCCCGGCGGAGCCGTGGTGCCCAGCGACTCCGACCGAAACCTGACGCTGTACCACGGCCCGGACGTCGCCGACTTCGTGCTCGACGCCAGCGCTGCGGTCGTGCGACAGCTGACCCGGCCCACGCAATGTCGCGTCGCCGCGCCGCCGGGCGCGGTGAGAGCGGGAGCTGTTCCGGGACCACCGCCGCGACCGCGCCAGCTTCATTCCGCCGGTCGACGTCGACGGCAAGATCATCGCCGAGCGGTTCACCCGAATGGACATCTATGCCCGCGACGGCGGGATATGCCAACTCTGCCTGGAGCCAGTGGACTTCGATGCCCTGTACGGCCCGGAAGTCCTGTCGATCGACCACATCGACCGCGAAGGCCCCCACACCCGGGCGAACTGCCGCCTCACCCATCAGTTCTGCAACAACGATGCGCAGTGGGCCAGCGGTTTCGATCCCAGTTCCGCGAGTCGGTTTTCTCGGACGGGGAAACGGGAACGCGCAGCTCACCGGCTTCCGGCCACGGGGCCGGTTTCGGAACGCCCCGGTCCGCGTTCGGCAGACGGGGTCGTTCCTGCCGAGCTCTCGCATGTCGACTCGGGGACGAACACCGGAGCGGCGTGGTGTCCGAGTCCTCAACGGGGGGCGTCCCCTGGTCTAGCGGTCGAGCCGGGCCGAGTGTCAGACTTGACGTCGTGGCCCGGACCAGCGAAGAGGCGCAAGAGTATCCGATAGCACCCGACGCGCCGATGCCGCTGTTCGCACGGGTCAAGGCCCTGAACAAGTTTCACACCGGTCTCGAGGACATCCGGGACGCGGGCGGACCGGTCACGATCGTCGCACTCGGACCGAAGCGACTGGTGCCGCCATTTGCTGTCGTCACCTCGCCGCAAGGTGCTCACGACGTCCTCGGCGGTTCCGACGGCGCCTTCGACAAGGAATTGACCGTCCATGCCGAATCACGAAAATGGTCCGGCGACAACCTCTTCAACATCACCCACGAGCCGTGGCTGAGCCGACGCCGAACCTTACAGCCGCTGTTCACCAAGAAACACGTCGCGATCTATGCCAGCTGCATGGCGGGTGTCGCGCAGACCATGGCCGCGGAGTGGGCCCGCTCGGACCAGGTCGACCTCGACAGGGAAACCCGGCGACTGACCTTGCGGGTGCTCGGGCAGTCACTGTTCGGGAGCGACCTCGGCGCGCAGGCCGAGGTACTCGGACCGGCGCTCGACCGTGCCGCCCGGTTCGTGTCGCATCGCGCGCTGCAGCCTGTCCGCGCACCAGCCTGGCTGCCGACACCCCCGCGCCACCGGTTTCGTACCGCGAAGGACGTCGTCGACACCGTGATCGATGAAGCGATCACTTCGGCCCACGATGAACCCGGCCGGAATGCCGAGCTGATCAGACTCTTCTTCGATACGACCGACCCCCAGACCGGGAAGCCATTCACCGACCGGGCGATCCGCCAGGAGCTGTGGGCGTTCCTTTTTGCCGGACACGACACCACGGCGACCACCTTGGCCTACAGCCTCTGGGCCCTGGGGCGCGATCGCGCGATCCAAGATCGAGTGGCGGCGGAGGTCGCCGCACTCGGCGATCGCCCACTGCACGTGGACGACGTGGCCCGCATCCCCTACACCGTCCAGGTGGTCCATGAAGCACTACGGGCCTGTCCACCCGCGGCCGCGGTCGGTCGCAGGGCCATGCGCGATGTCGCGGTCGACGGCTACCGAATTCCGGCCGGCACGAACGTCATCGTCGGGATCTATGCGCTCCATCACGATCCCACCCTGTGGGGCGCCCCTGGTCGGTTCGACCCGGAGCGGTTCAGCCCGGACCGATCGGCGGGGCGCACCAGGTGGCAGTACCTGCCGTTCGGAGGCGGTCCGCGCACCTGTATCGGGGATCATTTCGCCATGCTCGAAGCGACATTGGCCTTGGCCGGCATCCTCCGAACAGTCCAGACCGAGTCCCTCGGTGCCGACTTCCCACTCGTCACGCCGTTCACCATGGTAGCCGGCGGCCCCGTGCCCGCCCGTATCCGAGCGAGGACACCCGCTCCACCGATATAGCTGTGAGTAGTGGCCCAGGGTTTTTCCGACTTTGATTTTCGACGCGAGTTGCAGTGTCTGCGAACGGTGATCTGCCGTACGTCGAGAATTTGCGAGCCGGGTAGTCACCTGTGATCGCGAGCTAACGACGTCGAACGATGCCGACTACACGCGTTGTGGCGTTGAAGGCAGCCTTCAACGCGCGATCCGCAATTGATCCGTCGGGCGGTAGCAGCTTGATCTGGCGGGCGAACTCCATTTGGTCGTAGCGCACCGTGTTCGTGACGACCTTCCCGTCCTGAACGACGAAGTGGTCGAATCCCTCGAAATCGATTCGCCGCCCGGTGGCGGCGATGCCGACAAAGGTGCCGACGTGCCGTCCGGTCAAATGCCAGTGGACCAAGACGTCATCGCCGGACTCGGCGATCGAGACCGTCTCGAAGGTGAAGTCGGTGACGGCGGCGAAGACCTGCTCGAAGTAGGCGGCGATCTCGGCGCTCCCGCGACACGTCCCGGTCGGGAAGTGCACGGTGGAGTCGGCGGTCCAAAAACTACCACGCAGGCTGTCGACGTCCTGGGCGTTGAGGCGGTCGAGAGCCCACTGGACGAGTTGCGCCTTCGTGGCGTCGTTCGGCGGCGCGATCGGGGTCGAGGTGGGGCTGCGATCGGGCATCTCAACTCCCTGCACGTTGTCGCGCGGAACATGGGCGAGCGCCGCACGGGATTCTTCTGACAAGGCTAACGTTGCGGAGTAGTCGACCACTCGGGTTTGTCGACACCCGTTCGCCTGAGGACCTCTCCCGGGCCACTGCAACGCGCGTCGAGAATCAAAGTCGGAAACGTCCCGCCCACCTTGGGGATGGGGCAGGAACTCCTACCCGCCCACGCGCAGCAATTCGGCCTCCCCGGGCCGACGTCATGTGACCAGTATCCGCTGGTCGAGGGCCTGCTTAGAGCGTGTCTCATGTGGATGAAGTGGCGTATGGGACATAATGTGACGCGTGTTAGATGGGTTGTCACTGCGGTTGGTGCCGGATGCGTTGTGGGAGATCGTCGAACCGTTGATTCCGCGATTCGCCGCACGGCCACAGGGAGGCGGCAGTGCGCCGTTGGAGGATCGGGCGGTGTTCACCGCGATCGTGTACGTGCTGACCAGCGGATGTGCGTGGCGGCATCTGCCGCCCTCGTTCGGGGTCACCGTGCCTACCGCGCACCGAAGATTTACCGCCTGGGCGGCGGCCGGGGTGTTCGAGAGACTGCACCGCGAGGTGCTCGACCGGCTCGGAAGCGCCGGTGAACTCGACTGGACGGCCGCGATCCTGGACGCCGCGAGCGTCCGGGCGAAAAAGGGGGATCGCTGACCGGGCCGAGTCCGGTCGATCGCGGCAAGAAGGGGTCGAAGATCCACGTCCTGTCCGAAGCCAACGGCATCCCGCTGGTCGTCGATGTGTCCGCGGCGAACACCCACGACAGCACCCTGCTGCAACCGATGGTCAGCGCGATCCCGGCGGTGAAATCCCGACGAGGGCCGCGCCGTCGCAAACCCGGAAAGCTTCGCGCCGACAAGGGCTACGACTACGACAAGCACCGCCGGTGGCTGCGCGAAGAGAGAATTGTCCCACGCATCGCCCGCCGCGGAATCGAGAGGAACGACCGGCTGGGCCGATACCGGTGGAAGATCGAACGCATCATCGCCTGGCTCACCGGCTACCGACGTCTGACCATCCGCTACGAACGCCACGCCGAGCACTTCGCCGGATTCCTCCACCTCGCCGCGGCACTCACTTGCTTCAAGAAACTTCCCACATGAGACAAGCTCTTAATATCCCCCACGTGAGGGATGGTCCGGGGACGCACCGCCGACCCACACTGGGTCCAGTCACAAGTTCCGTATCGCGGCATTCGACACTGGAGTTGAGCGTGATGAGCCGGACGGTTCACGCCGAGATGGTCTTCCCATTCGACCCTGAGGAGACCTGGGACTTCTTCGCAGATCAGGGGCAGCATCTGGTGAACCTGTCGAAACGGGTTGCGGCGGTGCGTGACTACCACATCCGCGCCGATGGCACACCCCGGTACTCGATGGTCCTGCGCATCGGTCCGCTGACCGTGCAGGGCACCTCGGATTACACCGTGTTCGATCGCCCGCGGCGGACCGTCAATGCCGTGCTCAGCGAGCCCTTCGGGGGTGTCTACGAGATGCGCTTCGAGCCGGTGGTGTTAGGCACCCGTGTGCGCATCGAGTGGGCGGTGGAGGCGACGACGCGGCCGGGCGGACTGATGCTGCCGATGGTTGCTCCGCTGCTCGCCCGTGCGCTGCGCGCGGATCTCGTGACGATCGCGCGGCGCGCGTGCAAGGAAAGCTTGTGCGGACCCTGAAAGGGGCCGGCACCGATCTCGACAAGGTGGCCACATCATGCGACATCATCGAATGCACCGCTTGCTGGGACTTCTGCTCGCGGCCTGCGTCACCGTGGCCGGGTGCGGCGCGGCCGCCGCCGGACCGGAGGAGATCCGCACCTACTTCGGCTCGTCGCAGAGCGTCGGCCATGGGACGGTGAGGATCTACACCACCGTGGACACGCGGGGTGAGCCGACCGCGGTCGGTCTCCGGATGTCGGCGGCTGCCTTGGAGGGGCTGCCCGACACCAGTGCGATGTTCATGCTTGGCTTACCCGAGCAGGCGTCGGCGACGGTATTCGACCACGTCATGCTCAACTGGAACCCGCACGGACACGAACCCGAGATCCTGTTCGGCAAACCGCATTTCGACATGCACTTCTACATGACCGACATGTCCTCGACCATGGGGATCGATCCCGCCGCACCGGAGTACGCGGCCCGCGCCGCACACCTGCCCGACGGCAAGTACATCCCCCGCGATTACATCACCCCGCCCGGGCCGCTCGCATCCGAGCTGGCAGTGCCGTTAATGGGGGTGCACTGGATGGACGCGACCGCCGGAATGATCCCGGGCATCTACGACTTCACCCAGACGTTCATCAACGGGTCCTGGGACGGGAACTACACCTTCATGGAGCCGATGATGACCCACGCGTGGCTGTTGACCAGGCCGACGATTCAAGAGCCCGTAAAGCAGCCGCAGGCCTACCAGCACACCGCCTACTACCCCACCACCTACAGCGTCCGATTCGACAACACGACAGGCGAATACGACATCGCCCTCGGGGAGATGATGCTGCGCCAGCGATCGTGAAAACCAGGTCGAGCAGGGCGCCGCACTACTGCGAGTCCCAGCAATGAACCCCCTTTCCAGACTGGAGTCATCATGATTGTCGCCGAGGAATCCGTCGTCATCGACCGCCCCATCGAGGAAGTTTTCACTTTCATTCAGGATCCCGGCAACGTGACGCTGTTCATGACCAATGTGATCTCGTACGAGTTGGTCTCGGGTCAGGCCGGTGAGGTCGGCTCGGTCGTGCACGGTGTGGTCGAGGTCGCCGGCCGGCAACTCGAGATCACCGAGGAACTCACCGACATCGAGCAGGGCAAGTATCTGCGCCGCCGCGGCACCGACAGTCCGGTCCCGTACGAGACCGAAACCCTGTTCGAATCCACCGACCGGGGCACCCGGGTCACCTATCACCAGGAATCCGGGTCCCTCGGCGGCATATTCGGCGCACTCGCCGACGGAATCGTCGCGAAACTGTACGCCCGCGACGTCCGCAGCAACCTCGAGCACGCGAGAACACTCCTCGAAGCAGGCGACCCGCAATGAGCACCGATCGGGCCGCTCCCGCCGACACCCGGATGATGGGGATCCTGCACGACGCCCTGCGCCGCGACCTGGGACGGGCCCGCACCGTCCTCACCGCACCGACCCCGCCGGCGCAGTCCCAACGCATCGCTGTCGCCGACCACCTCCTGTGGATGATGGACTATCTGCGCTACCACCACCGCACCGAGGACGAGAACCTGTGGCCGCTGATCCGGCGACTCAACCCCGGCGCCGGTACCCTGCTCGACCGGATGGACGCCGACCACACCCACATCTCCCCGGAGATCGACCGCCTCTGTTCCGCCGCCGGCGCCTACCGCGACGACGGCTCCACCGACGCCCGGCAGGCGGTGGTCGTCGCACTCGACGGCCTCGAGGCGGCGCTGCTGCCGCATCTGCGCCGGGAGGAGGACGAGATGATGCCGGTCGTGTCCCGCACCATCACCGTCGGGCACTGGGAGGACTGGGGCCGCGACATCGTCAAGGACAAACCCAAGCTGGAGCTGGCGCGGGAGGTGCCCTGGGTCCTCGACGGACTCGACGCCGAGCAGTATCGGCTCGTCGCCCACGTGCTGCCCGCACCGGCGCGGGTGATCCTGCTGCACGCCCTCGCCGGGCAGTACCGGCGGGCCTGCGCCGCACGGTGGGGGCCCCGCGTCGAAGTCACACCCCTCACCTCGCACCACCGCGAACGCCCTCGCGTCTGAACAACGCCCGCAGTTATTCCGCTCAGGGGAGAACATCATGGGAACTCCAGCCCGGCCCCACGAGCAGGGTGGGCGACGCGTCGTCGACGTCCTCGTCGACACCGTCGCCGACCTGGACGTGCACCACATCTTCGGGGTGGACGGCGCCAACATCGAAGACCTCTACGACGCCCTGTTCGCCACCGACCGCCCCGTCCAGGGGGTGGTGGCCAAGCACGAGTTCGCCGCGGCCACCATGGCCGACGGCTACGCCCGCAGCACCGGCGGCCTCGGGGTGGTGGCCGCGACCTCCGGCGGCGGCGCGATGAACCTGGTGGCCGGGCTCGCCGAGTCCTACACCTCGAAAGTGCCGGTGCTGGCCCTGATCGGGCAGCCACCCACCCCCCTCGAGGGCACCGGCGCCTTCCAGGATTCGAGCGGCCGATCCGGCTCGATCCACGCGGTCCGGCTGTTCACCGAGGTCTCCCGCTACTGTGCCCGCATCGAGCGGCCCGACGACCTCGCCGCCCACCTGGAACGCGCGGTGGCCGCGGCACGAGACGGTGGGCCCGCGGTGCTGTTGCTGCCCAAGGACATCCAACAAGCCACCGTCGTCGGCGCATTCACCTTCCACCCACCGCCGCGCCGATCCGGCCACGACCCGGACGGGCTGACACGGATCCGGGACCAACTCGTCGCGGCGCGGCGGACCGGGAAGATCGTGCTCATCGCCGGTGACCAGGTGGCCCGCGACGACGCCCGGGAACCGCTGCTGGCCCTCGCCGCCGCGGTGGACGCCGCCGTCGGGGTCGCCCCGGACGCCAAGGACGTCTACCCGACCGACCAGCCCGGGTTCTGCGGAGTCGCCGGAACCATGGGACACACCGAACTGATCGAGGCGGTGCGACACAGCGCGCTGTGCCTGCTGATCGGCACCCGCATGCCGGCCACGGCCCGCACCGGGCTGGAGGCCGCCCTGGCCGCTGTCCCGGTCGCCAGCCTCGGCGCCGAACCCCCGTATCTGCCCACCACGCACGCGACCAGCCGCGACCTGCGCCACGGGTTGGCCGCACTCGCCGACATGTGGTCGCCGCGACACACATCCGATGCTGTTGTTCACGGAGGGCCTTCCTGGACCACGCGCAGAATCGAGGTGGAACGACGCGGATGGACGATGACACCGGATCCACTGTGCCCCAACCACACCTGAACGTCGACAACCGCCGCCCGGGTCGGCGTGACGGTGGAGAGTCGTAGCGTCGCTCGCGGGGGTTCCCTCCGCCGGGCGACATCTGGGGGTCTACCCGCGGACATGGCCGCCCACACATCAGCGCACCGCAGGGCTCGCGCCGGCACCGGGTCGGGGCCGCGGCGGGTGCTCAGAGGTCGGGGTGCTGTGGCCGCCGAGCGGCGGCGGAACACCTCGCGGTGGGCCGATAGTTCTCGAGGAGGTCGACGGGATCGTCGGGAATCCCGCCGGGCGGGAGGTCGGCGCCACCGCTGCAACGATCGGCGTGGATGCGCTGCTGCCAGTATGTTTCGCTCCGGCCGATCATGCCGATCCCTCCTTGGGTCGTGCCGACCCGGTCTCCGACTCGCGTCGGGGAATCGCCTCGTTCCGGGGTAAGTCCCTGAGGGGCAACCGACGCCGTGATCTCTGTGCCGTCGTGTATCAGGCACTTGATGTCACAGTTCATCGTGCTCCGCGGGTGTGGGAGCTGTCCACATCACTGCCGGTCCGACAGAAACGCTCGGTGACGGTGTCTAGCCCTAAACTCTGTGCGCAGTGCAGGAGGTTCTGGAAGGTCCGTTTCCTGACTCAGGTGGCCGCGACGACGTTGGAGGTTCCGATCAACACCGAGCCCGGTAAACCCACACGCTGTCGCCACCGTGTGGGCACAGGCGCGTCTCGGCACGCGGCCCCGCACCCGAGGCCGGCGAATGGGTGAGGCGTGGGATGAAGTCAGCCTCAAGGATGCCCGGCGGTCGCTGGACAGCGAGGTCTATGCGGTCGTCGAGGACCTCGTGAAGAACAAGGGCTGGCGCCTGCGGGAACAGGGGCACAAGTACGCGATCTACTGCCCTTGCACTGACGGGCGAGCGAACTTCATCACGCTCCCCGGGACGTCCAGGAACCCCGGAAACGCCGCCAAGCGGGTCAAACGATCCGCATCACGTTGCCCTGACCGGCACGAGCTGATGAAATAACGATCGCTGTTTCCAGTTGACAACAGCATCGGGGATGAGGAAGCTGGGGTCATGTCCCCGACCGAATTCGAGCTTATTTTCGTGACCCCAGAAGTCTCCGGCCCAGGTGATACCCGGATCGCGGCGGTCGAGGAACTGCTGGACATCGTGGTGGAGTCGCACAGCGGTTTGACGCTTGCCACGGTGACCGCCGAGGGTGACGACGCGGTGACCGCGGCGCTGGACGCTGCGGCAGTGCTGTCGTCACGCGGCCTCCCGGTCGTGCGGTCGTACCCCGACCTGGTCACCCGCCAGGACATCGCCGACCGAGCCGAGGTATCGCGGCAAGCAGTCGGAAACTGGGTGCGCGGTGACCGCATGCAATCGGACCCTTTCCCGGCGCCGGTGAACCTGGTCGGTGGCGGCGCGTGGTTGTGGGGAGATGTTGTCGCGTGGCTCCGCCGACAGGATTACAAGATCGACGACATCGAGTTCCCCTCGATGGACGACCATGTCCGCATCGACGCGGCACTCGTCGGTGCCCCGAGAAGGACGCCGAAGATCAGCGGACATCTCGAGGCGAAGGTCGGGTTCGCCCCTGCCGTTGTCGGAATCAGCCGCGACTGGGCCGGGGACAGCTTTCAGTCGAGCTATGCACTAGCCGTATGACAGAAACATCGTCTCCTCGCACTGTCGCGGACGCCCGCGAGTTCCTCGAGCTGACGGAGCTCACCGATATCGTGTTCTTCGAAACGGGCGCTCGGCGCAAACCCGACGTGGAAGAAACTCCACTGTCCATCCAGATTGCGCTGCGCCGCGAAGAACTCCTCCTGGAAGTTCGATGCCGGGCAACCGTCTCCGGTTCAGGGGGCGAGTACCTCGCCGACGCCTCGGCGGTCTTCACCCTCCGGGAGCCGATCGAAGCCTCCGATGCGATCATCACAGAGTTCGTCGAGCGTGTCGGAGTGATGTCCGTCTACCCGTATCTCCGCGAATCCATCACCCAGTCCGGCGCCAAGCTAGGCCTCGACCGTCCCGTCTTGAAATTGCTGCGACCGGGCGATATCCACATCACTGTCGAGGACTCCGACGGCGACGAATCAACCGACGCCACCTGACGCGTCAGGGGATCGCCGCGCTCACTGGGACGTCCGGTGTCGGCGCGCAGCGTCGCCGGTACGGCAGGCCTCGCTCGGTGGGCGAATCGGGATGCCGTAATCCTTCGCGATCCGGCTCATTTGCGGCACGCTGCGCCCCGTCTCGTGTCCGAGTTCCCGCAGTGTTCGCCGCTGGGTGACGTACTGGTCGTGAAGCCATGCCGGATCGACCGGGGGCCGACCGGACTGGGGTGTGATGCCGTGGTGTCGTGCCAGCCGACCTGCCGCCTTCCTGCTGACTCCGATCATCGCGGCGATCTCGGCGAGGGTGCGGCGTTGCACGCAGTAGAGGTCGACGAACTCCGTCCGGCTCACCGCCTCCTCTGCCGCGGCCTGGGTTGCGCGTCGTCCGAACCGCTCTGCGGCAGGGGGCGATGCGGGTGCTGGGTGGTTTACGAGGAGGTGGCGGATCACATCGAGGGTGGTGTCCAGTTGCCGTGCGATCTCCGACAGCGCGGTGTGGTCGCGGCGGGTCAGGTCGTGGAGGGCGGCGAGGTCCACTGAATTCGGATCGGGTCCGGGCAGGTCAAGCCCGTCGAGCAAGTCCCGGGGTGGATGCCAGTAGACCGGTTCCTCGCCCAGCCCCTGATCGTCGAGGAACCGGTGGGCCGCCGCGTCGACCTGCGCGGCCAGGGCGGGGGTAAGGGCGCGCGGGAACTCGGACAGTTTCGCGCGGACGTCGTAGCCGGCCGCGAGGAACGGGGAACGGTCGGCGGGGAGCCCGCTGAGTCGTTCGAACAACAGGCAGCGGGCGAAGTCCGCCTTCTGACCGGCGCCGGGGGGTGTTCCGGTCCGGCGGCAGATCTGTTTCCACATGTCGTCGGGTAGTAAGCCGCGGTAGTCCAAATGGCGCCGCCGCTCGTAGTCGATCGGTGGCGGCTCGGCGGCGAGGTGGTCTGCCAGCCGGATCAGCGCGGTCAGGGTGTCGTCCCACCGAGGAGAGCTCCGCAGGCATGCCAGCGTGCGGGTGACCCCGTCGGCTCGGACCGCCGATCCCAGGCGGTCGGCGGCCTCGCCGACGGTGAGCGTGGTGCCCACCAGCATCAGTGCTGCCGACAAGGCCGGTCGGACCTGCGCCGGGCTGCACGGCGGCACCGTGAACCGCAGCGACCATTCCGGCCAGAGCAGGGTCGGGATGCGGCGGGCGGCGTCGTTCACGGCGGTGGCACTGACAGTCGGGTAGCTCGGGAGGTCGGCGGCGCTGCGATACCGCAGCTGATCGACGGCGCGCACGAACAGGGGCCGCAACGCGGCGAGCTGGACGGCCGCCAATCTCGTGCTGGTGGCGCTGCCCCAGTCGCCCTTGACGCCGGCGTTGACCTGCCGGCCCAGGCGCCGACCGCCGTGCACCAGCCACCGCAACGCCTCACCGGCGTCGGCGATGTCGGGCCGATCCAGCACAGCGGCGGCCGCGGTCACCGCAACGGCGGTTGCGATCGCTCCGCCGGCACCAGAGAGCTCCGATCCTCGTGACGTCAGTGCTTCCGATGCGGAAGACGACCGAACCCGGGCCAGCGCGTCGGCGAGGCCGGCGGGGACCCGCTCGGCAATCTCCGCGTCGGTGCCGTAGACAAGGACGCGGGATGCGACTGCGTGCAGATCGGCCAGAACCTCGCGGGCCCCGAGGGGACGCTCGGCGTATACACCGAAGGTGCCCTGGCCGGCCGCGAGGACATCGAGCACGAGTTGCTGGGCCCACAACGCCGGGTGATCCGCGCGTAACCGCGTCACCGGTGCCGAGGTCAGGTCCGCCCCGCACCGGGCGAGCCCACTCGGCGCAGCGGTGTCCGCACTCCAGTGGGCGCAGCGGCCCGGACTCGGAATCACCTCACGGAGGGGACGCCTGCACCGTTGGAAGCCTCCGCAGTGCGGGCAGGTATCCGCCAGCAGGCAGTGATGTTCGCTGCAGGCGAATACGCACCCCAGCCGCCAGCGCAGTTGCCATCGCCCGCCGGAGACGGCGAGGCAGGCCGGGCAGTATCGGGATCGTCGTCCGCGACCCCACGGCAGGCCCGCGGCCGCACGTCCCTTCCTACCGTTCAGCGACAGGGCGATGCCGTCGTAGCGGGCCAACGTCATCGCTTCGACAGTGGCCGCGGGCAGTTCCGCCGCCGCCGCGATGGTGTCCACTTCCCGTGGAGGCAGGTGCACCGGCCACACGCTCGGGCGCCGAACCCTTTCGGCGGCAGTCCGGTCCTCGCGGTGCAGGGCCGTGTCCAGGTCACCGAACGCCGTGCCGGTGCGGTGCGCGATGGCCTCGAGCCAGGAATCGATTGCCTCGCCGGGCAGCGGGGCGACCCGGATCGGCAGGGACCGCACCCCGGTCATCGGCGGCGGCGTGTCGGCCGGGTGGTGATGCGCCGCGCCTCGAGGGCGGCCGCGAGTTCTCGCCGCGCGGTCTCGGCGTCCTCGTCGTTGCTCACCCCGTCCAATACGCCGGCGTCGAGGCGCTCACGGCCGGTGACGACGGCGCGGTGACAGCCGCGGTTGATCAGCACCATCAGCGACCCAATGTGGCCGGTGCTGCGGGTGAACAGGTAGTCCGAGAGGTCGTCGGCGAGCATGCCGGGATATTTGTCGGCGAGCACCAGTCCCTGTTCGATCGCCAGCAGCATGGTCCGCCATTCGCGGCGGCCGGTGTCGGTGTCGATGAGGAACGGCTGCATCCCCACCAACGTGGTGCGCCGCGCTGTCTGCGCCTCGGCGAACAGGCCGCGTTCGGCCAGCTTCACCCCGACAAAGACCACGGTGACCGGGAACTCGTTGGCGATGTACTTGAAGTGGTTGCTGATCTCGACGCCGCTGGTGGCGTGCATGCGCAGGAAATGCAGATCATCGACCACCAAAAGTCTTGTCTCACATGATGTCACGCAGTCCAGGGCGCGGCGGGACAGGTCGGCGCTGGTGCCGCGGGTGGTCCCGGGGTGGGCGTAGAACTCGAGCATCGCCCGGTTGAACTCCTTGAGGCCGGTGTTGCCGGTCAACCCGACCCGGCACACCGGCCACCGCTGGTGCCCGTCGCGGGTGTGGGTGCCCTTGATCCGGATCTCGCGGCGATGAAACGCCTTGGCGAACGCCAACACCGACGTCGTCTTGCCCAGGCCGGGATAGGCGTCGATCGCGACCGCCCCCTTGGCCTTGTCGCCGAACTGGAGGTTGCTGTCGACCACGGTCGAGAGCTGCTCGTGCAACGCGGTCAGTTGCGGCGTCCGGATCGGCCCCAGATTCGCGTGCCACAGCTGCCGGAAATGGTTGTAGACCTCGGCGTCGTCCGCGCTCAACGCCTGCAGCTGCGTGCGGGTCAACACCGCCGGCGCGACCAGAGCGGGCGCGTCGGCGAACTCCCGCCACCCCTCCTTACGGGAGAGCGCCACATTACCCAGCGGCGCGCAGTCCTGCAGACGCTGCCGGATCAGCGCGATCGTCACAGGTACTCCAGCGCATCCGCGTAGAAATCGTCGCCGTCGTCGGGTCGGTTCAGCTCGTCCTCGGCGTCGTCGTCACCGATGTCCTTGCCGTCCTGCGCGGCGTAGACCGGCGCCGTCGCGTCGTGACGCGTCACTGATGGCGGTCCGGTCGCGTCGGTCGGTTCGTCCGGGTCGAGGTCGAGCGCGGTGTCCTCACGTGCCATACGCAACGCCATGCGGCGCTCGGTCATGCTCGACCCGAGGCCGAGGTTCCAGCGCTCGAGCAGGTCGGCGACCGCGATCCGGTCGTCGGGGTAGGTGTACTTCGCCTTCGCCAACCGGCGCGCGAACGCCAAAGCGTCCTCACTCAGCGGCATCTGCATCGACCGGGCGTGCTCCCACTCGAGCGGATACCACCGCCGCGAGGTCGGATCCCGCAGATAGACCCGGGTGACGTCGTCCGGGTCGACATGCAGCGGCCACCACCGGCCCTTGCCCTTTCCCCGGTCCGGGTACGGGCTGGCACCGTCGCGGCACCCGGGCGGCAGATCGCCGTGGTAGCGGCGACCGTGCACCTCGAAACCGTAGTGCTGGAGGGTGCGCCACTCCACCTTGAGGAACTCGTATCCCAGGTCCGGATCGCGGGGCACCTCGATGTAGCCGGCGCGGGCGATGCCGTGCTCGAACATCACCGCCGGCGACATCTTCACCGACGGCAGATGCGGATCGAGCAGGCTCTCGTGCGGCCGGTGGTGATACACCACCGCCACCCACTCCCGGATGATCGCCTCCAACTCGTCGAGGTAGAAGAATGCCTCCGACTCCGGCGCCACCCCCCGCGAGTGCACGTCCGGTCCCTTGTACCCGGGCAAAGCCTGCAACAGGTCCTCCCGAATGGTGCGGAAGAACCGCTCGACCGGCCCCTTGTCGCGGCCGGTCCGCAACCGGGCCGGCTGGATCGAGATCCCCATCCGCTGACACACACTGGTCAGATGCTCGGAGACGTAAATCTTGCCGTGATCGATCACGATGGTCTCCGGCGCCAGCGCCGGACTCGCCGCCCCGGCGATCGGACCGTCGATCGCCGAGGCGTCGACCAGCAGGGACCGGGGAATGCCGTGCTCGGGCCACACTGCATGCGCGGGCCAGTCCTTGCCCGCCGGTCGCGGCCGGAACGCCTGATACAACGTGGCGGCGGCGTCCACCGCCTTCGTCGACACCGGCGTCAGCCGGATACCGACGATACAGCGGGTGTACCAGTCCATTCCCACGGTCAGCTCGGCCTGCACCCAGCGCAATGTCACCGGATCCAGGGCGAACACGTCCAGCCGGGTGGTGTCCATCAGCAGGTACTCACCTGGTCGGGTCGGGCGCAGCTTCCCGTACGGCTCGTCCGGTCGGGCCGCGATATCCCGATTGCGTTTGGTGCTCAGCCGGAACGTCGGATGCCGCCGTTCCAACTCCTCGAGCACCCGAAACGCCGTTGCCCGCGAGGGCAGCCGCACCACGTCCGCCCCGAACCGGGCGACCGCCCGGGCATTCGCACGCTCGATCACCATCGTCCGCGACGGCCGCGACTGATCGGTGTGCTCGACCATCACTTCCAGGGCCGTCTCCACCCACCGGTCATCGGTTCTCGTCGAACTCACTGACGAAGGGTCGCGCCGCACCGCCAGCCCGGCCTCGCCGGCCTTCTGGAACTTGCCGGCCCAGCGCTCGATCGTGCGAACTCCGACCCCTAACTCGGCGGCCTTCGCGGCATACCGGTCCGACAACGCGACATTCTCGCTGTATTGGGGGCGAGGCTCGCCGGGGCCGGCGATCAGCGGGTTTCCGGATCGATATCCGGTAAGTACCTCGCGCACATGGGCTGCTCGCGCGGTGAGTTGCTCCTGCTCGGTCGTGGTCAGCTGGGCCAGGACTACGCTGGCGACTTCCTGATCATCGTCGCTCGCCGGGCCGGGGCTGTCCGGGATCACCCTGGCGCGTTCGCACGCCAGGAGTTCCTTCAGCGCGAAGCGTCGATACTGCCGGCCGGTCGCGTCCTTGACGACGACCTCGTTCCCGGAAGCGGTCGACACCATCTCCACTACCTCGACGGTTTCGCCGTCGTAGAGGAACCGAGTCCCGACGCCGACTCGCACACCCGCGCCGCTCACGAACGCTCTCCCAGCACGCTGTCCGAACTCAGGGTCTTGCTCAAGTCGACCGTGAAATGGTGTCGCCACAATAAGTGCAGGACAGTCGATCGCATGACAGGTTCCGGCCGGTCGGACAGGCATCGGACGGCCTCACCGAGCGTGGCGCCGTCCAAGTCGACCGAACGCAGATCCGCCAGCAAGTCGTCGTCGAACAGCCAGTCACGGCGATACCCGGCGAGGAATCGGACATTGCTCAATTCTGTCTCCGCCGGTTCGCTGGCAATCTGGTACCGCCATCCACGTGACTCCACCACCTGCCGCGTCCACGCAAACGTCTGCATGACCTCCGGTTTCGCCAGTCGCCAAGCGGGTTTCACGTCAACAACAACCGGACCATCGTCGCTCAGCAGCAGATAGTCCGGCACGTGCCGTCGTCGCGCGCCCGCCACGTCGGCTTCGAGCAGGAACGGCTGAGCGAGAATGCGCCGCACCGAGCGATCGAAATCTGCCAATAGCAGTCGAGCCAACTCCAGCCGCGACTCGTAGATCACCAACGCTTGCTCCGTGCTGGACCAATACGCACCGGAATAGTGCTTCTGACCGTGATACCAGCGGAACGTTCGCCACGGCGCAGCGGCGCCGACCAGCGACTCCGGCACTAGGGCGTCCCAATCAGCCTCGCATTCAACACCATCGGCGCTGCGGCGGACGTTCGCCACAACCGATGTCGGGCGTGGATCAAGATCAACGACCATCAGACAACCTCGATGCCGAAGCGGGCCACACCACCGCAGCCCTCACCATCGATCATCACCCCGGTCGACCCAATGACCTTGCATTCAAAATGGGCGTGTCTCACACCGATGGCGGATCCGCCATCGGCCCGCCACTCGCCGTGAGATTCCGCCACCGATCTCGAGACCCTACAGGAACCGGACCTCTCGGCACCTATCGCAACTTATAGAGGTTTATGGCATCCTTCCCATAACCCTCTATACTTACCGATATGGATCCTGCGCTGAACCCGTTCAAACCCGGCTCGGGCCTGCGACCCCCGGCTCTGGAGGGCCGGGACCAGGAGCGCCAGGAGTTCGATCTGCTCGTCGCCCGCAGCAAGCGAGGCAACTATGACCGCGGGATGGTGCTCTCCGGGCTCCGCGGGGTCGGCAAGACCACCCTGCTCAACAACCTGGCCGAGCACGCCGAGCGGCAGGGATGGTTGGCGATCACCATCGAGGCCAGACCGAACGAGGCCGGGATCGCCGCGGTCCGCGCCCGCCTCGGCTACGAACTCGCCGTCGGTCTGCGCCGCTTCAGCCGCAAACACCAGCTGCACAAGGTCATCGACGATCTCGTCTCCCTCGCGAGGGGTTTCACCCTCGGTGTCGGCCTGGGCCCGGCCAAGATCGAAATCGCCCTCGGTGGGCGTGCCGCCAGCGGCGACATCGACCTCGACCTCGAGGAGTTGGTCGAAGCGATCAGCGACGTCATGCGCAAGAAGGGTGCCGCGTTCGGACTGTTCATCGACGAAATGCAGGACCTCGACCCTGATTTGCTCGGTGCCTTGCTCGCGGTGCAGCACCGTGCCAGCCAACGTGAATGGCCGTTCTTCGTCATCGGTGCCGGTCTGCCCAGCCTACCGGCGGTGCTCGCCGACAGCCGCTCCTACGCCGAACGGCAATTCTCCTACCGGACCATCGGCCCGCTCTCCCCGGCCGATGCCGCCGACGCGCTCCGGGTCCCGGTCGAGGCGCACGGGGGTGCGTTCACCCCGGACGCGCTCGAGATCCTTGTCGAAGCCAGCGGCGGCTACCCGTACTTCCTGCAAGAGTTCGGCAAGGCGATCTGGCACACCGCCCCCACCTCCCCATTCGATGCCGAGGACGCCCACACCGCGGTCGAAGAGGGCCGTCGAGCACTCGATGACGGGTTCTTTCCGTCTCGGTGGATCCGGGCCACCGATCGGGAGCGCCGGTACCTGCGCGCCATCGCGGAAGCCGGGGAGCCCACTCCTCGGTCCGGGAAGGTCGCCGCAGCCATGGGGGTGGCGACGACCGCGGTCAGTGATGTCCGTGATTCCGCCATCAAGAAGGGCCTCGTCTGGTCTCCCGAGCACGGTCGCATCGCGTTCACCGTCCCGGGAATGGCCGACTTCATTCGACGCCAGCCCACCGCCTGAAACTCCTACACTCACACGCCATCGGCTCTCGCGGCGTGCGCCGACACACTGCAGAAGAAAAGGTGTGTTGCCTGAGAAAACCACCCGAGGCACGGGGAAACGTCCTTCGACAGCAGACACCCGTACTCACGAGTGAGCAGTCACCTGTAGTTCACGAGTGAGATGGTGGCCTTGCTTGTGCGCCGGGTCATCCGGGGCCGACCGGTGTTGAGCGTCTCTGCATATGACGACCACGGGGCCACCAACCGTCACCCGTGATGCAGATGGGTTCCGGGCAGAGGGCCGATCGTCTGCATCGTCACCGTGCCGAGGAACGAGAACAGCCGTGATGAGCGATGCCGGATCGGGCGGACACGACCGTGCGGTGACGGCGGCGACGTCGTTCGTCGTCCGGCGTGACGGCGTGCCGTGAGAAGCGCTGCTACCAACACGAACCGGCCCCTGGTGCGATTGGATGTAGTCGTCGACACTGGTCCCACCATGAGCGGAGTCATCGGCTGTGATCGTCATACGCCGGCCCGAGGAGGCCGACACCTTCCTCGACGCCGGCACCATGCGATGCCCGCAGTGCCGGGGCACGGTGGCCAGGTGGGGACACGGGCGTGCCCGCACCGTCCGCGAGACGACCCTGACCGTGCGCCCACAAGGGTGCGCTGCCGCGACTGCGGCGCCACGCACATCCTGTTGCCCACCGCCCTGCAGGTGCGCCGGGCCGACACCGCCGAGGTGATCGGGAATGCGTTGGCCCACAAGGCGAAAGGCCTGGGGTTCCGGAGGATCGCCGAGCGGATGGGCCGCCCGGAATCGACCGTGCGCCGCTGGCTACGTCGCACTACCGGTGAGCATGTGCAGTGGCTACATCGCCGGGGTACCGAGCGGCTGGGCCTCGTCGCCCGCGAGGCGTTCTGCACCATCCGGTACGTCGGGAATCCGCTCGGGGACGCACTGTGCGTCCTGTCGGCGGCCGCGGTCGAGGATCGTCGCCGCTTCGGGTTCCCCGATCCACCGTGGGACCTGATCGGGATCTACACACAGGGACGTCTGCTGTCCCCACCCCGCAGCGGCTGACAAAACTGTCCCGTCCGGTCTTGCCGTGCCCGGGTACGTCCGTCATCGTGCCGATCGGCGGCGTTCACAATGACGCACAGCAGTCACCGTGCCGACGGGCCCGTCAGCCTGCCGACGAACGGCGACACCTGCGTCTGCAAATTCCGTGACGCCATCGTCTGCATTCTCAGCGACGGCCAACAACCGGCCGAAGCGGTCATCCCCGCTACCCTTTTCGGGTATGGGGATCACCTTCCACGGGCCGAGTCCGTGGCCGCACATCACCCGCGCCATCCGCACGCGCGGACCTCGGCATGGCGCGATCGCCTACCTCGGAGAGGACGCGCCCACTCTGCTGCCGCTGCGTGCCGGGGACGTCCTCGTCGTCAACGCCTCGAGGGCCGCGGTGCGCGCACACGCGACCTCCCCGGCCGCGCTCGCGCACTACGTGGACGCCGGGGTGCGGGTGCTGTCGTCACCGAATCTGCACGCCAATGTGATTGTCACCGATCGGCGGGCGGTCATCGGTTCCGCCAACGCCTCCCACAGCTCCACCATCGCCGATGAGGCCGTGGTCATCACCGAGGACCCCGACATTGTCGCCGCCGTGCGGAAGTTCATCGACGGTATCGAGGAGATCACCGAGGTC
Organism: Rhodococcus opacus B4; assembly: GCF_000010805.1. NCBI lineage: Bacteria > Bacillati > Actinomycetota > Actinomycetes > Mycobacteriales > Nocardiaceae > Rhodococcus > Rhodococcus opacus. The sequence goes on along the minus strand of NC_012520.1, from coordinate 111,090 downwards.
GACCAGGTGTTTCTCGACAACGCCACCGCTATCTGGCAGATCGGCCGCGCCGTCCCCCTGCCCGGGATCGGCGGCCGCAACCGTGCCGAACCCGACTTCCTCCCCACCCCGGTAACCCGGATGTTCCTGTGGCACATCACCGACTACCAACCCGGCGCCGCGGAGGAACACGAGCGGGCGGCCCACACCAGCCGCCACCGTACGTCTGCGGGGCCGGCGGCGACGTACCAGCTCGAATGGTTCCGCATCGACACCCCCGGCGGCCGCGGGCAGCTCCAGCGCGGTGACGTCCTGCTCCAGGTCACCGCCGACAACGAATGGCTCTACCCGCCCGCGGTCGTGGACTCCGATCCGATCGCGATCCCGCACACCCGCCGAGCGGTGGCGTACCAACTGCGCACCCGAATTGACCTGGAGCCGATCGCGGTGACCGACGCAGAAGTATGGCTTGCCGACGTCGGGCACCCTAATCCCCGGCTGCGCACCGACCACCGCATCGTCTCAGCCAGCCTGCGAGCCGCGGTGCTCCGACTCTGGAACCTCTGAACCGAGAACCGATCCGGACGTTTCCAGGCTTGACCTGTGAATACGCCATGTCCATGAGGGTGACGGCGTACCGACATCGCCGTGGCACAGGCTGGAGTGATCAGGCCAGCGCTAGGACGCGGGAGCGCGCTTTCCTCCACCGGGGGACGGGCCCAGGCCCTCGGCGTGCCGGTGCGCGAGCGCGAAAGGTCTCTTCACGCTGGTGATCAGACTTGTGAGTTCCACCGGCTCTCGCACCTGCCAAGTTGCAACCCAACACGTGTCGACTTCCGTGACAGATCGTCAAATAGGTTGACATACTTGGGGTAATGACTATCCGGGCAACGCTTGACGGCTTTCACAAAGGATGTGATTTCGATGCGGGCAAACCGGTCCTCAGCCTCACCTCTGCAGCTCTACGCTGCGTTTCGCCGCCATCACCCCCGAATCGTGGTGCCCGTCGACTATGTCACCGAATGCGGTTTTCGACTGGGACTTTGGCAGGACCGCCAGCGGGTTGCCCGTATGCTCGGCACCCTTCCGCCCCAACGCATTGCGCAACTCGATGCGATCGGGTTCGTGTGGAGTGATGACGATCTTCCACTTCCTGCCGTGTCACCGGCCGACGGCAAGCGGCGACGGATGCTTTCCGAAATTGCCGCCTACCGCGAAGAGCACGGCGACGCACTCGTTCCCGCGAACTATGTCACTGCCGACGGTGAACAGGTAGGCCAGTGGCTCTACCAGGCGGTGAAGAAGTGGCGAGCCAACGCATTGCCCGACGACGAGAGGCGTCCACTTGCGGCCCTCGGGGTCTCCCCCGGACCACGCCCACGGGGGCCGCGAATGTCAGCACAGCCTGTGGGATAAACATCCCACCCTCTTGTCTATGGAGGCAATGGGCGCGCTCGCCCCTCTATCCGGCGGACAGCGGTAGTTGACCCGCTGGGTGGGCAGACCGCTGTCCCCGGCCTGCCACGCCCACGGCGAGGTGAGGAGCACGGTGTCGATCTAGGGTGTGTCTCCCAATGATTTGTGGTGTTGTGCTGCAGACTCTTCGGTGTGGCAGACGTTGTTGATCGGTTTGAGGTGTTGACGGACAAGCAGTGGGAGTTGCTCGCGCTGCTGTTGCCCAGTTCCGATGGGCTCCGGGGGCGGAAGTTCCGGAACAATCGTGTGGTGGTCGAGGGGATGCTGTATCGACTGCGGACCGGGTTGCCCTGGCGAGATCTCCCGTCGCATTTCGGGCCGTGGAAGACGGTGTGGAAGCGACATCGCCGCTACGCCGGAGACGGAACCTGGGATCGGGTGCTGACGGCTCTGGTCGCGATGGCCGACGCCGGCGGGAACCTGGACTGGGCGGTCTCTGTCGATTCCACAGTGGTCCGGGTCCATCAGCACGGTGCGAACGCCGCCCGCCACACAGGGGGATCTACCGAATTACACGAACCTCGGTGACGAGCCTGCCGATCACGGCATCGGCCGGTCGAGGGGCGGATTGACCAGCAAGGCGCACCTGGCGTGCGACGGTCACGGGCGCCCGCTGTCGGTGCTGGTCGGCCCAGGCCAAGCCGGTGACAGTCCGATGTTCGCCCACGTGCTGGAGGGCATCTGCGTGCCGCGGCTCGCGGGCGGAGCGCACCGCACGCGCCCCGACGAGGTCCGGGCCGACAAGGCGTACTCATCACGGGCAAACCGGGAACTGCTGCGCAGCAGAGGCATCAAGGCGGTGATCCCCGAGAAGACCGATCAGGCAGCGAACCGGGTGAACAAGGGCCGCGCGGGCGGGCGGCCACCGAACTTCGACCCGGAGTCCTACAAGGGGCGCAACGTGGTCGAACGGGCCTTCAACAAGGCGAAACAGTGGCGTGCGGTGGCCACTCGCTACGACAAACTCGCCCTCACCTACCGCGCCGGATTCCTGCTCGCCGGCATCGTCGAGTGGCTCAAGTTATTGGGAGACATGCCCTAGCAGCCCGGTGGACCTTCGGCGCGGCCAGCCGAGGTAGTGGAGGACTGTTAGATCCAGTCGATGTGGACGGAGTCGATGTGGTCGAAGTGGAATCCGAACTGGTCGCTGTACTTGTCGAAACCCTTGTTCTCGGGGTAGTCGAGGGTGGCGTGCCGCTCGAGCAGTGCCACGACGCGGGCGTGATCGTCGTTGGCCAGTGCGGCGGCCAGTTCGCGGGACTCTTCACTGGTGAACGGTGTGTCGGAGTTCGCGAAATCCAGGGTGCGGACCCGGTAGTCGTATCCCTCGTCGGCGCCGTTGCGCACCATGACACCGCCCTTGACCCGGATGACGGCCTTCTTCGGTGTTCCGTCCGGTCGCAACACGCCGGCGCGTTTCATGATGTCCTGCGCCTTCACGTTGCGGAGTTTCTTGCTCGCGTCGGCACGCAACTCGTTCGTTTCACCGGACCGGTACCGGGACACGGCGGAGCGGGACCGGCCGATCTTGGCGGCCACGGCATCGACACCGCCGAGGCGTTCGATCGCGGCACGGCGCTGGGCTCGCTCGAGGACGTCCGGGTGGGGGATCCGGCCTTGCTGCGCCCACCGGCGCAACGTGCGAGCCGATGGGGGTGTGCGGCCGGCATCGATCGCCGCCTGCCGCAGGCCCTCGTTGCCGAGTTCCTTGCGCAACTGCTTGACCGAGACCTTGCTGGTCAACCCGGCGAGTCCCCCACTCTTGACCTGCTTCGACTTCTCGACACCGCTGGTGGCGGCGTTGGCAACGGTAACCTTGAGTCCGTCGAGGCCGACCGCCTCCTGCGCGGGCTTCTTGGTGCGCGGCTTCGGGAGATGCAGGGCCATCAGTCCTCCCCTTCCTCTTCGTCGTCGGCGGCGTCCTCGTTGTCGGCGAAGGCGGCCTTGATCGCGAGGTTCACCTCGTGAACGTCCTGCGCCGAAGTGAAGGCGGACAGGAGGGTGTCGGTGAGGACCACGTCCTTCTCGACCGACATCTTCCCCAGCGCCTCGCTTGCGTCGGCGATGTCCTCACCGCCGGCGAGGAGGTACACCCAGGAGTCGGTGACGGTGCGGACCGGCCAGCGGCCGTGCTCGCGGGCAATCCGCATCGCGACACGGCGGCCGCGCCACCGGCAGTGCGCGATGATCGACGCCCGCCAGAGCGGTTGGTGGTGATGTTGCATCTGCTTCGCAGTCCACATGTCCGGGTTGACCATTCGCCCGATGTAGCCCTTGTAACAGGTGCCGAGGAACCGCTTCGTCGCGTCGTCTTCGGTATCGACCGCGGCCTTGCGGGCCTCGCGCAGGATTTTGGCCCACTTGTCCAGCGCCCGGCCCTGCTGTGGGTAGACCCAGGCCTCGGTGATGTCGAGGTCGCCCCGGTCGGCGCCGATTCCTCCGTCTGCCACTGGTGAGCACAGCCCGTCGAGGCTGACCGTGGTCACCCAGGTCTGTACCGGTTGGTCCGCGAGCATGTGGGGGTGCGGCAGAGGTAGCTTCTCGGGCAGCGAAAGTGTTTGCCCGGGCGGCAGGGTGATCCGCCACAGCCCGAACGGTGCACCCTTCTCCCCCACCGCCGCAGTGGCCGCCGCGTCCCCGGTCAGGTGTGTGGGCTGCCCGTAGCCGAATTCGAGCATGCCCGCGGAGGCGAGGTAGGCGGCGCGTTGGTCAATCGAGACCAACCGGTGGGCGTTGTCGAGGTCGTCAGACTCCGGGACGCGGGTCCAGCCGACAGCAGGTTCGAGATCTCCCCGCGGCGGGCCGTCCAGGGGTGGAACCGAGCCGGGTGCGGTGACGACGATGCCTTTGCCGCTGCGGGTGCGTTCACGCTTGATCTTGTCGACGAGGGCGGCGCCGGTCCGGGCGGGCGTCGGTCCCGGGAGCACCCCGAGGTGCTTGGCGCACCAGGCCAACCGGCGACCGAGTTCACGTGCCGCCGACAGGTCGTCGTCCGGGAGATACGTTCCGGCGGTGGGTGAGCCGAGGATGCCCATGTCGCCGACGCGGTTGTGCCAACCGAAGTCCTTGTTCCAGTAGGTCCACACGTACGGTTCGATCACCACATCGACCATGGAGGTGAAGTTCCCGATCGAGCGGGACAGGTGCACCACGTGCCCCGGTTCGCCACGGAGTTCCCACCCTGCATTCAGCAGTGGGGTGAGGGTGGCGTGGAGGACGGCGGTCAGTTCTTGGGCGGCGCGGTTGCGAAGGGCTTCCATGTCGTCGACGTCGTCTTCGCTGCCGGGGTCGATGATCCACCCGAGCAGTTCGCACGCGGCCTGTCCGACGACCCAGATCTGTGCGGGGGCGCCCAACGGTGTCAGCGCGGCCCAGCGGATCAGCTTGTCCAGCTTCTCGACCGAATCGACCGAACCGGTCAGTTCCCGCCCGGACGGCGTGTAGGTCCCGTCGGCGGTCACGATCAACGCATGGCCATCGGCTTCCTCTCCTGCGGGCAATGCCTCCCATACCGGTGCGGGTGGTGTTGCCGCCGGCTCGGTCGCCGATGCATTCAGCAGATTTGCGGCAGCGGCGGTTGTCGTCGGTTCCGCCGAAGCTGGTTCCGCTGGAGCTGTTTCCTCCGGTGCAATCTCGGTGGCATCGTCGCCAGGCTCCGGGGCGGGTGCGGGAGGTGCTGGTTCGTGCAGGTCGAACAGTGCAATCTGCTCCCACGGACGGGTCACGTTTACTGCTCCACGATCCGGCCCTCGATGTCCGCCGGCGGTACGTGGTGGCGGTCGAACAACTCCTGCAGGGCCACGTCAACCACGCTGGTAACCGAGAAGTTGCGGTTCTTCACCAGCCAGTTCAGCCGCGCCTCCGTCGAGGCCAGAACCCGAGTATTGAGTTGCACTTTGGTCGGACCCCTCCGCGGTTCCAGCTTCGCTAGCGCCCCCACGGTCGGTGCCATCACGTCGGAATCTCCTCCTGCGCTGAGAACTTCATCCTGCGATCGCACTGCACGTCCGTTCCCCACCCCCGTCGGACGCTGGCGAGCGCCCTTCCGCTTTCCGGCCTGCACCATGCCTCGCTCCTCTGCTGCACTCCGGGACGGCCACTGACCAACCCGCCTACGGCCGCGTATTTCCGGGACCTTCGGCATTCATGCTAGAGAAGGACTCGCCGAATCACACGCATCTTTACTCGCGTGTCTGCACGCATTTTGACACGCAGGTCGACACGCGGAATGAAACGCAGGTGGGCCCGCAGAGTGACACGCATCAATCAGCGCGGTCGATGCGGGTGATGGCCACAGGCGAATCGGGAAGTACCGGTCCCCGGCGCACCCGGTGCCGGGGACTGCCGGCCGAACGGGTCCTTGGGACCGTCCAGCCGTCAGTTCCCTTTAATCCGCGCCGTACAACTCGGCGGTGTAGTGGACCGCTCCCCTTCGCTGTGCTTCGTCCCAGTCGACGCCCATCGCATCGGCCAGATGGTGCAGATCGCCGAGGAAGTCCCCGAAGACCGTCATGGCCTCCTCCTGATCGGTATTGCAGATTCGGGCGTAGGTGATCAGCCCGTCCCCTGCCCGCAACGCGCGGACGCCGTTGTCGTGGACCTGAGAATCGTCGTCGTACTCGTAGGTGAAGTTCGGTCGGATCCTCCCCGCGAATGCGGCTGCCAGCTGGGCTGGTGAGTCGACGTCCGCCAGTCGTTCTGCGTGGTATGCGGTCATGATTTCATCGGACATTGCGTAAATCCCTTTCCTTTTGAGTTGCTACACAGCGGGAGTGCGGTGCAGCGCGGCCAACAGGGCGGTATTGGTGGCGTGCGCGGTCGAGGGTTCGGTGTTGGCGAGTACCTCGGCGCTCGCGTCATCGATGACGACGCTCATGTGGGCGCGGTGGCGGGAGAGCATCACGCAGGCGCGGCCCGGATCGAGGCTGAACGGTTCGGCGGTGCGGTATCCGGCCAGCGGATGCAGCACCACCACAGCGGCACGCTCGAGCCCTTGCAGTGAGTTCGCGGTGCCGACCAGCACGTCCGGGTGATCGGACAGGAGGGCGCGGATCGCCGCCGCCTGCGTCACGTGGGGAACCACCACCGCGATATCGGCGGCGCTCATCGGTCGCTGGTCCTCGGCGGTGACCAGGACGGCGTCGAGCAGCTCCCGCGCCCGCTGTGCGCACGCGGTCACCAGCGCCGGATCGGACGGGCCACCGCAGACCGTGACCGGGCGGTGCGCCAACTCGGGCACGACTCCGCCAGCGTCGGTCAGGTGCTCCGGTGGTCGTCGGGAGGTAAACGGCAGGTCGGGGTAGAACAACGGCCCGATCAGGGCGGTGGTGTCCGCTCCGAAGCGCCAGGTGTGGCGCAGCCGGACCACGCCCACAGCGTCGCCGTGTGCGGCTTGCAGCGCGATCGGTCCCGGCAGGTTCGGGGCGGTATCGCTGCCGTCCCATCGCGACACGTCGCCGGTCACCACCGGATCGATCTGACCGGGATCGCCCACACAGACCACCTGCCTTGCCATGGCGCCGAGTGCGCCCAGATCGGCGTAGGTGCATTGCCACGATTCGTCGACGATCAGCACGTCGGCGCCGACCCGGTCGGGGTCCGAGAACAGCCATCGGGCGGTCGTGCCGATCAGGATCGCGCCCACGTCGCCGGGCCACCTCACCTTCTGCCCCGACACCGCTGGCGTCTCGCCGCTGTCGGGTTTCGGCGGTTTCGTTTTCCACATCAGTGCAGCGCGATCGGTGAGGGTGCCGAGGCGCCGCGCAATCTCCACTGCCTGTTCGCGGGTCTGGGCCGCGATGCCGACACGCAGATCGCCGCGGTGCGCCAATGCCGCCGCGAGCAGGGCAACCAGTCGGGTCTTGCCCGCACCGGGTGGCGACGGGACGACGACGGCGGGATCACCGGACCACACCGAGAACAGCACACGTGCGGTGATCGGATCGGACATGATCTGCGATCCCGGCCACTGCGTGAGCGACGGCGCGCTCGGCCTGGGTGCCGGTGCGCTCGAGGGTGCCGGTTTGGGGATATCGGGTCGGGGGGCGAGGATGCGCATGACGGTGCAACCTTTCACGAAAGGTGATGTGAAGCAGGAGTTTTTGGGTTGTGGTGCAGGCTGCCGGGGCTAGTCCTCTGCGCCCGCGATCAGCACGTCGAGGGGAACCTCACGCCGCGCAGCGACCGGTGTTTGGCCGGTGGAGAGCCAGGAACGGCGGGCACGGTAGAGCCGCCAGTATCGGCCCCGACCCGCGCGCATCGTCTGCGGGGACGGCGGCCCAGGCATCAAGCACACCCTTGCTCCCGGTGCGGGGGCGTGTGCGCCGACCGAGCCGAGACCGAGGACTAATTTTCCCTCTACGACCTGTGCCGAGGTGACCTCGACAAAGAACCGCTCGAAGGGCTTGTCCGCTGGGGTGCCCATCCAGCCGGTGACCTCGGATCCGACGCGTAACCGTGAATCGAGCCGATCACAGGTCACCGACAGCGATGCGTTGCGCCGACGCGACCCTTTCGGCGGCGGGGTCACCGATGCCACCCCGACCGCCACGTGCCCGGTATGGACTGCGCGTTGCCGCCAGAGCGGATCATCGAGCAGGGCGGCAGATTTCAACTCGGCGGCATCGCATCGGGTGCGCAGTCCCATGGCGGCGCTGGCAGTGTTGTCCGGACGCGACCAGTCATGCCCGGCCGTCGCTGCCGACAGCGCGCGGTCCCACGAATAGCGGTCGTCCTCGTGAATCGGCTCCAGTAGTGGTAGCAGCGGCCCGCCGCTGATCTTCGCGGCCCACTCATGCAAGCCGCTGACGCCGTCATCGCAGATGCGCAGCCACTGCCGCCACGTGGTCGCCGATCGTTCGGCCTCCGGGGTGGTGCCGAGGACGTACCGCGCCGACGACGCGGCCACCAGATTCACCACCGCCGACGTGCCGGGATGGTCTGCCCGATCCGCCCACCACGCCACCATGGCCGCCGCTCCGGCCACCTGCGGGTCCGGGTGGTGTGCGTGCGCCCGCGCCAGGGTCACCAGCGCGGGCAGGGTGCCGGTGTCGTCGGTGAGCAACGGTGCCGGGTCGCATCGCCCCACGATGGTGCCGCCGTGTGCGGCCAGCAGTCCCAGGGCATCCACGTCGCGGGCGCGTTCCTCGCGGCCCTCGAACCCGGCCACTGACACGGTGACGCTGCCGCCACGTGCCACCGCGCGCACCGCCAGCGCCGCCGTGGACGCCGCGAACGTGGTGTGCGTGAGCCGAGCGACCGGCGACCGGGTTTCGGCGGCATAGAGTCGCTGAGCGAGGTCGAACCATTCCACGCTCATGCAGCTCCCCGCTCCTCGTCGCTTCCCTGCACCGGATTCGCGGCACAGCGCCAACCGGCGCGCAGTGCCGTCGCCGCCGCATCGGTCGCCGCACCTGCCACTACCGCCGCGACCTGGTTCGCGGTGATCCCGGTACCGGCCAACACTCGGTCGGCGTAGCGGACCAGGTCGCCGTTTCCTGCCGCGCTCATGCACGCGCTCCCGCGCCGACCGGCACGTACACCGTCGATGCCCACGACGGTGTACGTGCCGCAGCCGTGTCGCTGCCGATCACCGCGCACACCAGATGCGACCGCGACGGGCGATCCGGCCACGGCGTATCCCCGTCCGTCAGGACGATCACCACATGCGGCTGCGGACGCGCAGCATTGGCGGCGTCGATACCCACCCGCATGTCGGTGCCGCCGCCGCCGATCAGTTTCACGTCCGCGATGGACCGAACCGGCTGCGCCGTTGTGCTCGACGCGTCACAGGCCAGAATCCGCACCCGATCCCGTGACACACCGCCAGCCCGCAGCACCCCGGCAACCTCACTCATCGCCGCATCCAGATCGTCTGCCGACATCGATCCCGAGGTGTCGACCACAATCGAGACCGTGATCGACGGGCCGCGCATCGCCGGAGCGACTATGCCCGGGATCCCGCGCCGCGACGGCCGCGAATACGTGTAGTTCGTCCGCCCCGCCTGATCCGCCAAGACGCGCCGGATCGCCGCACGCAGCAACCGATCCCACGCCACGGTCGGCGGTGCCAGTACCTCACCGGCCCACCGCACCAGCCCGGCCGGGGCGCTCCCCCTGCCCTTTCCCGAAGACTCACGAACGGCCTGCGCGACGTACCGCCGCACCAGGTCTGCCTCCGCGCCGTCGAGACCTTCGGTGACCTCATTCCCTGCCGCACCCAACTCGCCGGGCACGGCAGGGCACCCCGCACCGGACCCGCACCCCGGATCACCGTCGCCGTCTGCGGGTGCGTTCGGAGATGGAGAGGCAGACGGATCGACCAGGTTCGTGTAGTAGTCCTCCGCAATGCCTCCCGATGCGCAGCCGAACGACTCCGGGGTGATCACCCCTTCGGGCAGTCCGACACCGGCCGCGAGAAGGTCATCGTTGATTTCCGCATCGGCGGCGTAGTTCCACGCCAGGTGCTGGACCGGTTTCGGCAAGGACGCGGCGCGCGCGGCATGTGCCCGCAGCAGGTGCCCTACTTCGTGCAACAGGACCGCACCCGCCACCGGGACCGGCCAGGCGTTCGCACCGACCAGCAATGCCGGATCAAGATACAACCGCCACTGCGCATCCACCGCGAACGTGCCCAGCCCCGGCGCAGCCACAGGTTGCGCCGCGAACAACGCCCGCATGAAGTACGGCATCTGTTCGGCAGAGACCAACCGGGCCAACCGAAACGGGCGCAACTCGTCCGGGTCGAGTACCCGCACCGCGCTCACGCCGCCTCACCGACCAGACCCGCAGCCACCAACATCGGGGAGAACCGTTTCGCCGCAGCCGGAACCACAGCCTTGGCGGGCCGCGCCTTCGCCAACGTCCGCGCCGCAGCGCCCGCCACATCAGGTGCACCCGCTTCCGCAGCCGCGATCAGCGGCCCCCACGCGCTGCGCCACGCCTCGACAGTGCCCCGCCCCGCAGCCCACGCCGTCACACCCGACAGAACTGCCCACACCAGGTCCGGACGAGACTGCCAGTCGAACGCCGTTTCCGGATTCTCGATCACCGCCACCGGGTCGGGCAGATCGGCATTCCTGCGCCATTCCAGGAACTCGACACCGGTCCCCTCACCGATCAGCCCGAACACCACCGCATTGATCGCCGCGTTGTCGTCGTCACGCAGATGCGGCAACACCGCCGCCAACATCGCCCATGTGCGGCGCGACGGCCACGCTCCCCCGGTCTGCGCCGCCGACGACGGGAACGCGTCCAACGCTTCCGGGTTGCGCTGGACATATCCGGTGATCGAACTACGCACCAGCGCCACGCGCTGTTCGTCCGTCGCCACCGCACGCGAGGCGGGCGGCGTAGCCCACCCCGTCGCCATACCATCCAACCACTCGTCAACAGACGGAGTGAACTCCACATGGCAGAACCGATTCGCCAATGGCGCTTCCAGTTCGTACCCACCGGCAGCGCAATCGGGAGGATTCGCACCCGCAATCACCCGCGTTCCCTTCGGCAATTGCAGATCACCGACCTTCAGGTCCAACGCGACCGCGAGCATCGCCGCCTGCACCGCAGGCGGACTCGTCGTCAACTCGTCCAGAAACAGATAGCCGCCACCCTCGGCGTGAATGCGCTTCGCCCAGTCCGGAGCCTCCAACGTCACCCCGTGCTCACGCACCACCGGCAGGCCAGCGAAGTCGGCCGGTTCACGCAACGACCCGAGGACCGTCTCGCACAGCACCCCGTCCGACGCCGCCAACCCACGAACCAGACTCGACTTACCCATACCCGGACCCGAGATCAACAACGACGGAACACCAGCCCGCCCATTCGCATCCAACACCGTCACAGCAGTCGCCAAATCAGCCACAGAAAATCCTTCAGAGTCGAGCGAGTTGGTCAGTCTCGCTACCGAATTAGACTCCTCGATTATACGGTCTGACCTGCAGAAATAGGGGTTTTGCGCTCGTCCCGCGTCCCCGGCGCACCCTGTGCCGGGGACGCGGGACGAGCGCCCACCCTGCACCGCGCGGAAAGATCGTCTGCGGGCCCCGCGGAGGGATCAAACATCGCCGGCCGCGGCACAATCCTGTTTTCCGCCACGCCCCCGGACGAGCCGTTCGATCGAGACCTGATCTAAAGAGGAGAGGTTGTCGGAGGTGAGGTCTACGCTGCCGCTCATGAATCTGATTCAGCGCACCAGTCCTGAACCGCAGGCGTTCAGTAGTCATGGTTTCAAGATCCCGCGCCCCAGCGGTGAGCACAGCGCCCGCATCTGGCAGGCTGCCGAGACGTTCGGCAAGGACAGCAATGCTGTGTCCGAGGCGACGTTCCACGCGGTCGTCGCCCTCGAAGCCGAGGTGGTTGCCCTCCGCCGCGCCACAGGTACGTCTGAGTAACTTCACCGACCTGAACCGAAAGGCACTCACCCATGCTCCCCCGGATCCAGGAGTCTCCGACTCGCATTCTGTCCGCGACGCTCACCGTGTCCGATCTGCTCGACTTCCAGAGCACCGACGAAGCACCACTGCTAGTGGAGGTCGACACCACGGACGACGACGGCCGAACGTACCGTCAGAGTCATATCGTCGCCAAACTCTCGGAGAAGCACGACACCGTGAAGGGTCACCACGAGTTCACCATCTGCTTCGCAGACCCCACGCTTGCGGCGCACACGTACGGTCCCGAAGACACGGTGACCATCCACCGCATGTTCTTCGCGCCGTGACCGGGGGAGCAACCAAACCTTTGCTGCCGATCGCTCCTGGTCCTTGTGGGCAGGATCCGAGACTCATTGTCAATAAGCCTGGCTCGTCTCCCCACGCTGCATCTTTCTGGGGATTTCGCACGCTCGACGCGCGGACCTCATGAATATAGGGGTCGGTGTCATGAAATCTGACCCCACCCCACGGGCAGGCCGCCGGATCCTCGAATATCGCGCGGAGGCGTGCGCGATATGTACTCACACACAGGAGGCCGGCGCTGACAAAAGAGGAGGGAGACCACACAAGGTGGCGACCGCCACCAGTGCCGCGATTCCACGGACCTTGGTCCAGAAGGCCGACTGGCGGGCGATGTCGACCTCTTCGGCGCGCTCAGAGCGGCGCAGCTCCCCCGCGACCACGAGGTCTGCCTCAGCCATCTCCCGCGGCTATCGCGTCGTCCCTCTCGGCGTTGCCGCTCGAGGAGTGCCAACAGCCTGGGGTCGACTGGGGCGGTTCCGAGTTGACGGATCAGTTCGCGGAGCAGGCAACGGGGGGCAGGGTTGACATCATCATTTGTCCCCTGATTGCGGATCAATTTCGTCGAACTTGAGATTCCCCTCGCGTGCCGCCTTCGCGAACCGCAGAACGATCTTCGCGAACACGTCGTCGGGCGCCGGTCCGACGGTCTTGACCCACTGGTTGATCTCTTCGTCTGTCAATCGTCGCCCCCACCTCGATCAGCAAATCCCTGGGCTGAAATTCTCCGTATTGGCACACAACCCTGTAACGTGGGCGACAGCGCTCAACCTTTCCCAATGGATTGGCTAGGCGCTAGCTGCCCCCCAGCCGAGCTGGGGGGCCTTATCTTTTCCGTATGACAACGCCAGGCGCGCCGTTGCGAGTGACACTGTTGACCACCCTGTGCGTCGCCAAACCAACGTGACGCCACATGTCCGACGGGCAGACCTCAGCCACCTTCTTGCTCGGAGGCATGTACGTTCTCCAACCTGCGTACGCCACCATGTCCGCTGTCTGGATTAACTGCGAATTATGCGATGCCCGCGACACAGGATCGTCCAGGAACAGCGTCCCCTTTGACCTGATCTGGCCAGAACCGTAAGCGCTGCCCGCGGTCAAATGCCGTCGGGCCTTGCGAAATTCTCTTCGCACCGCATGGTCCTCACCCTCGTCATGAAGGATCATAAGCGTCGACTTCTCTTTGGTGCTTGTGCGCTCCAAGCGGTTCAACAACGTTTCCCACGCCATGTGGAAACACTCCTGACCAGAGAGTTTGGTTGCCTCCTTGTCGACAACCACGGTGAATGCGCGTGCGCCGATTTCATGGAGCATCTTCAGATGGCCGCGGTAGACGAGATGCCGAATGCCCGGAGGCAACGCGAGAGCCTTCAGCGGGCCTCCGCCGCGGATGAGGTAGTTCGCCTTCAGCTCCCAGCGCTGATTTATCCCGTACGTCTTGGACAAACGCCGCCGAAAGTCGAGCATCTTGTCGAATGCTTCCGGCCACTGCGAGTCGTCGATCAAGACGCAACCGAGCGCGTAACAGTTGGTACCGCCCTTGGCGATCAATCCAGTGTCACCGGTCTCATCGATGTAGGCCATCAGCACCAGGTGATTATGCCGATCGTGACCGACAGCGATCATCACTGGGTTGCGCAGATATCCGAAGAGTGAATGGGAGGCCACGGCGGTCACCGGCGGCATGACACCCTGTCCCACGAGACTTCAAGCTCTCCGACGTCGGAAGGACCCGCCACACACCATGCCCATTTGAACTCTCTGGCTCGGCGCCGTGCTGGTCGTCGCTGGTCAGGCACCCAGATCACACATCGGGCCTCGGCAGCCCGAGCCCTCTGGCTGCTCGCCGTGCTCGCCTTCGCGGCCGCTGCCGTCGGGGCGGTGACCGTGTCGAGTTCTCGCTGCCCCTGCTGCTCACCGTGTTTGTCCCGATCGCGGCGACCATCGCCCTGAGCGTGGTCACCAGTGATCCGAAGAAATCCGTGGCCTCGAGAAGGGACGCCGAATGATCACAGCGATCTGCGCTATGGTCCTCGGTGTACTGCTCGGGGGATCGGACCTGGTTGACCGGTGGCGCACAGTCCAGTCGAAGCGGGTGCGTATCGCCTAGATCGCCACTAGTCTCGACCGCTTCCAGTGGTTGGTGCTCGAGGACCTCGCTGAGGGACGCCACCAGTTCCTGTACCGAGATCGCAGACAGGGGAACAAGCAGGTCATCGCGCTCATCGCAGCCCAAGAGCGCGCCACCAAGGTCGGTATCCCCGACGAACTGGCGGTGTACCGCCTGGCCGACCAGATCATCCGAGAACGGGACAAACAAGCCCATGCCCGCTGATCGCGGCAGCGTCCACACCGACTCCGACCAAGCGCTGCCGCACCTGGCCACCGATGACGTCTGGGCAGATTCGCACATCATCACGGCGGCCCGCACCGGAACGAATATTGAGCTGCAGATCCACACGTCCATCGCACCGTTCGGCGCCGCGGCCGAGGCGTGGTTCCCCGCGGCTACCGGGTTCACTGTCACCGTCATCGTGCACACCGTCGATGCGCAGACGGGCGAGCCCCGGTATTTGCCGCCCGCCGAGCCCGCCGAGTGGGCGCGGACGATCTTCTCCACCGTTGACGCCCCGCACGGGTACTTTCTCGGCGCCGTCGACCCAGCGACCGGCGTCCACCGGGGAAGTCAGCTCGCATATCGTCTCTACCTCGACAGCACTCGACGCACAATTCCCGTGCCCCGTCAAGTGGTCACCTGCCCGCACTACCTGCTCGCTGCCCTCGACGGCCGAGCCGAGGTCACCATCGATACCACCGCTTGACCAGCCGAGCGCCGCCCGCACGTACGTCCCTCCTGGTGGACACCATTTCGACCATGAGGAGATGGGGGCGGTCGGATGGTGAGTCGACTATCACTCACAGCTAGAGAGGTTTTCAGAAATGCCGCGCTTCTACACCGTCGACCGGAGAGGGACCCTTCACGAGGGACTGTCGCTCGGGCTCACCCGCTTCGACGACGTCGAACCGACAGCGCTGCAACAGCACCTCGACGTGCTGTTTCCCGATGGCGTTGCCGCGCACGGTGAGATTAACTTCGTCAACGCGGCCGCTCAGTTTCAAGTCACAGATCATCTGATCGAGCTGATATGGGAGAACGTGCGTCGGGCACACTTTCCGACCGCACCGTCTCGTTTTCAATCTGCCTTCGCAGTGGACACACTCGACGAGGCCCGCGCCTTCCGCACTGCCTTCGATCCGACTGAAGCAGCGAAGATCTGGCAGGTGGAGACCGATCACGACGGATTCCGGGCCAACATGGAGCTGCTCCGCGCCCCTGGCACCGCTCTGATGACGTCGTATCACTCCTATTGCTACTGGTCCCAGCAAAGCCCGGACCACGAGGTGCCCGTGACATGGGAGGTACTCCTGAGTCCACCTATCCGGGTTCTCGGCCCCGCCGAATAGGTTGTAATTGGGCGGTTCAACGAGAAGCGGAGCGGACTACCCGGTAAAGAGGTGCGCGGTCAGTCGCGACGCGAGTTCTTCCCGTGTGTCCTCGTCGCCGGGGTGCGAGTAGACAGGGCTGATCGGGCGACCGGCGTCGATCATGTCCTCGCGCGCTATCTTGACCGCCTCCGCACACTCGCGGAGGGCTTCGGCGAACTCAGCCACGAACGAGGCGTCTGTGGAGGGCGCCGCGTCCACGATGGCGTCGGAGAGGGCTTCGAGGTAGCGGACGGACTGTTCGAGGAGATCACGCATGCGATGACCGTAGCGCGGACGGAAGGGCCGTGTCACCGATGAATTAGGTTGTGCAGTAACAGCGGCGCCGCCAGCGGCACCGCTGAATCATAGCGAACTGATTCCGCATCGGGCGTGTCACGGCGTGTCGCTCGGGCCAAGGCGAGGAGTGATTGGGCGGTCGCCATCGCGGCGAACCTCCTACAACCGGCCCCGCTCGGGTCCACGGCCATGCTGGATACACCAACCCTGCCCACATTCGATTGAGCACCGACACCACCAACCGTGACGGGCAAGGACCCGAGCGACGCTGGTCAAGACCACCGAGCGTCACACGCTTCGGTGTGTCCGCCGACTACACATCGGCACGTCCGGCTCGGCTCCGCTCCCCAGAACAGGGCGACCACCAACCCCAGAACACCTACACCGCAGGCCAATGCCACGCCGAGGATGAACGCGTCACTCATCGCTTCCCCCCCATTCGCCGGTTCTCCATTACAACAGGTCCCATCAGCCTCCGGCTCCGGCTGCGTCGGCGACATCCACAAGTCCCGCTCGTCATGCGCGCGCGAGCAGCAGCGGGATGCTCAGGCTCCGCCCGCGCCCACCGCGTCTTCTGCTTCGGCAAACTCGCTGTGCCATAACAGGTCTCCTGCCAAACGTGGCGGATGAATGCCCACCCGCCGCGCAAGTCGGCGAAACTGTTGCGCCCATAGTGACAGCAGGTCGGCCGGGGCACGACCCGATCCCAAAGGTACCGGGCGAGTTGGATCGCTTTGGTGCCTCGCCGCCCTTCGGCCTGGCTGGTGTGTTCGAAGTCCATGGCCATGGCGGTCACCGGCGACGCTTCGGGTATCGCTTGCGGCGCTCGGCCGCGGTCAGCCCACCCCAGATCCCGAACCGCTCATCGTGGGCGAGTGCCTCGGCGAGGCAGGCCTCGCGAACCTCGCAGCCCGCGCACACCCGTTTCGCGGGGCGGCCGTTCTCCCCCGTTTCGGGGAAGAACGCTTCCGGATCGGTCACTCGGCAGAGCGCGAAGTCGCGCCACTCCGGAGCGTCCAACTCGATCCTGGGCCGTATGTCGGTATCGGTCATCTCGCTCATCTCCCTTTTCCCGCAGATGGTGTCTCGGTGAGGCGGACGGTAACGCCTGACCTGGACAGCTCCACACGAACTCGCACCTCCGGGACGCCCACCAGGTTCCAGCGACCAATCCGGGGCCAGTCCGATTGGGTTGTCTGTCATATCCGTGGTGACCTCTCCGGCGAAGTGCGAGTTGTTTTCACTGGGAGGAAGATCCGCGGCGTACGTGGTGAGTGACATCGCGTAATGGAACGTGCTCGACGAACCATCAACTACTCATCAGGGCAGGTGGAAACGCCGCTCCGACCTAGTTCTCGGCCGGTCACAGTCCACACCAACCCATTCCGCGACACCCGTGACCAGGACACCGGTCCCACACCGCTACTCTCGATGACGTCGTCCGCGCCACAACCGGCACGCATATGGAGGCTGACCACGACCCTGTTCACAGGGCGCCCGTCAGCCAGGGGAGAAAAGGGAAATGAACGATGATCATTCGCAGAACCACGATTGCTGCCGTGACTACCTGCACCGCACTGGGACTGACCCTGTCCGGGTGCGGCAATGGCGACGAACAGGCCACTCCCACTAGTCAGACCGCTACCTCGGCAGCGATGACCACCACTGGATCTACGACCACGACCGCAGCAACCAACCGGACCACGATCTCGTCGGATAACTCGGACACCATCGGCGGAACCGCTCAGACTATTACCGCCGCCGACGTCACCGCCCGCATCGAGGTGAAAGAGCCCCAGCTGATCGAAAAGACCTCCATGGGGGAGCCGCGGATACTGTTGTTCCCGATCGTGCTCGACGTCGACTCCGGAACCCTGAACGCGACATCGACCAACTGGAAGGTCCGCACACTCAGCGGACAGACCATCACCGGCGATAATTCCTGGGGCAACATCCCCACCGCGATGGGGAACAACGCCCTCGACGGTCACGCCGAAGGCCTCGTCCTGTTCCCCGGAATCGGGGACAAGCTGACCGACGACGTGTCGATCGCCGAGGTCGCGCTCTATCCTCCGAACGGATCGAATACCCCACTTGCTCGCTGGACGCTGCCCGAACCGGTCGCTGTGCCCGACCTCCCGCGTTCCGAATAGTCGGCGAACCGCACCACGCGGCGGCTCATCGAGGTAGGTGGAGTTGCCGCATTCGGGTCGGGTGCATGTACGGCGGCCGCAGGCCAGCCAACCCGAAGCCGGCCGATTCCGGTTCGGGTCGATCGGGCAGACAGGCCGGTGGTGTGGTGCGCCCGAGAGTGCCGTCGCTATGTAGGTGCGCCGCCGCCCACCGGTCGGCGGCGGGGCAGTGTTCGAACTCCCACCTCAGGACCCGGCCCTCACCATGGGCCCGTTTCTTGCCGATGACATCCAGGCCACCCAGGATCCTGGCGACGGCGTCGAGATCTCCGACTCCGCGCCAGGTGACCGTGCGAGTGCTGGTGATCATCAGGGGCATGTAGCGGGCCCGGTAGCGGCCCTGTCGATCCGAGATCACCGCCGGCAGCGTGTGACTGAGTTGCTCGAGCCCGCGGTGATCGGCCCGCGACGCCCAGTGCCGCACCACGGGATCACCGGCCGGGTCCTCGGGGAACGAGCACGTCGCACACCAATGCCAGTCCTCGCCTGCGAGCTCGCACCGAGCCAGTGGCAGCGCGAGGTCGGGCGGGGCGCACTCGGGTGTCAGCGCCGGCACATACTCGACTCGGTCGAGTGCCGCGGCCTTGTGATCGGCCCACAGTTCGGCGGCGAGGATCCCGTCGAGACTGATTCCCCACGGCGTCGCGTGCGCCAGTCCCGACGACAGGTGCGCCCGGACAACGAACGGTGCCATCTCCTCGGTGCCCGTCATGTCAGCCAGCACAACGCTTCGATGACCTCATCACGCAGTGGTGCGAGCTCGACGCGCCAGTCCACTGTCTGTGGGTCCGGGCCGGCCAACACCACCCGATCCGATTCGGCACGGACGCGTCCGTGACCTATCGCGCTGCGCCCTCCGAGGAATCCGTCACGCGCGAATCTGCCCCACACATCGGTGAAGAACGAGATTTCGAGAGGGGTGGCCCGGTCCAGCCGTAAGAACGTTTCGAAACGGGTTCCCGCAGGAAGTGTTTCGACCTCGAATCGCATCAGCATCGACGAGCCGACATCCTTGCCGGCTCCGCCCCCCGCGGAGGATTCGGGGAACGTCCGGGTGTCGGTGTCGTCGAATCGGCTGTAGCTCTCCAGGGAGACCAACTCGAACTGACTCATCAACCGGCCGTCATATGCCCGGGTCATGATCGTCTCGGTCTCACGCACCCGCGGGACCACCTTGCCCACCCTCAGGCAACCGTCGATCGGTGGCTGACCTCCGCCGTTGCCGCCGAACACCCCGATCGGGGGAACCAGCTCCCGCAGTCGATGCCGCCGACGACCGGTCAGACCGTCGCCGGTGACCTTCGTCAGAGAGCCTCCGTTGCGTAGCGCGTGCGCCGCCGAGAGCGGGATCTGCCCTTCGTAGCCGATGACATCGCGGAACAGCTCCTCAGCGATCCTGCGCAACCCGCCGCGTAGAGAGTTTCCGGACACGATCGGCACCAGCACCGGCCTTCCGTCCGGCTGGATCACCGGCTCGCGCCGGAACAGTGTCGTCGTCGTTCCGGAGTCCTCCCCCTTCTGGGAGATCGAGGACAGCGCGGTCAGCTCGACATCCCAGCGCACCGTCGACCTCATCATTTCTTCGTTCCCGAAGTCCGAGCGGCGGCCACCGCTTCGGCGACGATCCGCGTGCGCAACACGTACGAGGTGGGACGCTCACGCAGCAACGTCAGCACCGGCTCGGACTCCTCACGCAGCAACGTCGCCAGCTCCAGCCGCTGGTCGGTGTTCGTCGGTTCCGATTCGAGGGACCGGGAGACCACCGACCACCACCGGTCGAGATCGCCGCCACCGATATAGGTGGCGACCCGAACACGGTTCGGCAGGTGCTGGGTCCAGTACGTTTCCCGCCGCCGGCCGATCCATCCCGAATCCCAGTCGATCCCGTAGTGCAGCAACAGCAGCAGGCGTTCAGCCGTTGCCGCCGGACCCTCGAGCGGCGGCAGCCCCGCCGGTGCGGCAGCGAGCCATCGATCGGTCGGGCTGGTCATTTCGTTCCTTTCGCACTCGCCGACACGGTGGCTCGCAGCGCAAGCTCCCACCACTGCCCGACCTGGCGGTACGGGGCGAGACGATCCCAGTCCGCGAAGACCGCCGGCCACCGCCCGGGGGCGATCGTGGCGAGCACCGGATACGGGGCCGCAGGCTCGGCGAGCATCCGGGCCCCGAACCCCAGCGCCCGCAGTCGACGCATCGCTGTCACCGCCGCGACATCACGCGACGTCCAGGGCAGGCACGTGTCCTCGACAGCAATCCCGCCCCACCGCGCGTGCGGCAGGATGTGCTTTCGGCCGGGCCGCAAGGGCACCACCACGGCGGTATCCGGATCAAGTGGCCGCGACAAGATCCGTTCGAGATCCGCCGCGGTCACTGCCCTCATCGCTGGTCGTGTGGTGACCACATGCATGCTTCTGCGCAGATCCGGGTGCCGGTAGGCCCAGGCGCAGGACGTGCACAGCCCACCTTCCACGGGCGCTTTCCAGCAGTCGTAACCCGTGAACGTTCGGGACACCACCTTGGTCACCGCCTCCACCCGAACCGGGGACGCCGCGCATCTCGCACACCGGCCCACCCTCGCCACCTCGACTACCTCGCGCGTCTTCGTCGACGCGAATGCCGCGGCGACGACGTCCTTCCGGCCGGCCACTTCGCACAGTTTCCCCACACCACACTCCTCACATGCCCAGGCGACTTCAAACGCCCCTACGACTGGAGGAAGATCTACCGGGCGGACACTGTGTGACAGAAGCTGCGAGATCTCGATACCGACCGGACACCGTGAAGGAGGACGTGTGGCGGGCAAGCCCGAACCCGACGGCCTGGACCTGAACACCCTCCGGGCACTGCGCCGGCCCCGCCGCGACCTCGCAAAACTCACCGGCCGCATCGCCGGGCACCTCGACGACCACGACGGATACCTCGCCTTCTCCGGCGGCAAGGACTCACTCGTCGCACTCCACCTCACCCTGCAGGTCGAACCGAACATCCCCGTCGTGTTCTTCGACTCCGGCCTCGAGTACCCCGAGACCTACACCTACATCACCGCACTCGCCGACACCTGGAACCTGAACCTCGCACCCCACCGAGCCGACCCACCACTGCTGACCGTCCTCGCACAATCCGGCGAATGGGACCACCACCAGCCCACCCGAGCCACGAGCCAGAAACTGCGCGACATCCTCATCGGTGCCCCCTCCCGCGCGGCGCACGCAGCCCACGGGCCAGGAGAAATCTGGGGCGTACGCGCCGACGAATCCCCGAAAGGGACCGGCCGCTGGTCGCTGTACTACAACGCACTCAGCAGCCACGTCACACGCATGTGCGACGGCTGCTGCACCAACACCACCGAGCAACGCCGACACCACGGCGGCCTCATCGACCGAGCCGACGGAACCCGTGTCTTCGGGCCCGTATGGGACTGGAACACCGACGAGATCTGGACCTACATCGCCCACCACCAGCTACCGGTGAACCCCGTCTACGGCACACTCCGCCGACTCGGCACCCCCGAAAAACACCTACGGGTCTCCCACATGCTCGACGGCGCCTTCCTCGAACACGGCCGTATCACCCGCCTACGACGTGGGTGGCCGACACTCTTCGAAGAACTCGCCCACGTCCTCCCCCGGATCCGCGAATTCGTCTGATAGCGAGGGGGTATCACGGGACCGCGACAAGAGCGAGAGAGAGAAGTTAGCGCGGTGTCGCGTCGCTTGTGGACCTCCGCCGACCCAGCCACAACCGGTGTCGCGACTGTGGTTTCCGCCCCGACGCTGCGGAGAATCTCGTGATCCCACAACGGACGACTCATGTGTCGTCCCATTCGAGTCCGAGCAGACGCATCGCCTGGACAAGGTCACCGTCGTCGGGTGCCACCGGCACCTGATCCAGTGCGGTGACGTGGGGGCTGACCACCGGGTCACCCGGTCGCTCGTAGACTGCCCACAACCGCAGCCCGTCACCGTGTCGCGAGTCGAACTCGACTCCGGTGATCGGACATCCGTCCGGACCACCAAGGGTGTTGATCCACTTGGAGATTGCCTGCGTCAACGCCCGCGGGCGGCCGTCCCGAATCGCGGCGCCGTCGAGATCATCGAGTCCGTGCCGGATCGCGGCCGACCGAAACCCGACACGCAGCGTGGCCAGCGTCTCCGGGTGCCCGGGGACCGCGAACCACCCCGTCAGCGCGCCGTGGGCGGTCATGCGAGGCTCGCACCACGACCGTGGCACCCGGCCGGGTTCGACCGTGGGGAATGCGGCGGCATCCTCGTCGTCGACGACGATCTCGTCCAGATCTGCGATCACCTGCGCGCTCGGCCGGGCGTAGGCGAGGACCTCCAGGTAGCAGGCCAATCGGCTGGCACCCACATAGAGGGTGCGCCACACCCCGTCCGGGTCGTCCCACCGGCCGGTGAACCGGCCGTCGGTGGCGTACACCCACGGTGTCCATTCCCACGGCGACGGCGCGAACCCGACCCGATAGACCTCGCATCCGTATCGGTGGGCGCACCACATCGACCCTTGCGCCGTGGCGACGAGGGCATGGTCGAGCTGGGTCATCCGACGGCGGCGAACTGCCGGGCCGCGGCGAGGACCTGCGGGCCGACATCGGCGAGTTCCCCCTCGCGCAGCAACAAGGCGGGGGCGCGGTCGTCGAGGATCGGATTCAAACCCTGAAACCAGGCCTGCGCCACCGCCGGGGTGTCGCGGGCGGTGATCAGCCGTGCCGCCCGGTACGCGATCCGCAGCCGTTCCACATCCGAGTCGCTACCGATCGTCCGTGTGCCCTCCGCCCACTGGCGCACTGCCCGGGTCTCCTTGACCCGACCCAGATAGGCGACCAGCTTCGCGCCCAGCAGCTCCCGCAACGCGGTGACCAGCTCGGGCTGGGACATACGGGCGGCCTGGTTGTACGCCTCCAGATCCGGCCGGGGATGTGCTGCGGTCATCACGAACCACCTCCAGATCCCAGGGTAAATCACAATCACGATCGCAGCAAGGACACCAGCCAAGAGAACAGACTCAGAAGCAGATGACTCGGTGGACTACAGCGGCAAGTGGGAGGTAGTGGCGGGGTCCACGGTGGTGGATGGCGCCGAGGTGCCCTCCGCGATGCCGAGCAGGACGGTGCGCGCGGCCGCGGCGTCGCTGCGGGCTCGGTGTCCGCCATCGAGCCGAATGCTCTTCTCGGTGCCCTCGGCCTGCGATCGCATCCGCATGATGCATCCCCACATCTCGGGGTCGGCCAGGTGCGCAGGGTCGAGACCATGCCGAGCACAATCATGGAGAACGCGCCCCCTGTCGAACTCACTGTGGTAGCTGAGCGTCACTCGCCCAGTGGTCACCGCAATCAGAGCCTGGTGGACCGTAGACCAGCCAGGTGCGCCAATCAGATCGGCCAGGGCAATTCCATGCACGGCATAAGCGTCCGGGTGCATCGGAACGTCGCCCGGATCGACCAGGGTATCGAGCAGTGGATTGCCCGTGGCCGCGTCCAAAACGCAGATTTCGATGATGCTGCCGTCCAAATTGGTCGATTCAACGTCCAGCACCGCTGCCCGGCCGGGGACGAGCATGCCCCGTGCCCACTGCTGCGGAGACGTTTGTGTACTGGTCATGCCACTTCCTTCTCATGATCATCGTGACGGCACCCTCTGACATGTGGTTCTCACTCCGGCACCTATGCCAGCCCGGCGAAGTTCCTGGTAGCGCTCGGGAGCCGTCTCCCGACAAGGATCGGGACGACGGCGCCCGAGAGGCTGGGGCCACCCCACCGGACAGCTTCCTAGCTGTAGGAATGCTCAGGTTCGCGCTCGCTGGAGATCTGCCCGTCGGTGCTCGGCGGCTGATCGCCTCCCTGCGGTGCAGCAGCATCTGCGACGTCGGTCGTCTCAGTCGCGTCCTTACTGGCGCCACCACGCGCGGCCTTACTGGAGGCGTTCTTCCGCTTCTTCGGGGCGGTGTAGCCCATGGCTGCGAGCTCTTTGGCCGTCCATCCGCCTTCGATCGCGTTCTCGTGGGCCGTCCTGATTGCATCTACAGCTGCCTCGCGTGCGGAATCGAGTGCGGCAAGCTCTTCCACTGCTTCCCCGATGGCTCCGACAAGCGCGACTCTGGTTTCGATTGCCTTCTGCGCCAGTGCTTCCGCATTCTTTCGCGCGGTCTCGATTGCCTTCTTGTGGGCTGCTGGCGTAATCGTCATGTGTCACTGTCTCCTTCGTCTCTGCGGTCGTGCCGCACGTCGCGACACGACTTTTGACCGGTCTGGGTCTATAGTGGCGATCGTATTGTTCCGCTTCGGGATCAAGCACAGGGCACTGTCCCCGATGGTCACAGGAAGCGGGCGGGCACCATGTCCGAGCGCACGGCGCTGATCTGGATGAGCTCCCCGGTCTGCGGTGCTTCAAGCATTCTTCCGCCACCGAGGTAGATCGCGACGTGGTTGGCCCCGTCTGCCTGCCAGTTCCCGAACAGCAGGTCACCAGGCTGGGCTCGGTCCATGCTGATCTGCTGGCCTGCCCGGAACTGTTCCTGTGAGGTTCGCGGCAAGACCTTCGTGCCGCCGGTACCGATGTAGTAGGCGAAGCGAGTGAGCCCAGAGCAGTCGTAGCCGGCGGTAGCTCCTCCGGTGCCGTCGCCCATCGACGGTCCGGTGAGAAGGCCTCCGCCCCATTGGTAGGGCAATCCGATCGCACGCATCGCCGCTTCGATGACCGCACGCGCGAACTCGAGGTTGCGGGGAAAGCGGGGATCGAAGGTCAGATCGCTGACTGCGGTCGGGGCGAGCATTCCTGTCAGGGAGGGGATGCCGGCCGCAGTGGTGGGTGCTCCGCTGACGACAGGAGACAGGAATAACGGATTCGTCTCCTGCTGCGGAGTCGATGACGGTGCCTGAGCTGCGGGTCCCGCTGGGTCGGCGACACCGCCGGCGGGCCCGGGCTCCGGACTTGGGGCGGGCAGGACCACCTCGGGAATCAGACCCTGAGCCTCGGGCGGGAGCTGTTCCCTGGCCCCCTCAGCGGCATCCCGGACTTCCGGTGGAATGGCGTTCTCGATCTCGGCTTGCCACTCGTCGGGCAACTGCTCCTGCGCCTGCTGCACGGCCCGGGCCGCGTCGTCGAGGTAGGGCTGCGGGTCCGGGACATACTGGGCGAGAGCTGGCGGTAGTTTCTGTGCGACCGACGTGACGCTGTCGGTGATCGCGGGGTCCACTCCGCCGCCCTGGGCAGCTGATGCGCCGGCCACTGCGACGCCGATGATGATCGATGCGAAATCCATGATGTCTCCTAGCCGAGGGTGTGGCGGCCAAGGGCGGAAGTATTGTCTCGATGACCGCGAGGGTGTCGTGCGATCAGGACAGTAGAGATGGACCTGTACAACTCGACCGAACTCACAACCGGGGCAACCCAGTCGGGCATCCACAATCGGCCAATAGGGCGTAGAGAATTGGACCGGATGCGGAAGATCAAATAGGGTGTGGGTACTGAGAATGCACTGGGTGAGTCGGAGGCACACCATCTTGTAGGTGGCCTCCGACTTTTCTTTCTGCTCACAGCCCCTTGCCATCTCGTCGTCCGGTATGAGCGTCTGCGCCGGAGCCCTCCTTCCCTTGCGTTGTGTCCGTGGTCGGATCCGCATCGTCGTGTGGCGCGGCTTTCACCACTCTGAATTGCGCGGGCGCAGCGAAGATATCGGGATGAAAGGTCAGGTCGGGGCGCCGGTGGCGCGGCTTGTCCGCAGTCATGACTGTGTGTTCCTTCCCGTGGGTTGAATCTGTCTCGAACCCCCCGCCTCGACTCGTCATGGCGTCTCGTGATCGACGAGTTGGACGACCAGGCGCTCCCCTGGTGGCTGTCCGGGTCGCTCGTACGGCACAAAATGAGCCCCCACCACCTGTAGCTGCATTCCTCGTGGCAGTAAGTGGTGCGAGTTGTCTACGCGGGAAGATTGCCCGTAGTACATACCCCGGTCGGTCTGGATCTCGAAGACGACATCGGTGGGCCGGGCGGTCGAGTCCAGTTCGTGCAGCGAATGGGTTGCTGCAGTGAACCGGTCGAAGGACAGGACCGTCCCCGGCGATAGCGTCGAGGGCAGATCTGACGGGTTCACGACCGCGTTGGGGATGCTCACCGAGGTGTACACGAGATGACCTCGTCCGGATGCGCGTTCGTATCGTTGGATGGCCCTGTCCACTCGTTGGACCTGCTTGCGGCGAGCATCGTCGAGCTCGACAGCGTCGCCGGCCACAGCGGAGAGGGCGTTGTTCGTCTCCCGCCAGGTCTTCGGGTCCGAAGTCAACGACGCCAGCGCCGTGTACTGAGTTTTCGGCATGGCGTCGAGGACGCGGCGCTTCGCCGCGGATCGGGTGTTCCGTTGTCGTGCCGAGAGTGTGCGACGGAGTTCGATCGCCGGTGGCAGCTGGGGGCGTAGCCGAGAGTTTCCGATTGCCGCCGGCGTGGGCCGTGGATAGGCGCGGTTGAGGTCCCGTTGCGCTCGGGTCAATCCGGGTAGGTTCTCGGTAGCGGTGTCGAGTTCTCGTGCTCCGCTGCGGAGATCGGCTCGGGTGTCGTAGGCGTGCTGCGAGATCAGGGCGCCTTCCTTGCGGGTGGCGACGTCGCTGTCGCCCCGGTCGGGATCGAACACACCGTTGCCGCGGTCTGGGCTGATCCGGTCATGGCTGCGGCCCATCAGTTGCGCCGATCGAATCCGGTGACGTCGCCGCGCAGCTGGGCCAGCGCCTTTTCCCGCGCCTGGTGTTGATCGGCCAGGTCGGTGGCCAGGTCACCGATTGCCGACGCTGCGAGGTCATCATTCGCCGAGTTGACCAGCAGTTCTCCGAGCGCCGGTGCGTGAGCGTCGATGCGACCGAGAGCCGCAGTACCGTCGATGGAGTCCTGAAGCATCAGTAGGTCTTGGTGATATGTCCACAACGCTGCGACCCGCCCGATCAGTGATTCTTTGGCCTGTTCGAACCACCGTCGCTGCTCGTGGTGGGCGGCCCGAGCCGCGTCAGCCTCGGCACTGACTCCCCTCGTGGGTTCGCCGACGCTGGCCCGGAAAGTTGCCAGCTCACCGCAGTGGCAGAGAATCATTCGGAGTTGGTCCTCGATGTCGAGCCGGATGCGGTGGATGTCGAGGTCCTCGTGACTCCATGCCGGCACTTCACGAATATCGTCGACGATCGCGGACGCAGTCATGGCCAGACGAAGTTCGAAGTAGTCGCCGCCGGCCGAGACGTAGGCATCGAGCTTGGCAATGCTGCCGCGGATCATCTGCTTGTCCGCCGCGGTCAGTCTGAGGGGATCGCGGCGGATCCACCACCACATCGCGAGGACCTCCACACCTGCAGCCGCGGAGATGAATACCGTCAGATCTGTGATCGGAGACTGAAACAGCGGATTCATGTTGAGTAGGACAGGAATCATGCCGATCAGAACAGGTGCGATCACGACGAGGGGAATCTCGACAACGACACCGCCGTTCGTCCGCCCGAACGGGACCTGCGTGCGCCAGATATTCCGTCGGGGATAGGTATTCACGTCGTGGGCGGTAAAACCCAGCTCCGCTCGCCTTGCGACGATTGTGGCCGCCCTCGGCGAGAGGAGTTGTAAGTGGATGCGGTCGAGCGCCGTCAGAAACTGGTCGCTCTCAGGGTCGATCTCGACGCGGTCGATCATGTCCAGAACAGCGCGGGCCGCGGGGTCGCCCGCTTCTGCCGGGATCATCGGCGTAGCTCGCTTCGCCCGATGGGCCGCTGCTCGCTGACCTGCCGCGATTCGGTGTCATTCTTTCCGGGATAGGTCCGTGGATCTGGCCTCCCCGAGGGGTGATGAGGGAAACCGTCGAATGCTTCGACGGCGGTGTCGAACTGCGCATGATCGCCGGCCCACCGGATGTGACCGCAGCGGCAATAGGTGACGTCTTGCCATGGGTTGTAGGTCTTCGGTTCGTGATGCAGATCGATGCACCGGTGCCGCGCCCCGACCTGCACACCACACGCTGCCACCCGGTTCAGAACATGGCGTGTGTACGACCTCGCGCCGCGGTGAACGAGCTTGTCCGTCCGGTGGTGCGCCGGACCGGATGACAGGTCAACGTCCTGGTGAATACTCACCACTTCTCCCATCAGTGGTTGTCTCGTCAGGTCTGAGGCACGCGCAGATCTCACGCCCCGACGAGGTCGGATTTGGATCTGCGGGTGGTGTCCTGTTCGCGGCGCCCTACCGCGCGGCCGAGCAGTCGATCGAGACTCTCGCTCACCACGTCAGGGCGCTCGAGTCCGACCATGTGCCGCGCTCCGCTCACCGGGATCAGTTCGGCGAGGGGAAGAGCCGCCGCGAGTCGCTGTGAGTGCCCGATCGGGGTCACCCTGTCCCGGGTTCCACAGATGATCGACGCCGGCACCTTCGCGAGCACGTCGAGCGCCGGGGAAGCGTCGTAGATCCGCAGGTCACGCAGGAAGGCGGCCACGGTGGCGATCGGCGTCGCGTGGACCATCCCGTAAGACGTGGCGGCGGCACGGACACTTGCACTCGGAGCAAGCGGGCAAGTTGCGCCGACCACCGGCGACAAGATGCGACGTGAGAGATTCCAGCTGCGCCCGACGAGCCCTGGGGCGTGAGCTGATGCCGACCGCAACAACGTCACCGCCGGTGTATTCAGAGCGCGCCCGATGCCGGCGCCGGCGACATTGTCGACGGCGGTCGAGATCAACCCGACTCCCACGACTTGCGCGGCCGCGGCCTCTTGGTGATGGGCGACGTAGGACATCACGGCCATCCCGCCCATCGAGTGCCCGACGAGGACAATCGGACCCTGTGGTGCCACCGTGCGAATCACCGCATCCAGGTCCCGTCCAAGCTGGCTGATCGTGTAACTGTCGGTGTCAGCCGCGCCGGATCCACCATGGCCGCGGTGATCGAAGAAGACCAACCGGGCACGCCCACGCCAGACCATAGCCAGGTAGGCCCGTTGCGGTGCCCAGGCGTCCATGTGGAGACAGAATCCGTGCGCGAAAATCACAGTGACCGGCGCCATCTGGGATCCGATCTCACGCACCGCAAGAGAGGTGCCGTCGGCGGTGAGGACGAGGCGTGTGCGATCCCCGGGGGCCCTCATCGCTGGCCATCCAGACCTCGAGCCAACCATCCGCATCCATACTGGTCCGCGCGGTGACGCCCGGTGAGCGACTCTGAATGAAGGTGGCGGCGGATTTTCTTCGCATCCGTCGGGTGGATACGGCGAACCTCAACATTCATCGGTACCACTCCTTAGTCCTCACGACAGCAATTGCGAGGACCATAGGTCCGGACCTTGACTGCCCCACCTCGACCGCGAGCGATCGGCAACTCCGCCACAACAGACGCTCCTCCGTCGTAGGAAGTGCCACCACTCCCAATCATCTGGAGGAAGATCCACACAACTGGGGTTGTGTGACATGTCTTTGGACAGAACCGATGGGTCTTCATCCACAGGCCGACATCGCTCAGCATGATGTCCGCGCCCGGAACACCGTTGGGGCGGCGGCCGTCCTATTTGAAGGCCAGTCTGCCGGTCAACGACACGGTGGCTCCGCGCCTATCGACGGATCACCGGCCACGCCCCATCGACCGTCCTTCCCAGAGGGATCTCGGTACACACGATGTCCTTTACTGAGTAGGCGATCGCCCCGCACCGAGGGCACTGCCCGGGCAGCTGTTGGTGTCGGATCATTGCCCAGTGCTCGTCACACAGGAGGTAGTCCACGCGAGCGTCGAAGTGGCAGCAATCCTTGACGACCACCGCCCAGCGAGCCGCACGCACGAAGCCGACGGGGTCACCGGGGAAGTACTGAGGATGCTCCGCGCAGAACTCACACGGCAGTTCCGTCTGAACGATCGACGGCATCGGGGCGGATTGGTCCGCATCGTCCATACCGAAACACCTCCCAATCTCGAAACCAGTCACCCGGCCCTCGACACCTCAGCCGAAGAACACGTTCGATCGCGCGCCGATCACGGCATCACCACCCCGCTCAGACACTCAATTTCGGATCGGTGGTCGCCGATACACGTTCCGAAACCTGCTCGCCGCCGTTTCGTACTCATCCATCACGCGCCCAAACTTGTTCCCTCCTCGTACGGAACCGAAGCGAGAATCAGCAACCTCTGATCGATGGTCGCAAGCAACTCGTCCACCCTCTCCGCTGGAACGGGGGCTGGTTTTCCCCTCAGAAGGAACCACGCCACCAAGTTAATCGTCAACCGATAGACATGCCCGAAAACTAGACGCAACCCTTTGACGGCCTCCCGCAGCCGCTCGTCGCAATCTCGTTGTGAGTCCGAACCCTCGGTAGCAGAAGCAAGTTCGAGCACCAACTCGCGAATGCCGATCAGCTGCGCAGGCAGTGTCGGATCGGTCAACCGCGTCGCCCTATGTCCACGACGCCGAGCCGCATCAAGCTCCCTCACAGCTAAAACAGAGGCGACCGAAAAAATGAAGACGGTCACTCCAGCAACCGCCGCCCACATCCCCGTCGATGAGGGCGCGATCGACTCCCCTTGCGATAGACGCAAAGTCGCGATGACGCCCAAGCTCACGACAATCGCGTAATGCCCAACGAGGAACCTGATGCAGTCGATGTTATTCGGGGAATAAGCTAGGAAGATTGGGAGCGTCAACCCAAGATAGCCGACCCAACAACCGACCCCTACCACCACCCGGTTGCCCCACCCTGAACGTCGACAACCATGAGCGCCCACAACGCCACACCGACAGCACACGCTAACGAGACACTTCCCACAGCAACAAGTCGAAGAACCTCGTCACGATAGGAAATCGGCCTTACCCGTATATCACTCACTCCCTCCCCCTTTCCTTCCCTTGTGTTTGGGAACACCCCCGGGAAACGTTCATCCGCATCGCACCTCCACTTGGCCACCACCAGGCAAAACCTAGGACTCCTTGCGGCGTTTAGATCCAGACGATCCACCACATCGGGGGGACCGCGATCGCCAGCGCGGTTCCGGAGACGAGGAAGGGGGCGAAACCGAACTCCCCCAAATCCTTCCGTCGTCCGATAAGTTTCACCCACAGCATCACCACGAGCGCGAGGACGTTCGGTAGCAACATCCCTGAGAGCACATTCATCCATCCGACCCATCCCAGGGCAGCACCCAGAATGAAACTCAAACGCACGTCGGCGAGCCCGGGGTAGCCGCGGGTGACGATCGCGAAGGCAAGGTTGAACGCGAACACCAGCATTCCGGCGAGAAGAGCGCGCCCACCTGCCGCAGGATCTTGATCCACCGCCACAGCGAATGCCCCGAACATCAGGCCCACTGCAGTGGTCAACCGGATCAACGTCAACGGAAACCGCAGCGTGAAGTGATCGATCCACCCTGCCCACACGCACAGCAGGCTCAGTGCAAGCCAGGCTGTCAAGATCGCGTCGCCGCGGGCGAGCAGCACGGCGCCAAACCACATTCCCGCGGTCGTAGCCGCAGGAACGATCCGCCGGCCGGTTGCCTCTGATGGAATATCGACCGCCTTACACAACCGGGCCATCATCGGCGCTATTGCCGCACTCAACGCCGCACCAACTGCAGCGCAGGCGCTTGCAGCCCACCACAGCGCTGTTATGCCGTATTCGGCATCAAACCACCGAACCGCGAACCACACCACCACACTCGCGACGACGACATTCCCAGCAGGCGCGTACACCGTCGCCGGCAGATGATCACTGCGTTGCCCTGCCGCATCTTCAGCACCGACGGCCGGCGATTGTGGCTCCTCGCTGAGACCACTGCCCGCCAACTCGGACGTCGGTTCGGTCATCTTGGGCACTCCTCCGCAACTGTGCGACAGACATAAGGGATAGATCGACACTAGCCGTCCACGTGGACAGTCTCAGCACCACCGAACCGATGCGGGAGCCCGCGCACTGGAAGGGCCCTTCGAGAAACCGCAGCTTGACCCGCTGGTGCGGCGGTGGTCGCGCCGGGCGTCGTTTTGTCCAGGTCATCACATATCACTGGGCTCGACATTGCGTCCTCCCTGTCGGACTGGAATAGAAGCGAGTACTCGTGAATCGACGAACCACCACGGAATTTGCTGCACTGTCCCTCATCACGGCCGCCATCCTCACCGGGTGCAGCAGCACAGAAGCCGAGACCGTATCCCCGTCAGCCGAACCAGCTGCTGCTGCCACAAGCGTCGAGTGGTCGACGAACCCTACCGTTGATCAAGGTCAGCCCGGCGTGGCCGACGCTCAGACCCGGCTATCCGAGACACAGCCGGCGACGACTACGCAGGCCACCGCATTGCCGCCCACGAGCGCTCAGTGCGGAATCGTCACGAACAACCTGAACGGTGCGACTGCACCTGTGATCATCATCGCCGGAACTCCGAGCTGCCCAGCAGCACTGAGCATCAGTGATCGCTACCTCAACGACCGCACGGTCGCCGCACAAGGACAAGGGCGATTCGCTGTCATCGACGCTTGGAACTGCAGCTGGCCCTACCTTCCGGACCGATCACACGCCGACTCCTATCTGCACTGCGTCGACCCGACCGGGAATGCCGTCAAGATCGGCGACTGACACAGAACACCGCGGCACACCGAACCTCGTGCAACCCACGCGCGACGCGCCGGCATCAGCGCTCGCACGAACGACACCAGACGAAGGCACTATTGACTCATGGGGGCACCAGTGAAGAAAACCACGCGCAACTCACGTCGGCCGCATTGTGGCCGCTCCACATCGCCGGTCCGCAGCTATACGGAATACACCAAGCGCCTCGCCGCTGGAGCGAAAACCGTCGTCATCGACGCCGACCCGGAGAACTGGCTGGACCTTGGTCACATCCCCAGCCAAGTCGAGGTCAAAATTATCGGACAAACCTGCGCGGGAATCGCCGGCGGCTCCATCGCAGCCGCCGGCCGGTGCTTCGTCCAAGCGTCCAACCACGCCAGGGTCACTGCCTACGAACATGCTCACATCGAAGCGTTCGACGACAGCACCGTCGATGCCCGCGGTAAGAGCCATATCGTCGGCACCGACAACGCCAGGATCCGCGCAGAAGACAGCGCCATCGTCTTCGCGCACAGTCATTGCCACGTCCAAGCCAACGGTCAAGCTCTGGTCGCCGCCACCGACACCACCACAGTCCGCATCGATGGCGAGGCCCACGTCCGAGTGAGCGGTGGCGTACGCATCATCGGGCCCGGTCGACCCGCGAATGTCGAAACCCATCCGATCAGCCGTCTCGCACGCCACCTGAATTTCTGAGCGAGACGATCCCCGCTGTCCGGATGTGCCGCGGGGCAGAACTGTCGAGCTGGGCAGCTCATCTACGCCCCACGCTGCACTCATCAACCGGTGATCGCATGACTGCGGTCCAACTCGCAGCAGACGTATCACCGCACAAACGCATTCACTGGAAAGGTAGCTCTCGTTGTCCAACGACAAGCCCCGAACATCAACGGGTGACCTGCTCGTAGCAAGTACAAATCCACGACGGCCCGCCACACTCGAGACCGGCTTCCCGAGATTGTGCTTGGCAGTCTTGCTGTGGGTATTGTGACTGTAAGGTAATAACATGGTGTTTTGCGGTTTGAGTCGGGTCGGTGCGGTAGGGCGGTTGTGAGCGAGGTCGACGGGCGGCTGCGGGAGCGGTTCGAGGTCTTGTTGCCGCATCTGAACGAGCGGCAGCGGCGTTTGGCGTTGGCGGCGGAGGCCCGGTCGCTGGGGCATGGCGGGGTGCGGGCGGTGGCCCGGGCGGTCGGTGTCAGCGAGACCACGGTTCGCAGGGGCGTGTTCGAGTTGGAGGCCGGCGAGCAGCCGGCGCCGACGGGTCGGGTCCGCCGTCCGGGTGGGGGCCGCAAGGGTGCGGACGCGCTGAATCCGCAGCTGGTGCCTGCGTTGTTGGCGCTGGTCGAGCCGGATGAGCGTGGGGATCCGGAGTCTCCGTTGCGGTGGACGACCAAGTCGCTGCGACACCTGGCCGAGGAGCTGACCCGGCAGGGCCATCCGGTGTCCGCGCCGACGGTGGGACGATTGTTGCGGGACAACGGATTCAGTTTGCAGGCCAACGCCAAGACGTTGGAAGGCGAGCAGCACCCGGACCGGGACGTGCAGTTCCGCTACATCAACGAGCAGGTCAAGGCGCACCAGGACGCGGGCGAGCCGGTGATCAGCGTCGATTCGAAGAAGAAGGAACAACTCGGCCAGCTGCCCACCCCGGGGCGCGAGTGGCGCCCGCAGGGCGATCCGGTGCGGGTGGTCGATCACAGTTTCTTCACCGGACCGAATGCGGACCGGGCCATCCCGTACGGCGTCTACGACTTGACCACCGACGCAGGTTGGGTCAATGTCGGCGTCGACCACGACACCGCCGCGTTCGCGGTCGCCTCCATCCGCCGCTGGTGGCAGGCCCGCGGCGCCGCCGACTACCCGCACGCGCGCCGGCTGCTGATCACCGCCGACGCCGGTGGCTCCAACAGCTACCGGTACCGGTTGTGGAAGGCCGAATTGGCTGCGCTGGCAACCGAGACCGGGTTGGCGATCACGGTCTGCCATTTCCCGCCCGGCACCTCGAAGTGGAACAAGATCGAGCACCGGTTGTTCTCCCAGATCACCATGAACTGGCGAGGGCGGCCGCTGACCAGCCATGAGGTCGTGGTCAAGACCATCGCCTCCACCCGCACCCGCACCGGGTTGCGCGTGGACGCCGAGCTGGACACCGGCGACTACCCGATCGGGATCTCGGTTGGTCGAGACGAGTTGCGCGCGTTGCCCATCCGACCGCACGCCCAGTGCGGAACGTGGAACTACACCATCGAACCCACTCACGCCGACGCCGCTCCGGTTCCCGGCCGGGACCGGGAAGGCGAGCGCGTCGCGGCTGTCGCGATGCTCGCCGACTCGCGTCTGACCGGCATGACGGGCGACGAGCTGGACGAACTCACCGCACGGCTGGCACCGGCCCAGGCCGCGCGCGCCGAGCAACGCCGCTGGCACCAACGCGGCGGCCGGCGCCGCAATGCCCCGGGTGCCGGCGGGCGACGGCTGCTGTCGGACGCCGCGGCCCTGCTGATCACCGTCGTGTATCTGCGGCAGGTCTGCCCTCAGCGGGTGCTGTCGGATCTGCTCGGGGTGAATCCGAACTCCATCGGCGAAATCATCGCCGAAACGCGGATGCTGCTCGACGAACACGGCCATCACGTCACCCCGACCATCGGGCTGCGCTTCAGCACCGCTGCAGACCTCGCGGGATTTCTCCGTGACGGCACGGCACCCGACCCGACACCGAATCGGCCGCTCCCCGAGGCACTGTCGCATCCGGCTCTGACCGGCATGAGTCGCCGGCAACTGGGCGACCTCGTCGAACGCCTCGCCGTCCGGCAAGCCGCCATGGTCGAGCGACGCCGCTACGCCCAACGCGGCGGCGAACGCATGCCAGGGGGCCGCGGCGGAATCTTCCTCCAGAAGATCACCGATGCCGAACGCGTCCTGGCCACCGTTCTGCATATACGCCAGCTCTGCAACCGCGCCGTCCTGGCCGAACTGTTCCAGGTCAGCCCCCGCACCATCGGCAATGCCCTGCTCGACGTGCGGCCACTGCTCGAACAGGACGGCTACACCCCGGCACCGGCAACCATCCGCTACCGCACCGCCGCCGCCCTCCTCGCCGCCATACCACCACGAGAGGGCGACACACCCGAATCGGCACATTAATTCCTTACAGTCACATTCCTCATCTTTTTTGCGGGCGTACCGACCATATCCGCTCAAGAAGGGAACGCGGTCGGACTCGGCCTTCTTGTTCTTGCCATCATCTGGGGCGTGTTCCTGCTCTGCATGCTTGCTCTGTTGGGTTCCTCCCATGGCGTCCGTGCCACGGTCGCCCGGGCCCGCTGGGCAGCACGCAGCATCGGCTGCGCACTTCCACAGCCTCGGACTATCGTGATGCTCCTTGCTGTCACAATCGTCACCCTGGCAGTGACGGCACTGCTGAGAGGCCCGATTTCCGACCTCGTGGTCGCGACAGCAGGAACGGACCAATCACCTGCGCAACGTGCCGCGGACGCTGATAGGTCCACCTGGTCAACGTCGGGTTGGGCCGGCCACATCCCTGGTCTGACGCTGATGTCCGGGGTCGTCACTGAAGAACTCATGTTCCGAGGACCACTTGTCGCTGCGGTCGTCTTTGCCCGCAGATACTTTCGCAGCGGCTGGCCAAAATGGGCAGCTCGCATCCTGATCGCCATTCTTTGGATTTTCCTTGGCTATGAATTCGGCATCGGACACGACACCTTCTCCGCCTTGAACGCAGCACTCATGGTGGTCGCCGGCCTTCTCTGGGGAGCCCTCGCCATCTGGACAAAGTCGCTGCTCCCCTCAATCGCGAGCCATGCGCTCTACAACCTCTTCGCAGACTGGTGACCACCACCCTCGTGTGGGCACGAAAGCCGGCCACCGAACGCAGCATTCTTGCGAGGGTTTCCAATCATGGGAGCACCGCAGGTGACTTAGCGTCGGGAACAGAAGGTTGTCCGCGGTGATCAGTCGGGCTGCGTGTGGCGTCGCGCCTGGCGGCGAGCGTGCCTGGCCATGAGGTGCTTCCGGTTCTTCTCGCTGCGGAAGACCTCGTTGTTCACTGCTTGTTCGATCTTTCCGGGTTCCTCGAGCACCCGTCTCGCGGCAAGGCGCATCAGCTCAGCGCGATCGGACCCGACCCGTGCAGCCAACCCGTCGAGCTTGTCGCGCAGAGGCTCGTCGAAGTGCACATTCGCCCTGGCGTAGATTTCGGGCCTGAGATCGCGCAGCGGCGCGATGGTTTCCAGGTCTCCGGCGAGGTCACCGGGCTCCTCGAGCAGGCGTCGTAGTGCGACCCGGAGCAAGGACGTGTTGAGCTTGTCCCCGTATCGGCCGGCGAGTCGCCAGATCTGCTGCTTGCTGGACGGGTTGACCATCACGTCGACCCAGTCGGACAAACCTGTCCGCTCGGCCTCGCGGAGCATCGGATGCTTGTAGCGGCCAGGCGCTTGCAGGAATCGGTGCAGCGCGATCCTCATCAGCGCGCTGACCGTAGTGTCATACGCGGCGGCCAGCGCCGCGAACTCCTGGGCTGTGTCCGGCTCCAGCTTAATCTTGAGCATGACCAGCGGGATTGCCCGCAGCGCTTCCGAAAGCCGTCGCTGTTCGGCGAGGCCAGTGCCGACAGCTTTGGGCTGGGTGACCAGTCGTCGGCAGGCAACACGAATCAACGCCCCGAATCGACGGGGGCCGATCCCCTCGGCCATGTCCTCGAGCTTGCGCTTGGGCTCTGGATCGAAGCGCAGTGCAATGGGATCGCCCACGGGGATCCGCCCTGGCCTCGTCTCCGTCACCCTCGATCCGTCCTCACTGCAATGAATGTGCCCCGGCATCGGTTGACGCCGGGGCAGAGGGGGGTTCTGGGAACAAAATTGGGGGGATGATCACCAGAACACCAATAACTCTAGCGGTTCGTCGATCGCTCGACGCATGCCCCCCACCATAAAGACTGGTGGCGGGCGTCTTCGATACTCATCAGCGCGGGTGGCTACGTACTCCCCAAGTTGAACGCCTGTGGAAGTGCCGTGGGGCAGCCTGCCGTCTGACTACCTACTTGATCCCCGCCGCGTCGAGAATAGATTGCGGGCTGCCGCAGACATCCGAGTTGTCGACTGCGCTGCCCTCTCCGTCGTGTCCGGCATAATCCAGCACGCCTTGGATCTGCGATGTAGACAGGCCTGCCTGATGTTGCCGAAGAACGAAATCGGAGTACGGCAGGCAGATCGCCTGTCGTACAACTCGTGGGTCGTCTACATCTGCCAGGTTCGAGATCGTTCGATCAACGCCCTCCGCCGCGGTGAAGACCATTGTCCCAATGAGAAAGCCGCCGAGCACGATCAACAAGGCGATCGCGACGGCCGCGACGGCCGTGACCTTCTGCGCAAGGGTGCTCACCGGCTTGGTTGCGGAAGTGGTCGTAACCGCCTGCTCTACGGTCATGCTGTTCTCCGTTCTGTTGGTTTCCGCAGGAGACAACAACTCGTCTCCTCGTTAGCGAGCCAGAACGTAGCAGTGGGCTTCTCCATCACACCCTCACTCAATTTGGCAATCAAACTCCAGCAGCAGCACCACTTCCTGATCTGAGCTACTTCACGGCTCATTGCACAGCTCGCGACGTCGACACCGCAGCGACGCGAGGGCATCGATCCGGGGACTCAGTCCTGCGCGTCCAGCGCCACTGAGTTTCTGACCGGACCGACGCCGCACCAACATCGAACGGAGTCCACGTCGAATCAATTGGGCGTAACCAGCACCTGTAGCTCACCGATTCGCTGTTGGTAGTTGGAGGTCAACGGAACAGGCACGACTCCACCTGCTCCGCCACCTGGCCATACTGCTGTCCAGTTCACAATCCAGGCCGCCGTCGCCGATAC
The DNA here is from genome assembly GCF_000010805.1 of Rhodococcus opacus B4. Lineage (NCBI taxonomy): Bacteria > Bacillati > Actinomycetota > Actinomycetes > Mycobacteriales > Nocardiaceae > Rhodococcus > Rhodococcus opacus. The sequence continues at coordinate 72,475 of NC_012520.1, read as the reverse complement.
GTTGTTCACGCCGCCGGGCTGCGTGATCGATGTCTTCTCGATGTGGTGACCGCATGTCGGGGATGGCAATCCACTCGGTGGGGTCAGCGGACTGGCGTCGATCAGGTCGTTGTACGGGGTGAACGGTAGAAGCGCGCCCGGGCAGATTGTCGGGAGGGACCCGTCCCCCCAGTTGATCGTGACACTCGAGTTGACAGCTGTGGCGGTCACCACGACGCCTCCCGGACCAGGGACGACCCGTGTCACGGGACCGACGGTGCTCTCCCGGATCTGATCCGGGCAAACCCACGCCCACGCGTTCTTTCCGACCAAACCGGTTCTCCCACCAGGGAAGTTGGCAGGTTCGGGGGTCCAGCACATCGGCGGCTCCTCAAGCTGCATCCCGGTCACGGCTGTTCCCACCACATTCATGACCTGCGCCATGCTCACCGGGGTGGCCGGCATACCCACATCCGGACTCAGCGGAACGCAGTCCGTGAATCGGCCGCACGCCTTCAACTGCTCCCGAACCGGAGGTCCCGTAGGAGCGGCCACGACGTCACCACCACCGCTGTATCCAGACCCACCGCCGCCCGTCCCCGCTGCACTCGCCCCTGAGGAGCCGCCGGAGCCAGGCGACGCCGAAGGTACCTGGACGTAGCTGCCTTGAACGACAATGTTCGCACCCAGATTTCCGGAACCGGGAGCGACGTCTATTCCTCCAGAACCGAAGCCGGGTTGTCCAAGCGCTGAGTGTGGCGACGCAACCAGGCTCCCCAGAACGAGCGCGCCGATCACGGCCGCATGAAAACGACGACGATTTGGCATGTGTTCTCCTTGGTTATGGTGCATCACACGGCGCGTATCGGGCAGCTGCATCGCTGGTGACTCGCCAGCCGTTTGCATCGGGCCAATCCGCATTCCGGACGGTCAACTGGGCGAGCACAAACTGCGGCCGGTTGACGTCGTAGGCGGGACTACCGTCTGACTTCGTCCAGGTCATACCGGAGATGTCGGTGCAGGCGCGCACGTGGACCCAGGCGGGCCCGGAGATAGCCTTGCCGTCGTCGCCTACAGGTATGCCGGCGTCGGTGATCTTCGCATCGACAACCTTGACGTCGCCCGCTCCGACCACGTTCTGCGATCGACGCAGGGTGATATCTCCCCGCCAGCTATCCAGCACGGGACCACCGGCAACGGTGTCGAGCTGCTCAATCGGCGCAGCGGCATCGCCATCAAGCTTGCCCACGACAGCGTAAAAGTCATTGACCTTCGCAAGCGCCTGTTCCCGTGCCAACTCGTCAGGAGTCTTGTTCGACGTGTCCGCCCCGTCGGGACCCTCGAACGCCGGGTCACCGGTGACAGTGAGCTCTACCGCCGGATCCGCCGCGTCGGTGTCGGAGCAGGCGGTCACGCCGACCAATAGGGCCGTCGCAGCCAAGGCAGCGACGGCGGTTCGGCGGATGGTGGTGTGTGCCATAGTCGTATCTCCTAGAAAAGTCCGGCATTGCAGGGCGTACCGGGCAGTGTGTAGTCGGCTGTGACTCTCCATCCTGCTGGGTCGGGCCAAGCGGCGTTCGTCAGGATCGGCTTCCCGAGCTCGAGAACGTCGGTAGCGCGGGCGAGGCAGACGTCCATCTCGATGGTCGCGGTGCCGGGCGTAGGGATGCCGTTTTCGTCGATCGGGATGTTGTGGCGGGTGATGGTGTTCTTGAGAACCTTGACCTCGCCTGCGTCCGCCTCGATGCGATGCGCGGTGATGTCCCGCTTCGTCGATTGAAGGAAGTTGCCGGCCGCGACATTGTCGAGATCTGCGGGGTTGGCGGCGGGATCGGCACTCAGACGCGCGAGCACCGTGTAGTACTCGTTGACCTTCACCAGTGCGGCTTCACCGGCCTGTTGCTCGGGGGACTTTCCGGAGCCGGGCGGCCCGGTGAACGTGGGTCCGGCGTTGGTTTCGAGGATGACCGGTTCTGGGGTCAGGATGCTGCAGCTGGCTGTCAGGCACATCGCAGCAGTGAGTGTCGCCAGTGCGGCGATGCGGCGCGTCATGATGCTGCTCCGATCCGGTAGTGGCTCCCGTAGGTGGAGTCGAGCTGACTCAAGAGCATCTTGGTTTCGTGTTCGGGCTCTTCTTCAAGGGCGTCGAGCTCGGTGATCATGCGATCGATCAACCTTTGGGTGATCTCGGTGTCACCCGAAAAGTGGGTGGCGATGATCGCCGCACGCCAGCACCCTTCGTGGACTATGTCGACCTCGAGGCCCGTCTCCGCGGCGGCGTGTGCAGCCGCGAGGTCCTGGGGAACTTGTTGGCCGCGGATGTAGCGGGTGGCGAGCTCCTCGGCGACGTCGGTAACGGCGGAGATCATGTCCTGCTTGGTGTGGTCGGCCCACCCGTAGGCGGTGGGGTCATCGCTACTGAAAGGTTGACCGGTGACCAGAGCTAGTGCTGCGGATAGCCGGGCGATGTCGACGTCAGCGGGATGGGAATTGACGAGTTCCTCCCAGTAGTCCCAGTCGGTCGTGACGGCGTCGTGGAGCCGTTGCGGGGTCCGACCGGTTCGATCTCCGGACTTGATGAGGGCGGGTTCACCGGTCTCGGTGTCACCGAGCCACTTACGCAGGCGAGAGAGCGCTTCGTTGCGGCGCCGGCGGAGCCGGGCCTTCGCTTCTTTCTCCTGCTCGGCTGTGCCGGTTCTGGCGGCTTCGACGTCATGGGGCCAGATTTTGCTGTCGATGTCCGCGGCGAGGACTCCGCCATCAGTGGTGATGAGAAGCGCGGCGATTTCGGTCAGGCTCTTCTCTCGGCCTTCGGCCGGCCCTGGTGACGGGGGTGTGACGGCGGGTACGCCGAGCAGCCTGATCCAGATGTGATCCGCCTCCGGCAGCTCGCCTTCTGCGGTGACCTCATCCGAATCGGACGGCTCTGGTCGGTCGACGGCATGGTCGAGGTCCTCGTTCCCGACCACGCTGAAGGTTGCGGGATCGGAGCTGGTGATGAACTCGTCGGTCGAGATGTCGTTGTCGAGACGGGCTGCTTCCCATCGAATGTCAAGGTTATCGCCCTTGTGGGCAACGCGAGGTTCGCGTGAGGTGGTGGTCAGTAGGTCTAGGACAGACGCGTAGCTCTCCTCATCGAGGGTGGTCACTGTGATGCCGGCCGACGCGATTCCTGGACGAGCAAGGACGGCCGAGCCGTTGTCGTCGACCTCGAGGGTCCATTTGGCGTTGGTATGTGCGCTCTCGGTGGTCACTGCGGCGAACGCGATTCGGGGTGCGTGCCGTGCGATGCCGGCGAGTAGCCCGGCCTGTGCCTCGGTCACCGGATCGGCGATCAGAACGATCTCGGGTGCGGTCAGCTCGCTGGTGGTGTACGACGTGCGTGCCTGCGCGATTGACTCGAAGTCGTTGTCCGCGAGGATTTCGGAGTCGAGTTTGACGTGATTGGCGAGTGTCGTCAGTACCGTGTCGGCGTCCTCGGAGTGGGTGATGCGGCCGTTGTCGATTGCCTCCGGCAGGTCGGCGCAGTATCCGACGAGGTTGAGGTGGAGGCTGTCGGCGATGGGCGAGACTGCGAGCTCGACGGCGAGCGCACGCAGCACCCCGGCTGTTGCAGTCGGGGTGCCGCTGATGGCGAGGTGGCCGATCTGTTCGAGGTTGAGCAAGAGGTCGCGACCGTCGTCGCTGGTTCCGACTGCCGTCAGCGCCGGGTACGGACTGATCTCGGCCTCGGGAACGCCGCGCGGAAACGCTCTCGGATCTACTGACCAGGTGGTGTCGTCGATCTGTGTCCAAGGCGCGGGGAGTGAGACCTGTTCGACGAGTCCGAGGTCGATGTCGTTGTCACCGACGAAGACCGCCAGCAGGCCCGGCAGAGCGATACCCGTGGACCTGCAGTGGTGCGCGAGGTGCCGCAATGCGATGTCGACATGGGTGGTGGTGAGCGGATCAGCGGCGGCCGTGAGTGCTTGCTCCGCCTGGATCGCGGTTTCGGCGGGAAGGGCGATGCGCTCGCCGCGGCGGCGGCGATGTTGTTGCTTGCGGCGACGAAGAGCGAGGTGCCCGGTGAGTCCAGCTGCAGCAACCGCTGAGATTCCGAGACCGATGAACACGACGTCGGATGAGCCGTCCTCGGTATCGGTCTCTGCCGGCGCGTCATTGGTGACGAGGTCGGCAGGCATTTGAGGCTCGACGGGGTCGAGTTGCCAGTTGGGGGCGACATCCACAGGCGCGGGCGCCGGAGCGGGAGCCGGAGCGGGAGCCGGAGCGGGAGCCGGAACAGCTTCCGGAGCGGGAGCGGGAGCCGGAACAGCTTCCGGAGCCGGAGCGGGAGCCGGAGCCGGAGCCGGAACAGCATCAGCCGGCGGCACCAAGGCCGGCGCCGGCGTAGCGTCAGCCGCCGCGGAGGCGGCGGTGGGCATGATCAATTGCTGGCCGACCGTGATCAGCTCGCCAGCCGGGGTGCCGTCGGGAGTCGTGATCTCCTTGAAACGCAAAGGATCGCCGAGCTCTCGCTCGGCGATATCCCACAGGGTGTCGCCCTGCTTGACCGTATAGGCGCCGCGTACCACCTCGAGCTGGGATGCGGGCAGCTGCAGGGTCAACCCTTCGGCCAGAAACCCTGGCTCGGGGACAGCAGTCCGGTTGAGGTCCAGGATCTCGGCGTAGCGGCGGCCCTCTCCGAGATGCTGCTGGGCTAATCCCCACAGGGTGTCTCCCCGCACGGTCGTCACTGTCGGCCCCGCCGGTTGTACCGCCACCCGGGTAGCCCGCGGATCCACCTGCGTCTGCGGTAACGCGCTCGGATCTTCCTGCTGCGAGTGCGGCGCGTACGGAGACGTGCTTCCCACGTCCGCAGGCTGGGTCAGGACGGGTGCGGCGGTGGCGGTTCCGGCGGTCAGGAGCAAGAGGGCGCCGCTGACGAGGAACGTCGCCGTCCGCTGTTGTGAGCGAAGAAGGCGCAGCTTCGGCGTTTTGACGCCACGCAGTGTCGCCGCGAGTTCGAGCAGAATCGGTACGGTGAAGGTGGCCCAAGCAGCCCAGCCAACAAGGGGAAGAAGGGCGATGAGAAGACTGCCGTCATCTGGACTCGCGAGCAAACCTTCGAAATCCGACCACGGTATGTCGAGCGGATTGCCGCGCAGCGCCCAGAGCGCGGCCGGGATCCCGGCGACAAGCATCACCAGGATCAGGAGGTAGCCGAGTCCGGCAAGGCGTGACCGCGCGGCGTTTGCGCTCACAGAATGTACACCTCCCCGGCGTTGGTGCGGTTGAGATTCACAGCGGCCGTACCGATGAGCAGTTTCGTTCTGGGGTATGGCAGAAGTTTCGAGTTGTAGACGATGCGGGTCGTGATCAGGAGGGTGCGCGGGCCGGTGGGGATCACGTCACCGTCGACGCCGGCCTCGAACAGGTATCTCTTGGCGGCTGCGGTCGCGCGGACCGGGTCGACGACCGTGCCGATGCCGCGGGCGCTCACCGATCCGATGATCTGCTGACCGGCTGCTCGGGCAGCATCCTCGGCGACGTTGTCGGCTCGCTGGTCGGCGGTGAGCATGCCGCCACCGTCGACGATCAGTCCCCAGACGAAGAAGATCAGGACAGGGGCGAAGACCACCGTCATCAGGGTGACGGCACCCTTGTCGCGGTGCTCCGCCGGCAGTCGGGAGGCGAGTCGCTTACGCAGGGCGTTGGTCATCGGGTGCGCTCCCGGTAGGTATCGATCGGCGAGATTGCGGTAGCGGTGACGGTGCGGGCACCATTGACTCCGGGCCATCCAAGTGCGTCGAAGGAGACCTGGCAGGTCACTGTGACCTCGACCGTGGCGGGGACACCAGGTCTGGTGCGGAATCCGCTGGTATCGGCGTTGACGTTCATGGTGGCGCACTTGAGGCCTTGTCCGTCCATGCTGCCGGCCGCTGCTTGGTACGCCAGCGGGGTGGCCGTGGCGATGGTGCGGGCGAGTGAGGCTGCACGGGCACCCTCGGTGGCGGCGTGTTCAACCTTCTGGTGCGCCTGTCGGTTGACGCCGTACGCATACATCCAGCCCAGGAGCAAGATCAGGATGACGGTTGCGAGGCACAGCTCGATCGTGACGTCGCCCCGGTCATCTCGGCGGGCGCGGGATATCCATCGGGTGCCTCTCATCCGATTCCTCCCGGGTTGGTGACGCGTTCAGTCGGTTTGGTGTGGTTGACGACGATGGGGAATTCGAGACCCGGGACGAGGGAAGGGGCTTTTCCGGTGATGTTGACGGTTGTTTCGCGGATGTTCTTGCTGACGAGGACAACCGGGATCTGCAGGTCACCGGTTCCTGCCTGGGCGATGCAGGCATAAGCGGCAGCTGTTCCGAGCGCTTGGTTGCCGTACTGGGATCTCGTGTTCTTCAGTGCCTTTTCGGCGCAGCTGTTGGCGACGTCACGGCCGTGGAAGAACAGAGCGGTTTGCAGCAGGACCGAAAAGATCAGAAGGAATGCGACCATCGCGATGACCGTCACGAGCGTCGCCGGGCCTCGGTCATCGCGGCGCCATCGGTCGATCAACTGTTCCAGTGTGACCATGGTCTGCTTTCCGATAGTTGTTGGACGGCTGGCTTTTCAGGACGGAATAGGGATATACGGCCACGGCCAGGAATCGATTCCGAGCTGCACAAGCACCGCAGCGACTGCCACCATCGCAGCGGCCTGGAAGACCCTCACGAGGTATGTCACGTACTCACCGTCTCTCCAATCGATGCAGCGCTGTCTGATTTCAGTCGGGGATTGCGTTTGCGCGGGACATGATCTTGCGGACGACGATCGCACCGGCTGCGGCGGCGGCGCCGACAACCAGGACGGCGAGGAAGACGTACTCGAGGGTGGAGGGTCCGCGGTCTGAGTCTTTGCCGCCGGCGCGGTGGAGGAGGGTGCCTGCCAGTGCGGCGACGAACATCATCGTGAGGGTGATGTAGGAGGTCACGGCCTCGCGGGCGGTGCGCCGGGTGGCGGTAGCGACGGTGGTGATGCTCATGGTGGGCTCCTTGTGTTTGGTCGATGTGTAGCAGGTGAGCTGGACTGGATGATCGTGACCGGCCAGGCTCGGTGGTCTGGGCGTCTCGCTCCTTTCGCGGCGCTGGCTGCGCGCCATCGAATCGGACTAGCCGGTGATGATGGTCAGTGCCGGGATGAGCAGCAGCATGATGAACAAGCCGGCAAGTCCGGCCAGCGGCATAGCCAGCTTTTCGGTGGCCTCCGCTGCCGCACCCTGTTCTGCGCTGGCCTGAGCGGATCGCAGGCCCGCGGCCTTTGCCCGCAGTGATGCGTAGACGGATGCGCCTTTGTCTCCGGTCATGTTCATGATGTCGGCCAGGTCGCCCAGCTCGGTCAGGCCGAGCTCATGGGAGACGCGTGTCAGGGCATTCCACGGGGCTTCGCCGGAGCGCCCGGCTTCGTACAGTTCCTCGTCGAGGCGCAGGAACACCCATGAATCTCCCACCTGCGCAGCGCGCTCGAGGCTCTGGGTGGTGCCGATGCCACCGCGTCGGCACAGCGCGACGAGATCGATGTAGGAGCTCAGCGCCTGCGCGAATTCCGCTCGTGCCGCGGTTGCCCGGCGTCGGATCTCGATGTCGGGGATGAGGAAGAGCAGGAAGGCGGTCGCAATCGACAGGATGGCCGGGATGGACCATCCCAGGCCGACCCCGAATGCAGTCAGAACGAGGTTGAGGAAGGGGAAGATGAGCAGTCCGAGCAGTGCTGCGACGAGCTTCTCCCCGAGTACGTGGGCGGGATCTCGGTGCAGCAGGGCGAGATCGGCGTTGGGGAGCGTGAAGAATTTGCTGTCCTGCAGGTAGGGGTGGACCCGGATGCCGAGTTTGTTCGCCATCCCGTCGATCAGGGAGGTTCCGGCTGTCGACGTGCGCTCCGGGGCCGGTCCGGACAGGCGCGACATGGCATCGCTGAGTGCGGGTTGTGCGCGCATGAAGTAGAGGGCGACCAGGTAGATGCCGATTGTTCCGACGCTCGTGTAGAGGATGACCGTCATCTGAATGCTCATCGCTGCGCTCCTACGAGGTCGGTGCGGTTGACGCGATCATTGGTGCCGATAAAGCGGGGGTAGGTCGGCGGTTTGGTGGCCTGCTTCATCCAGTACAGGTCGGCCGCGAACAGGGTCAGCAGGATCAGTAGCACGATCTGCATTCCGCCCGACTTGTACGGTTCCATGAAGTTGGTGAACAGGAACGCTGCCGCGAGTGTTGTGATCGCGATGATGGTGACCCATTTCGCCTGTGTACGGCTGGATTTGCGGTCGGCCTCGGTGCGGCGTCGGCGCGCGACCATGTCACCGACGTCTTCGGCGAGGCCTTCGAGCACGGCTGCAAGTCCAACGCCCCGCAGTTGCATGCTCAGTAGCAAGGCGCCGCAGATCTTGTCGCCGACACTGTCGTTGAGGTCCGAAGCGAAACGTGTGATCGCATCCACCGGAGGGACGTTGTTGCGCAGGCGGCTGATGAACGCGGTGATCTCCTCACGTAGCGCCTCCGGGATCGGAGTGGAGATGATGGTGTGCTCGATTCCCGAACCAGCCTTCATGCTGCTGGACAGGTTGCGGGCCCACTCATCCATGGCCGCCAGCCGACTGATCTGCTGTTCTGCTTCGGGACGGCCGAGCAGGTACGGCAAGCCGACCAGCAGCGCCGGGACCAGAAAGAGGGTGAAGAGCCAACCCGAGAGGGACGACACGACGATGCCGGCGGCGAAGCCGACGACGAGCAGGATCTGGGTGCTACGCGGGATCTTCGACGAGCTGCGGCGCCGGCGCTGACGCGTGGGCGCGGTGGGATCGCGGCGGTCTTTCCATCCCATGACGATGCAGGCGACCCCGGCGCACAGCAGCAGTACCAGGAAGATGCCGATTTGCTGATACATCACGCCACCTCTTCATCGTCGTAGAGGTCGCGTTCTTCGTCGAAGTGGCGGAGGCTGTCGCTGGGGAGGTGGATTCGCTTGAATCCGCCGGCGAGCAGCTTGCGGAGCAGAGGTTGTGGAATGGATCCGAATTCTCCTGTGCCGTCCGAGTATCCCCGGTAGATCGTGGAGAAGGACGGCTTCTTGTCGTCGCCGGGCTCGACGTAGACGACTTCGTCGACGTAGCGGACCGAGGTGCGCGACCCTTCGCCATCGACGCGGACCTTCGTGCCGAGTTGGACGATCAGGTCGATGTGCTCTGCGAGCTGGCGTTCGACGTAGTCGACCGTCGCGTTCATCGGGGGTTCGGTCGCCAGGTTCACCAGACGGTCGACGACACCGCGAGCGGTGTACGCGTGGGTCGTGGATAGCCCTCCTCTGGCCGTCTGCAGTGCCTTGAGAAGAGCGAGGATCTCGTGACCGGCGACCTCACCGACGATCATGTAGTCGAGCTGCTGTCGCACGAACTCGTACAGGATGTCCGAGAGGGTGTAGCTGCCGGCGAGCTCGCCGTCTGCACCGCGTTCTCCGCCGCCGAGGATTGTCTCGGCGTCGACCACGAAATCCTCGCGGCCTGGCAGTTCGTCGATGAAGAGTTCTCGTTCGGTTTCCGCGATTCCGATTCGCGTCTGCAGAGGAAGCGCATTGGCCAGTGCACGCGTGAAGGTCGTTTTTCCGAAGCCCATTCCGCCGCCGGTGACCACCGAGGCACCGCCGCGGACCGCGCACGAGAGGATGGTCGCGAGCTCGATCGGCATCATCCGATGTTCGATGGCGAGCTGATCGAGGGCGATGTTCTTGAGGCGGTGGATGCGGATTGCCACCGAGGGTCGTTTGACCGAGTAGCCCATGACCGACAGTCGGTGGCCTCCGCGCATTGTCAGACGCAGTGACGGATTGAGCCGGGAGAATGGCCGGCCGCCGTTGTCGGCGCGTGAGGCCAGCAGTCCCATCCACTCGAGGAGTTCCTCGGGGGTGTCGACCACTGGGTCGCGGTGTTCATAGTGTCCGTCGGGGAACTTGACGTAGACGGCCGCGCCGTTGAGGAAGATGTCGGTGACGTGCGGCTCTTCGACGAGTTCCTGCAGCGGGCCCAGGTTGAACTGCGCGTCGAAGATGGCCTTGATCAGGGCTTCTTCTTCGACGATTGTGAAGGCTTCGCCGCCGGAGTTGATGGTCTTCTGGACGTGGTTCTTGACCAGGCCGGTGATCGTCTCACGGCCGAACTCGCGTTCTTCCTCCTCGGTGAACGGGGCGAAGTATTTGCCGGCGTTCTTCGGGTCGTGGCGCTCGCGGTCACGCGCTGACCGGTAGTCACGCAACAGTTCCGCAGCTTCTTTCTGCAGAGCGCGGACCAGGGCGCGATCGACCTTGACCTTCGCGGCCGGCGGCACGGACCGTCGCGCAGTGCCGCTGTGCCCTTTGGTGCTGGCCGGTGGCAGTTCGTGTAGGCGAAGCGATCGCAACGGATCGGTGTCGGGGAGCGTGATTTCCGATATGGAACTGCGGCCCCCACCTGCGAGGTCGGCGTCCGGGATCGGGGCTGAGAAGAAGGGAAGTTCCGTGATCTTGTTCTGCGGAGGCTGAGTCGCGTCGTCGGAGTTCATCGACGTTCTCCTGTCAGTGTCGGCAGCGCCGCATTGAGCGTGGGACCGGACTTCCAGTCCGCCTGATGGCTCACCGCGAATTTGGTGATCTTCGGCCAGGTACTGCGGTGGAGGGTGTGCAGGTAGATCGAGCGGCGACGGCGCCATTTGCTGATGGACAACCCGTCCGAGAAGACCTTGGCGTCATCGGAGTCGGGCAGGACTGCGATGACGTCAAGTCCGGTGACTTTCGTGACTTCTTCTGCGTTGTAGGGGGACTCACCGATCAGGATCAGCCCCAGACTTGCCCGTGATTGCACCGCGGAGAGCTGCTGTCGCAGGGCGTTCTGCGAGGCGCGTAACGCTGCGATTGCCGTTCGCTCAGTGCGGGTGACGATTGCGATCGTTGTCGCGTTGACGATCAGTTCGACTGGAGCGCCGCGTTGCCCGATCCGGCCGGCGTCGACGATCACGTTGGTGTCGTCGACGCTCAATCCGGCCAGGTGGACACCCAACGGTCCCCACACGGGCCGCATCGCATCTGCCTGGGCGGAGTGGACCAGCCCCGGGAGCAATGACACCGACGATTCCGGGATCTGGATGAGTTGCTCGGCCAGAGCAGCCTTGAGGCGCCCGTGACGATTCGCGTCGACGAGATTGATCAAGGAACGATCGTGATAGTGGTTTCCGAGCATGTATCCGGCCAGGACCGGCGAGGACCCGATGGCATCCGCTTCTACGAGCAGAGTCCGGTCGGTCGGTGAGTTCAGGGCCAGGGCGAGCGCCGTGGTGCTCACACCGGGTGAGCGTGAGGCGGATGTTAGTGCGAGAAACATCGCCGATCACCGCACTCGGTTGTCGAGGACGATCGCGACACGCTTGGTTGCGCCGCGGGCGGCGACCCAGTTGGCCTCTGCCTCGGGCACGAGCAGGTTGAGCGTTGTCTCGCCGGCTTCGGGGATCTCTTTGGTGGAGTACACCTGCGCCTTCGTGTTGATCGGGCCCTGTACGGGCGGGTCGTCCTGGTCGCGTGGTGTGTCCACGACACGGACCATGTCGCCGGGGACGATCGGCTCGGAGGGGAGGTGGCTGTAGCTCACCGTGATGCCGACCATCGTGAGGCCTTCCCCGGGGACAACCTGATCGGTGATCGCGGACGGGAGCAGGACGGTGCCGGCCGGCAACCGGGTGCTGGCACTCATTCCTACGACGCGGCCGCGTTCGCTGGCGGGCAGCGCACCGAGATCGGCATCGACGTTGACCGATTTGGCGGCCAAGTCCTTGGACTCGATGGTCTCGCCTTGCTGCACTTCGTTCGTCAGGACGAGCACATCGGTGGTTGCGCGCATCGCGTTGACCGCGGTGAGCATGCCGATCACTGCCACCACGACGAGTGCGACACCGATTGCCAGGTAGATGGGGCGTCGTCGGACGCGCGCGCGGGTATTCAGATCGGGTGGGTCGTCCTGATCTGCTTCGTTGTGAGCCGGGGGCAGGTCATCCCCGGACGAGCGGAGCTTGTCGATTTTCTTGGTCAGCAGGGATGCCATGTGGTGGTCCTTCACAGTGGACGTGTGGACGTATCGGAGACTTTCGTATGGCGAACAGTAGAGAGGTACCTGGACACGTTCGCTGCGACCACGTCACCTGCAAAGCTCCAACGGACTGGTGACGCCATCCGGTGCGACTGGTCCGGTGCGTGTGAGGGCGCCGCTGGGCGCGTGAACCAGCTGCGTTGCGTGGCGGATTTCGGTGGGGCGGCGACCGTGTTGCTCGCCATGGCAGTTGTGCACGCCGCTACGTTTTCGCCGGTATGTGCATGAAAACCTGTGTGTCCGGCGATATCCCGACCTCGGGTGCCGGAGACGACGGTTCCGACTATCCGGCGTTGGGCAAACTGCGCGGCATGCCGTTGTCCGACTACTTCTATTGCCCTATATAGGCAGTCGGGTTTGAAATGGTCATAGTAAACATGCCTGCGGACCGTTTTAGGCGTCTCTGCTTGGCTCGACCATCGCCTCAGCACGCCTAGCGATCCGTGCCGTGCCACGTCGAGCACGAGTAGCCGAACGCCGAGCACCGTCCCCGTCGATCGCACACGTGAACCCCATTGTGCTGCACGTGGCATAAACGCTTTCCCCTCCGCAACCCGCCTGGGCCCTCCCCCTCGGCGCGACTGTCGACCCGCACTCGTCTGCCTGCCACGCAGCTGTGAGTCTTCTGGGAAAACATTCCATCAGGTCGGGAACTGCGTTGTCCAGCAGGGGGGTAACACTCAAGAGTGTTACCTACAAGGCTTGACATTCCCCGGGAGTAGGGTAGTGCCGCTGTATTCGCTATCGGAAAGGCCAACCAATGGACTCGATCAGTCCGCCGAGTCTCGGTGATTTCATTCGTGCTCGGCGCACCCGGGCAACGCCGAAGCACCCGGATGGTATGACTCGGGCCCAACTGGGCGAAGAGAACTATTTGAGTGTCAGCTACATCGCGCGGCTGGAAGGAAACGTTAAGGACGCGAGTCCTTCTCCACCGGTTCTCGACGCCACCGCCAACGCACTGTGTCTCGATGATGCAGAACGTCGGCACCTTTTCAATCTGGCACGGCGGACCCAGACCGAGCGTGAGGACATCACGACACCGTGGACGATCGCCGACTATCGGACACTGATTACACCGGACATGGAGACCGCCATCGCGGCGCTGAACCCGCACCTGGTGGCGTACCTCGACGAACGCTGGAATGTCATCGACTGTAACTCGGCGTACGACAAGGCGTTCCCTGGACTGGTCGACGAGGGAAACGTGTTGCGCTGGTTCTTCTCGACTCCGGCATCAATGACGGTCATGGTGGAGTGGGAGGCGGAAGCCGCCTTGACCGTCAGCTGGTTCCGAGCGTTGATGGGTCGCTACTACAACCCCGACTGGGCGGTGGAAACCCTCGAAGAGTTGAGCGAGTTCCCTCTCTTCCGCGAACTGTGGTTACGCGAAGAAGTCCGGTTTGGCCGGCACCAGCCGTTCATGCACCTCCGCGACGCCGAGACTGGTGAGCACTATAGCGTGCACGTGCAGGTCCACGCGGAGATGCGGGGCAAGTATCCGCTGCAGATGTACCTCGGAGTGCGCCTCCCCGCCTCCTGAACTAGCGGAGCGCCTTGACGAACGCAGTGATCGCCGCGTTGACCGGCTCTGGGTGTGTCCAGTTTGCGGCATGGCCAGCAACCGGGATCGTGACAACTGGCGCAGCACCGGGAAGACCTGCTTTGAGCTCGTCGGCCTTCTCTGCGGGCGCTGACAGGTCATTTTCCCCACGGATGATCAATGCCGGAACGTCAATGTCGGAGAGTCGGTCCACGATGTCGTCGCGTTCGATAAGGCACTCTGCGGCTGGTCGGACAGCCATGCGATCTCCGCTGTTCCATTTGCTGATCCACGACGTCCAATCCGCAGGTTCTCCACCGATCAGTTGGGGGGCAAGTGCGCTGGTGAGCGGTTCGAATGGCTCTGTGCTGCACCACTGATCGAACAGGACGCGGTATCCGGACTTCTGCTCAGGAGTACAGGCTGAGGCTTCCGTGTCGAGCAAGATCAGAGCCCTCGTACGCCCCGGTGCGAGAAGTGCTGTGCGCAGCGCGGTATAGCCGCCCTGGGACATGCCCCCGATGATTGCCTTCTCGACGCCGAGGTCGTCGAGGACGGCGAGGGCGTCGCGTGCGAGGTCCCAGTATGTGAACGGCATACCCGCATCGGTGGTCTTTCCGTGGCGGCGCGCATCCCAACTCACAACCCGGAGGTCCGGAGATAGATCGCGAACCTGGGGCGTGAACATGGATGAGTCCATGAAGAACCCGTGCCCGAGTAAAAGTACGGGCCCCTCTCCCCCACTGTCGGTGTAAAAAATGTCGGCGTCGGGCGTTGTCACTGTCGGCACGTAGCCGATCCTAGGGTGAGGTGACTATCCCCGGGTCGGATGCGTCGATCACACCGGGCCGCTCAGGACGAATGAGCGAGGCTGAGGGGTTCGTCCCTGACGTGCACGTGAACCCGTACAAGGTCGCTAACGAGGACTGACCACAGACCAACTGACAGGGCGTCAAAGTCACCGGACACCGGACGGAACCATGCACTGACCACGACGCTCACCTTTCCGAGCAGAGCCGGTTAGCAGCGCCACGACGTGGGCGGGCATCACTTCCAAGCGAGGTGGTGCCCGCTCGACGGGTCAAAACTGATTCCACCACTGGGCGAACATGTTCCATTGAACGGTGCGTGTCCAATAGTCACCGACGTCAAAGAACCCTGGAAGATCGAACACGATGCCGATCATGATTTCTCCTAGAACTGATTGAACCAGAGGGCGAAGTTGTTCCACGCTTCCACGTAAGGAATAGCCCCATCATGTAGAACAAGTCAGGAAAGTTGCCGGTCATAGCGGGTTCCACACGTTGAATCGCCCCGGGTCTGTCGGAGGCTCTCAAACCTGTGAAGGATGGAGAGCATGGCAGCACCACGGAAGTACAGCGTTGAGCTGAAGGAACGAGCAACGAGGATGGCGGTCGAGGCCCGCCAGGATCCGGCGACGCGGCCGGGAGCGCTCAAGCGGATCGCCGATCAGCTCGGTGTGCATCCCGAGGCGCTCAGGACCTGGGTCAAGCAGGCCGAGGTCGACGGCGGCGTGCGCCCGGGCACCACTACCAGTGATGCCGAACGGATTGCCCAGTTGGAACGGGAGAATCGCGAGCTGCGGCGGGCGAACACGATCCTCAAGCAGGCCTCGGCTTTCTTTGCGGCGGAGATCGACCGCCCACAGCGCTGATCGTGGAGTTCGTCGCTGCTCACCGCGACGAACACGGAGTCGATCCGATCTGCGCGGTCTTGCGCGGTACGGCCGCCCAGATCGCTCCGTCCACGGTCCGAGCTCACCTGAGCCCCCAGCGAACCGAATCGGCACGTGCGGTGCGTGACCGCGAGGTTCTGTCCCGGATCCGGGGTGTTCATGCCGACAATCTCGGGGTGTACGGGGCCCGCAAAGTGCACGCCAGTCTGAAACGAGAAGGGATGTCAGTGGCCCGGTGCACCGTGGAACGATTGATGAAAGCCGATGGGTTACGGGGAATATTACGGTTGAAAGGGCGGAAGACCACGCACGCTGACGGGGCCGAGACTCCGCGGCCGGCGGATCGGGTCCAGCGGCAGTTCGTCGCCGACGCGCCCAACACGTTGTGGGTGGCGGACCTGACCTACATTCGCACTCATTCGGGGTGGGTGTACGCCGCGTTCATCCTCGACGTGTTCTCCCGGATGATCGTCGGTTGGCAGGTTTCGACGTCGATGCGTACCGACCTGGCCCTCGACGCCTTGGATATGGGGTTGTGGGCTCGCCGACGGGTCGGCCAGGACGTCGCCGGATTGATTCACCATAGCGACCGCGGCGTGCAGGGCGGATTCAACCGGTCGTCGCAACACCGTGCCGTGAGGACGAGTGTACCTGTTCGGCAAACACTTCCGCTGGAGTTCTCCAACCGTGCACTTTTCGGGGGCGGTTGTTGAGCGCATCGGCGACCGCCTGAAGCTCACGGAACTTGTATCGGGACAGATCAGTTCCCTTCGGAAAATATTGTCGCAGCAGCCCATTGGTGTTCTCATTCGTTCCGCGCTGCCATGGACTGTACGGATCACAGAAGTAGACACGGATACCCGTAGATGCCGTCAGCTCGGCATGACGCGCGAGTTCCTTTCCGCGATCCCACGTCACGGATCTGCGTAGATGCTCGGGCAGCGGTGACAGCGTCGCGGCCAGAGCATCACGAACGGACTCCGAACCATATCCGGACAGCGCCGGCCCGTTCTTCACCATCGCCGCTGTTCCATAGCCCTTCAGTCGCGGCAGGTGTAGTAGAGTCGTGTATCTGCTGGTGCGCTCGACGAGCGTGCCGATCGCGGACCGGGTCAGACCGATGATGAGGTCGCCCTCCCAATGCCCCGGCGTCTTCCGGCTCTCGACCTCCTCCGGACGGGCGCTGATGGTCACCTCCTCGGTGATAAATCCGGTGCGCTGCTTCCGTGCTCGCGCACGAGGCTTTCGCAGCGCCCGGCCGGTGCGCAAGCACGCGACGAGCTCCCGCTCCAGGCCGCCGCGACCCTCGATGTAGAGCGATTGGTAGATCGCCTCAGGTGAAATGCGCATCGTCGGGTCCTCCGGATAGTCGATCGGTAGGCGATTCGAGATCTGCTCCGGACTCCACGCCGTCGCCCACCGACGATCACCGCGCCGAGGCTTGTTTCGGCCAATCCAAGCGGCATCCGGACCGGACACCACGGTTCCATCGTCGGCACGAATCACACCAGACAGTTTGTCCTGCACATATTCTCGTAGCCGATCGTGTTCGGCGAGCTTCGCTGGTTTTGGGCGCCTCGCGGCGAGGTCGGCCTTCCACTGTGCGGTCGACGCTCGGTATGTGAGCTTGCCATTGCGGGTGGCGGCGTTCCGCCGCAACTCCCGCGAGATCGTCGACGGTGACCGTCCGATCCGGTCAGCGATGTCGCGCATACTCATACCCTTGGCTCGCAGCAGCGCGATATCCTCACGCTCGGTGAACGACAGGTACCTCCCCGAGACCGGGGTCAACTCGATCGGTGGCATCCCACCAGCCTGGCGGAACCACCGTGTCCCCACCGGCCCCGACACGCCGCATGTGGTCGCTGCGTCGTCGCTCGTGAGACCCTCGGCGATCCGCGTCCAGAATGCCCGCTCTAGATCTCGGCGTATCGGAGGCCGTCCCGGTGACCGCATCACCGCACGCCCCGTCAACGCTGCTGCCCACCCGGGTGGTCGTCCCATTCCCACACCTCCGTTATCGAGGTGTTGCTTCCACCGGTTGAGCCTGGTCAGTATCGAGCGGTGCGATACACCGAGCGCCTCGACGAGTGTGACGCAGTGTCTTCTGTTGGTTCCAAGGGAGATTCGTATGACAACGCGATGGCGGAGGCGTTCAACTCGTTGTTCAAGGCCGAGTGCATTCGCAATCCCGTGATGCGCCCGCACGGGGGCTGGCGAGGCCTTGGAGACGTCGAGTGGGCGGTCGCCGAGTACATCGACTGGTTCAATCACCGCCGCTTGCACGGCGAGATCGACCACGTCCCACCCGCAGAGTACGAGACCGCCTACTGGTCGAATCACACGGCGGCCGACTACCGTGAGACACCGGTCCTCGCTGAGGCCGGAACCAGATAGCCGAGCCTCCGTAGAACCCGGGGCGATTCACGTCGTCGAAGAACCAGAACATGAACACGCTGATTCCACCGAGACCTGGATAGAACCAGTTGTAGTCAGGCAGGTTGCCGATCATGTCAGTACCGCCAGTCCATCCATGCTTGCAACAATGGCTGCCATAGGTGCTGAGTCGGCGTCAAGACGTGCAGGCTGAACCAATCGGCCATATCAGTAAGTAGCCCGAACATTACGAACCACCACCGATCTGGCTGAACAGCAGTCTGGTACCGATTTCAACGATGTTCCAGGGCCACAGCCACAGGGTGTTCATGATGGCCCCTCAGAGCTGGTTAAACCAGTTGGCGAAGTTGACGTACCAAACACCCGGAGGCCAGATCGGGTCACCGAACACTGGTATGTCGAACACATTGCCGATCATGACTGTCTCCTGGTCCTCCCGACCTGCCTGACTATCGCTGACGGAGTGACCGCCGTTACTCCCCGAGGGCTGAGAGATGCCCCAACCCGAAGGACAACGCATGACACACAACTGGGGCTCAGGCGACCCCCGAACCAGCACCGCCGCATGGCGCAGACTCCGCCGAACCATCCTCGAACGCGACAACAAAACCTGCACCACATGCGGACAACCAGCCACCGAGGTAGACCACATCCGCAACACCAAAGCCGGTGGCACCGACCACCCAGACAACCGGACCAGCACATGCCGCACCCAGGCGAGTCTCAAGGAGCGCTGTTGCCGGTGCCCCTTTCAGAGGTTGCCGCTCACTCTCAACAAGACCCTCTCGCCACAACCTGCGGAGAGTATCGACGCGTTCTGCCGAGTGTCCGTGATCGGTGGGGCTTCTCCCGTTCGCGGGCCGCCCGCGACTGGGTGCGTTCGGTTCGTCCATTCGGTCAGAGCGCGGGCGATCCAGCATCGCGCTACCGCGGAGTCCGCCGCACAGGCGGCGAGGGACTCGAATGCCAGCGCTATCGCGACTGTGAACTCGGGGTGCGTTTCGTCGATGCATTCGAGTGCGATGTCGTTCGCCGCCGAAAGTGCCAGATAGGTGGCCTCTGAACTGGTTACGGCCGAGCTGTGGGCCAATCTCTCCGTGGCCTCGTACGCCGCGCGCCACGCATCGGGGCTGAGCGCCTTCGTTTCCGATGTTCGGCACATACCGGCGACGCGCTCAAGTGCGTGGAATACATCATCGCCGGCGGCCGGGAGCCTGCCGGTCAAGCCCCAGCCTGAGTCGAGCACGTCGGCGAACCAGCACCAGCGAGCGAACTCGTGCGCGTCTTCGAGCGCGAGTTCAACGGTTCCGGACGCCAGCTGCATCACTGCATCGGCGACCGACATCTCGTTGAGAGCGGAAGAAAATGACTCATGCATGATCGTTTCCCGTCTCCGTGTCCCGCGAGTGGGACGTGAGGATCAAGCGCAGGGTTGAAACCTGTTGTGGTAATTGCCAAACGCCGCACTGCGGAGCGTGCACGACCGAGTCCCACCGAGGTCAGAGCGTTGTCAACCAGCACTCGACGGCGCGCATGGCAGCGTCGGTTGGATCGGCGAGGTCGACCGCAGTGGTGGCATCAACCCCCTCGGTGCGCTCCCAGCTGCCGTCGTCTCGTTGGTGGTCGACGATGGACCAGATTTCAACCGTGGCTTCATGCTCACCGCGGGTGATGAGCCGAAGAGCCGGGACGAATCCGGGGCAGAGGTTGCTGAGGGCGATGTATGTGCGGTCCTCGTCAATGGCGAGGTCAAGGTCGTTGTGATCGTTCGCGTCGTGGGCGGCCGCAATGAACGCCGCGTGGAAGTCCTCGGGGATTTCTATGAGGGCCATCGGGTCTGGTCTCCTTCAAAAGGGTCGCGATCTGGAGTGCACAGCAATGCCTCACACGGTCGCCGGCGTCAACAGGTATCAGCGAACTGGCACAAGGCCTGCCTGGTCGACCGGGTCGGGGTGCCGATGCCTGTTCGGCGAGGCGATGCCATCGTTGACGCGAAGAGGGCCACCCCGACGACAGCCGCCATCGCTCATCTGAGTCAGGCCAATTCTGCTCGGCACCTACGGCTCTCGTTGAACCCAACCGGCAGGCCGGCCGCCATAGCTTCGAGCGCCGGGCTATCGGCCAGCTCCCTGGCACCCCACCTTCCGGCGCTGAACGAGCACAGTCGATCGTTGCATCGTGGAACTGTGCGCTTGCCGTGAAGGCGCCGGTCCAGCGGCGCCTGATCGCACTCACTCGGTTGGAGGAAGCCCGCGCCGGCGCGTTCACCCTGGAGCCGGCGGGCGACTGTGACTCGGCGGCATCCGACGTAGCTGCTGCTTCTCGCGGAGAGTCAAAATCGGTTGCGTGATCGGCCGTGGCAGCGACTGCGGCAGTCTCGCCCTTTCCACGCTCCCCCGTAGGCGCGTCGGTCGTGGTCGGCGTCTCCGCCGTGGAGGGATCATCGGAACCGGAGACATCCGTCTGGATGAGAGCTCGGCGGTACCGGCTCAGCTCCGTCACGGCCGAGTCGTACTTGATGGCGAGCTTGTCCGCGAGGAGGCTCGGTGACCAGCACTGCTCGTAGGCCATCCGAATGATTTCTCGTCGTTCGCAGTTGCGCATGGGGACTTGTTCGCCGCTCAGGCGACGAACGATGACGACCTCGTCGACCGCGACCGCTCCCGTGGCCCGCTCGCGCTCGTGACTACGCGCCTTCGGATTGTCGATCTCGTCGTCGTCCCATCCGAGAGGCGGCACCAGTCCTTCTGCGCGTGCTTGTTCACGGAGGTCGGCGTCAGGTCCGGGGCGCATGGAAAGCTCGTCGTAGATCTCGTCGACCGCTTCCCACAGCTCGCTCGGGATGAGACCTTTTTCCGGCATCGAAGTGACGACGTCGACCTCGACGTTCAACCGGTGAGCGAGGCTCGAATCGCCGTAGCCCATGGCGTTGAGTGCGCGCAGTCGGCGGCGAGCCCCCACTGCTGGGGTCAGATCACGCCCACGGCTCGGGCGAAAAGTGATCGAGAGGATCGCGTCCGCGATGACGGAGGTGGTCGTGCGAGTCGAAGTGCTCCTCAGCGACCGGATTGTCGCGACCGGCACAGAGGCCAGGTCAGCGATCAGAGCGGTCGTCATGCCGGCGCACATCAGGGCGTTGATGTGGTAGCGCACATCAACCGTGTCGACAGATGTATCGACGCGACGGGCAGGTGTCCAAGCCTGCCCGTCACGTCCCCCTAAACCCGACTGTCGCGATGTCTGGAACCACCCGTCGTCGCGACTGGGCAAAGCAGACCGGGCGGGGAATCCGGCTGCATTCAGTCTAGCTAGCTGAGCGGCGCATACGGACGAGCGTGCGTCGCGTCGATGCGCAGAAGTCTGGGACAAGGGTGGGGCAGCTGAAACGGTAGTCGTCATCGGATGCTCTTTTCCGTTTAGCGGCTGGTCAGGCCGCATGTACGTGGGAACTGTTCGTACTCGAGCGCACCGGGTTCGAGTTCAGCGAGTGATCGTCAGCGCTGCACCGCATCGCATTTACCACTGGAATTTAAACCCGGCATGCAACGATGGTATCTACATCTTCAATAGGATGTCCAGCGATGAACGGAAAATCGCAGTGAGAGCGCCCCTGAACGGCTTCAAGCCTCAGGCCCTCGAAGACGCGCGCACTACTGCCGGAATCACGCGCGGCGACCTGTCCCGCGCAATAGGCGTCGACCCGACCACCATCCACAACTGGGAAACCTCGCGAACGCACCCTCAGCCCGACCACCTCGCCCGGGCCGCCGAAAAGCTGGGAATACCCCTCGACCGCCTCGTCGTCGTCCCGGAAGACAGTCGGACCATCGCCGACCTGCGGAATCTTGCGGGATTGACGCAGAAACACGTCGCAGACCGAACCGGACTCAGCACCACCACCATCGGCCGAATCGAGCGGGGCGAAGGAAGCCTGTCCGATCGACATACCACAGCACTCGCTGAGGCTCTGCGCCTGGAAGAACGGACAATCCGTGACGCATTCATCCGCGCACGGAATCGACCGCTTCCTTCTCGATAGCTCGGCAACAATCACCCCTGTGCTCATGCACTGTCCCCGCGGCGCAACCGCTGCTGTCGGCGACGATCGATGGAGCGCCGCACTCCGCTGAGAGCCAGAGTCGCAGCGAGCACAAGAACTGCCACGACGATGATCAACCGGCGGAGGTCGAGGCCGGCACCTTCCGTGCCAGGGATAGTCACCAACGGTGACGCCGAAGCCCCAACGATGAGATCGTGAGCGAGCAGCCACGCAGTCGCCTTGGTCGACATCGCCGGAAGAGCCGCGACAAGGAGGCCCAGAATCAATGGGGCCGCCATCAACAGAGACAGTTGGTCCTCGTCGGACAGGCCTGCTGCATTCCGTGCTGGCTTGATGGGCTGCTGAGGTTGACTGGGGTGCATGGGATCTCCTCCTGAAGTGGGCTTCTATCTGGAGGAAGATCCGTTCGAAGAGGCTTGTGTGACAGACTGCGGCGTTCTTTTTGAACAAGTCCCGTGCCACGCATCCGAGACGGCGCCGGACGCTGCTCCCCGTACTCTCTCGGGCGAGAACACCGGGCAGATATCTGCTGTCCAGTGGTTCTTTCGGGGTGATTCCTCGTCAGTGGATGGCCGGTGCATCGGCAGTGCCGTACGACTGCCGCGCCACCACCTGCCAACCGGCGGCGAAGCCGGTCGAGTCGACGGTAGTGTGTCGTGTCGCGAGTTCGCATGAAGCCGAGGTACTGGCGTTCTAGAGTTCACCCTGTCTCAGATCCGCCCCGAAGCATCCGGTCCGACAAGTATGATCCCGACATGGATCGTGAGGTGTGGCAGATCCGCGAGATGCAGGAGATCTACAAAGACAGCGTCAACGGACTCTCCAAGGAGCTCCGCTCTCGCTTCCACGCGTCCCGTGCGAAACTCCGTCTAGGCCTTGGCATGGCAATCGCAACATTGGTCATTGACCTGACGATCATCGCGCTGAAGTGGACCACGCTCCAACAGTCGCCACTTAGCCTTTCGACTATGGCGCTTACTCTTATAGGAGCTATAGCCCTAGTTATCTATGTCGTATATCAATTCCCACGCGTGCGTTATCGATACGAGGACGCAGTCAAGCAACTTTCGCGCGAAGCTGCGCTTACGTTTGACCAGCTTGACTCACCCGCTCCTCGCAATAGGCCGAGTAGTTGACAACATCGGATGCCGAAATCCAGGCGGCTATCGGACGGTTTTTTCTGAACAACACCCCACCCAACATCGTCTTACACCAACAACCAGCACCCCCTCAACCGAACCCCGCCCTAACGTCTTCCATTGACCGACCTGGGTCAATCGCCGTAATAACTGGCGCGTTCCTGTTCGCATCAGCAATTGTTGCGGGGATTTTCACTTTGGTGGGCGAATCTCCTCCTCCTACTCCAGCCGTAACGAATTGCGCACAGCAGCAGATCGATGTGCTGAAAAACCAAAGGGAAAACCCGAACTTTCCTTTCCGCTACAGCGGCCCCAGTGAAGAGCAATGCCATCTCAACGAGATCGTGGATCGGGCGAGGGAACCCGAGAGTGGGGCATCAGGCTCCAACTAACGTGGAGGTCAATTATCTATTGGCCGTTATTCATCCCGGAATGGAGAGGAAAGCTTCTTCAGTCCAGGGATTCAGGGGGCGCGTACGCCGAGATGTAGAGAAGTGAAGGGGTATCAGAACAACCGGTACCCCCTTCAATGCGCCGTCGAAGCATCCCGTCCTTGACCGCTGCCACTTGCCTGCGTGGGATCTTCACCGACCGTCCGGTCGTACCTGAGGCTGCACCCTTTGAGTGGACACCCCGGACAATGGTTCTAGGAGAGCCAGGAGGGATGTCGAGGTGGGACGCCAGTCTCTGTACACGGAGGAATTCCGGAAAGACGCGGTCGCGTTGTATCGCGCGGCCGACGGCAAACGCACGTACGCGGCGGTGGCCGCGGATGTGGGCGTCAGTGGCGAAACGCTACGGACGTGGGTCCGCAAGGACCCGGCGGCGAAGCCGGTCGAGTCGACGGTAGTGTGTCGTGTCGCGAGTTCGCATGAAGCCGAGGTACTGGCGTTCTAGAGTTCACCCTGTCTCAGATCCGCCCCGAAGCATCCGGTCCGACAAGTATGATCCCGACATGGATCGTGAGGTGTGGCAGATCCGCGAGATGCAGGAGATCTACAAAGACAGCGTCAACGGACTCTCCAAGGAGCTCCGCTCTCGCTTCCACGCGTCCCGTGCGAAACTCCGTCTAGGCCTTGGCATGGCAATCGCAACATTGGTCATTGACCTGACGATCATCGCGCTGAAGTGGACCACGCTCCAACAGTCGCCACTTAGCCTTTCGACTATGGCGCTTACTCTTATAGGAGCTATAGCCCTAGTTATCTATGTCGTATATCAATTCCCACGCGTGCGTTATCGATACGAGGACGCAGTCAAGCAACTTTCGCGCGAAGCTGCGCTTACGTTTGACCAGCTTGACTCACCCGCTCCTCGCAATAGGCCGAGTAGTTGACAACATCGGATGCCGAAATCCAGGCGGCTATCGGACGGTTTTTTCTGAACAACACCCCACCCAACATCGTCTTACACCAACAACCAGCACCCCCTCAACCGAACCCCGCCCTAACGTCTTCCATTGACCGACCTGGGTCAATCGCCGTAATAACTGGCGCGTTCCTGTTCGCATCAGCAATTGTTGCGGGGATTTTCACTTTGGTGGGCGAATCTCCTCCTCCTACTCCAGCCGTAACGAATTGCGCACAGCAGCAGATCGATGTGCTGAAAAACCAAAGGGAAAACCCGAACTTTCCTTTCCGCTACAGCGGCCCCAGTGAAGAGCAATGCCATCTCAACGAGATCGTGGATCGGGCGAGGGAACCCGAGAGTGGGGCATCAGGCTCCAACTAACGTGGAGGTCAATTATCTATTGGCCGTTATTCATCCCGGAATGGAGAGGAAAGCTTCTTCAGTCCAGGGATTCAGGGGGCGCGTACGCCGAGATGTAGAGAAGTGAAGGGGTATCAGAACAACCGGTACCCCCTTCAATGCGCCGTCGAAGCATCCCGTCCTTGACCGCTGCCACTTGCCTGCGTGGGATCTTCACCGACCGTCCGGTCGTACCTGAGGCTGCACCCTTTGAGTGGACACCCCGGACAATGGTTCTAGGAGAGCCAGGAGGGATGTCGAGGTGGGACGCCAGTCTCTGTACACGGAGGAATTCCGGAAAGACGCGGTCGCGTTGTATCGCGCGGCCGACGGCAAACGCACGTACGCGGCGGTGGCCGCGGATGTGGGCGTCAGTGGCGAAACGCTACGGACGTGGGTCCGCAAGGACACCGCCCGTAACGCGCGCTCGCAGGACCGCAGTACCGGCGCCGACGGGACCGAGGCGGACGAGCTCGCGCGGCTGCGCGCGGAGAATGCGCGGCTGCGCGGTGCGGAAAAGGAATGGCAGCTCGAACGCGAGATTCTGCGCCGGGCGGCCGCGTATTTCGCAAAGGAGGTGAAGTGAAGACCCGCCGCTGGGACTTCATCTCCGACCATCGCGCCGAGTTCGGCGTGCAGCGGCTGTGCCGGGTGCTCGGGACCTCCCGTTCCGGCTACTACAAGCACCTGATCACGGAGCCGGCCCGAGTCGAGCGCCAGGCCGAGGAAGCCGCGACGGTCGCCGAGATCCGCGCCATTCATGCCGAGCACCGGAGCGCCTACGGTGCCCCGCGGGTTCACGCCGAACTCCGCTCCCGCGGACGCAAGATCAACCGCAAACGGGTGACCCGGCTGATGCGAATCCACCACGTGGTGGGCAGGCACCTGCGCCGCAGCAAGCGCACGACCGTCGCGGACAAGTCGGCTCCGTCGGTGCCGGATCTGGTGATGCGAGACTTCACCGCTACGGCTGTCGATACCAAGTGGTGTGGGGACATAACCTACATCCCGGTGGGATCCTCGTGGTTGTTCTTATTAGTTACGTGGAATCACGCCGGGGGTCGGTTGTTCGTCCCGCGGTGTCACCACGAGCTGAGGGGCCCTGTTGACTGTGTCGATGATCTTGGAAGAGAAGTGGCCGGTCCTGTGCCGGCACGAGCGGGCGGCCGAGTGGTTGCAGATCTGGACCGATCTGGGGCGGGCGCCTCGCACGATCGATGCGTACGCTCGCGGCCTGGCCGAGTACCTGCTCGTCTGCGAGCGTGAAGGCGTCGATCCGGTTGTCGCGACCCGGGCCCAAATCGCCTTGTTTGTAAGGGACTTGCGGACTCGACCGAGTCGGCGCGGTACCAATGTTGTCGCGTTGGACTCGGGTTCGGGTCTGGCGAACGCGACGCTGCAGCAGCGACTGGTTCCGGTGCGGTTGTTCTACGACTTCCTGGTCGAGGAGGGGGTCCGCGAGTCCAACCCGGTCGGTCGCGGGCGTTACACGCCGGGCCGGCACTTCGGTGGGCAGCCCCGGCCGCTCGTCCCGCGGATGGTCAAGTTGCCGTGGATCCCCGGCGAGGCCGAGTGGTTGCAGCTGCTCGACGTTTTCCGGCTCGAGCCGATCCGTAACCGGCTGATGCTGGCGCTGGCCTACGACTCGGCGCTGCGCCGTGAAGAGCTGTGCTCGCTCCGTACCGACGATCTCGATCCCGCGCACCGCATGCTGCGGGTGCGGCCGGAGACGACCAAGACCCGTCGAGGGCGGGTGGTGCCGTACTCTGCGGCGACCGGGGTGCTGCTGTCGGGCTACCTCGCCCACCGGGCCGGGATCAGCCGCGCCCGGGGGCCGCTGTTCTTGTCCGAGTCACGGCGCAATTTCGGTGAGCCGCTGAGCTTGTGGAGCTGGTCGAAGGTGGTGCGGCGAGTCGCGTTGGCTGCTGATGTTCCGCAGTTCTCTACGCATACCACCCGACACCTGTGTCTGACCGACCTGGCGCGAATGGGCTGGGAGCTGCATGCGATCGCAACCTTCGCCGGGCACCGTTCCACCGAGTCGACGCTGACCTATATTCACCTGTCGGGTCGGGATCTTGCGGAGAAGCTGAATCGTGCAATGACGCACCTGCATGCGCAGCGCATCAGCATGCTCACCGCACCCGACGGGACGGGTCCGGCGTGACCGCCGCGGTTCGTGCCGTCGGCGAGGCGGATGCCACGTGGCCGGCGTCGACGTTTCCGGTGTCCCTCGAACGCTACGATCGCCGGGAGGAGCTGACCGATGCGGAGCGCCGAGCACTGCGCGATTTGAGCCCGAAGGCGTTGCGCCGCAATAGAGCGCGGGGAATCCCACGCCGGACCGCGACCCACTGGACGGCGCTGGTGCGGCTCGTCGAGCCGCTCGACACCGCGCGGGCCGGGTTGCATCATGGCGATGACGCCCGGTTTCGGCGGGCCGGGGCGCACGCGGCCGCTATCATCTTGCAGAACTGCGCGGACACCGGCCGGTCCTACTGGGCGTGGACGAGCGAGGACTGGGCGCAGCTGTGTGGTTCGAGCGCCGAGGCCTTCGTCGCGGCCAGGGAACTGCCTACCGAGACCACCGTGCGTCCCTTCCTCGTCGCTCTGGCCTATCTGCTCGGCAGCTTCGACGCCTTCCAACTATTGGGCACATTCAACCGGCTGCACCTGGCCCGCCTCGTCTTCGGCGCCGAGGCGATCGAGGAGTCGATGCGCCAGGCCAGCGCGGTCCTGGACCAGTGGGGGTACCGCGGCGTCTTTATCGGCAAACACCGACTGCGCGGGGGGCTCAGCCAGGCCCTGCTGATCAACCGCAGTTCCAGGCTCGAGGATCTGGATACCGCGGCATTCGACCGGCTGCGCGTGCACCCAGCCACCAACGATCACCAAGGCGAGATGCTCTACGCGCTCCAACGTGCCGTCGCCGCACTCGGACACTGCGACCCGCCGGTGCGCACCGGAGACAACCCCTACGCCGTCATCGAAGGCACCACCGACAGCTGGGCCAACTGGGTCGCCCGTTGGCACGACACCTCCACGCTCACCCCGCGGGTCCGCAGGACCATCCGCACCATCCTGGCCAAGGCCGGGCGGTGGCTCGCCGCCGAACATCCCGAGATCACCGAACCCGGGCAATGGACCCGCCAGACCAGCGCCGCCTGGGTCGCGGCCGTGGACCGCATGACCGTCGGCGACTACGTCCAACGCCGCGACCACCTCCGCGCCCGCACCGGAGACCCGATCTCCCCACGCACCAAAGCCCACATTCTCATGGCCACCCGCACCTTCTTCCGCGACTGCCAGGAGTGGGAATGGATCGATCGTCGCTTCGACCCGGCCCGGGCACTCGCACTGCCCCGCAGCGTGTCCGCACTGATCGGCACCAACCCGCGTGTCATTGCCGACGATGTGTGGGCGAAGCTGCTCTGGGCCGGGCTCAATCTCGACTCGAGTGACCTGCCCGGCAATTCCGCCCACACCTACTACCCAATGGAGCTGATCCGGGCGATCACACTGACCTGGCTCTTCGGCGGACTGCGCAGCGACGAGCTATCGCGGCTGCGAGTTGGCTGCGTGCGTTGGCAACACGACGGTCAGCCCATTGCTGCCGACTCACCCGACGTGCTCGCTGAGGACGCCGTCTGCCTGCTGGAGGTCCCCGTCCACAAGACCGGCACCGCGTTCACGAAACCCGTCGATCCCCTTCTGGGACAGGCGCTCGAGGCCTGGCAAGCCCTGCGCCCGCCTCAGCCGAAGACACTCGACCGCAAGACCAGCGAACAGGTGGACATGCTCTTCGCCTTCCGCGCGCACCCGGTCGCAAAGAACTACATCAACCGCACGATCATTCCCGCGCTCTGCGCCAAGGCCGGTGTTCCGAGCAGCGACGTCCGCGGCAACATCACCAGTCACCGGGCCCGCTCCACGATCGCGACCCAGCTCTACAACGCCAAGGAACCGATGACACTGTTCGAGCTGCAGGCCTGGCTCGGCCACCGCACCCCGAACACCACCCAGCACTACGCGAAAATCACCCCGAACACGCTGTCCAAGGCCTACAACGAAGCCGGCTACTTCGCCCGCAACGTACGCACCATCGAAGTGCTCGTCGACCGCGACGCCGTCACCTCCGGCGGCGCCGCCACCGGCCAACCCTGGCAGCACTACGACCTCGGCCACGGCTGGTGCAGCTACACCTTTTTCGAGCAGTGCCAGCACCGGATGGCCTGCGCACGCTGCGACTTCTACACGCCGAAAGACTCCAGCAAAGCCCAGCTACTCGAGGCCAGCGGCAACCTACAACGCATGCTCACCAGCATCCCGCTCACCGACGACGAACGCGCCGCCGTCGATGACGGACACACCGCCGTCGCGGCGCTGCTCGAGCGCCTCACCGACCTCCCTACACCCGCCGGGCCCACCCCACGAGAGATCGGTACGTCCCCGACCGTGACCCTGCTGCCGATCGTGCAAGTCCGACACGGAGAACCCTGATGAACTTGACAATCCTGATTCCACATAATGGCCACGGTGATCGACATCTTCTCACGCCGGGTGGTGGGCTGGTCGATCGCTGACCACATGCGCACCGATCTCGTCACGGACGCGATCGAGATGGCGGTGCGCACCCGCGGTGGTGACGTCGGTGGCGTTATCTTCCACAGCGACCGCGGATCACAGACCAGGCTCAACCGGTGGAAGCAACACCTCGATAACGGAGGTGTGGGAATGGGACGACCACCCGGGTGGGCAGCAGCGTTGACGGGGCGTGCGGTGATGCGGTCACCGGGACGGCCTCCGATACGCCGAGATCTAGAGCGGGCATTCTGGACGCGGATCGCCGAGGGTCTCACGAGCGACGACGCAGCGACCACATGCGGCGTGTCGGGGCCGGTGGGGACACGGTGGTTCCGCCAGGCTGGTGGGATGCCACCGATCGAGTTGACCCCGGTCTCGGGGAGGTACCTGTCGTTCACCGAGCGTGAGGATATCGCGCTGCTGCGAGCCAAGGGTATGAGTATGCGCGACATCGCTGACCGGATCGGACGGTCACCGTCGACGATCTCGCGGGAGTTGCGGCGGAACGCCGCCACCCGCAATGGCAAGCTCACATACCGAGCGTCGACCGCACAGTGGAAGGCCGACCTCGCCGCGAGGCGCCCAAAACCAGCGAAGCTCGCCGAACACGATCGGCTACGAGAATATGTGCAGGACAAACTGTCTGGTGTGATTCGTGCCGACGATGGAACCGTGGTGTCCGGTCCGGATGCCGCTTGGATTGGCCGAAACAAGCCTCGGCGCGGTGATCGTCGGTGGGCGACGGCGTGGAGTCCGGAGCAGATCTCGAATCGCCTACCGATCGACTATCCGGAGGACCCGACGATGCGCATTTCACCTGAGGCGATCTACCAATCGCTCTACATCGAGGGTCGCGGCGGCCTGGAGCGGGAGCTCGTCGCGTGCTTGCGCACCGGCCGGGCGCTGCGAAAGCCTCGTGCGCGAGCACGGAAGCAGCGCACCGGATTTATCACCGAGGAGGTGACCATCAGCGCCCGTCCGGAGGAGGTCGAGAGCCGGAAGACGCCGGGGCATTGGGAGGGCGACCTCATCATCGGTCTGACCCGGTCCGCGATCGGCACGCTCGTCGAGCGCACCAGCAGATACACGACTCTACTACACCTGCCGCGACTGAAGGGCTATGGAACAGCGGCGATGGTGAAGAACGGGCCGGCGCTGTCCGGATATGGTTCGGAGTCCGTTCGTGATGCTCTGGCCGCGACGCTGTCACCGCTGCCCGAGCATCTACGCAGATCCGTGACGTGGGATCGCGGAAAGGAACTCGCGCGTCATGCCGAGCTGACGGCATCTACGGGTATCCGTGTCTACTTCTGTGATCCGTACAGTCCATGGCAGCGCGGAACGAATGAGAACACCAATGGGCTGCTGCGACAATATTTTCCGAAGGGAACTGATCTGTCCCGATACAAGTTCCGTGAGCTTCAGGCGGTCGCCGATGCGCTCAACAACCGCCCCCGAAAAGTGCACGGTTGGAGAACTCCAGCGGAAGTGTTTGCCGAACAGGTACACTCGTCCTCACGGCACGGTGTTGCGACGACCGGTTGAATCCGCCCAGTACACCGCAGCAGCTTTCGTCGATGTATGCCGCCGTCATGGGATTCAGCTAAGTCGAGGACGGGTCGGCTCGAGTTACGATAATGCTCTCGCCGAGTCGTTCTTCCAAGGACTCAAGAGGGAGTGGCTGCACGGACGGAGTTGGACGTCGAAGTCGCAGGCACGGCTGGACCTGTTCGAGTGGCTCTCGTACTTCAATCGACGTCGCCGTCACTCCGCCCTCGGATACCTCACCCCAGTGGAGTTCGAACAACGACTCATCGCGTCGTCTACGCTGTCAGTCGCCGCATGAAATCCGGTGTCCACTCCCGAGGGGCAACCTCATACCATCGGTCTCACCGTTCTTGGCTGGTGTTGCGACTACGATCGGCAAGTCGGCCGGGTGATATCTCTCGATCGTGCTTGTTTGCCGCCGCGGCAGCCACCCACAAGTCCGCGACTGTCCTGCACAGGTTCTCCCCCGCGACGGCGTCATCATATAGCCTGTAATGCCGTGACGCGCCCACCGGGAAGTCAGACTCGTGTACTGCCTTTCGGTGAGAACGGAAGCAAATTCTGCCTGCTGACCGTGATCGGCGGAAGATCCCTCTGTCGACGGGATAGATCAACGCGTACAAGGTTGACTGGTCGAAAGCCAGGAGTGGAGGAATCCCAGCCTTCATCCAAAGCCTGACGGGTGAAGTTCACTCTCACTTCCGAAATGGATCCATCGCTGCCCTTCTTCGGTAGCTCAATGAAATCGTCCGGACTATGTTGAGAGAGTTCTGCACTGGCCCGTTGACCGTATCCAGAATCATCGTCGGGGAGAACACGCTGATGCTGCCCGACTGTCCGGTGTACCGACGGCGCGCGACATCCCATAGGGAGGAGACCGCGCGTTGGATCAACAGAGCCACACCCAAGTCCTGATCCGGGAGAGTGCCGGTGGCGCTGACAAACCATTCTGGGCCCGACCGTGACCCGGGCCGCTCGGGTTTGTGCAGATACGTCAGCATCGATCCCGACGAAATCGGAATACGATCGCCACCACCCGGAGGTTCAACCTCGAAGCGGGTGCTCGGGGTTGACTGTGCTCGAGCCGTGCTTCGCAGCGTTGTAGATGAAGGACTCCGACAAGAATCGCTCAGCGCAAAAGAGAAGAAGGCTGGTCAGCGCCTCCACCGACGCCTCGAACTGGTCGTCGGTAAGGCGTACTGCGGCACCCCTCGGGTCGGTGCCGCCCATGAAGACTGTAGCGACGTTGTCCCGCTTCACACCGTGATGTGCGACCTTGAGGCACTTGTCCTTGAACTCACCCGGCGTCCGAGACGACGCGATACCCACCCAGGGGCAATGAGGGTAAGCGACGTGCGCGAAGTACATCCTCAGGAGTGTTTCCGCGGAGTGATGCAGGATCACAACAGCTTCGGACCTGACGTAGCGGACTCGCGCATCCTCGTCCGGCGGCTGCATCGCGCCGAATTCCGCAATGCCCACACGGCGGGCAGAGCCGAACGCAGGCGCTAGGGCCGAGTCGTCACACAGCGTCAGTGACAACGACTCGATACGCATGCGCAAGTACTCAGCGGGATCCCCGGTATAGAAGGTTGCGTTCAGCTCAGAGAACTGTTCTGAGGCCAGCCCTGCGCGTGGTTGTTGTGCAGCGCCATTCTTTCGACTGCGCCGGGACCTTCCCAAGATTCCTTACCGCCTCTGCCCACGCCTCAAAAAGCCATTAGTGGAGTCACGATATCGGAGCACGCCGGAGTCCACGTCGTCGCACGTCTCATCGATTCCTCGCGGCACATCTACCGTTCGAAGCTGCAACCGCCCGTTGCGCGAGCTAAAGGTCAGCGGCCAGGTCACGCGGTATCCCGAAGCCGCGATCGTCCCCTCACTGCAGAGCTGCAAGCAGTTTGTCCAAGCAGATTCTGCAAGCAGTACGTTTGATTCTGCGCGAGGCATCCTCACCCCAGCCGCCCCCCTTGGGAAAAGTGCATCGACTTCCACAACAGGGTTGGGCGGGGCCACGTGTGCCGCGCGAGGATGACGCTAGTCCTGCTCTTCTTCCTCCTCCGCACCATGCGAGTCCATCAAAGCGGGGGGCCAGACGTCCGGCAAAACATTCTGCGGCTTTCTTTTTCTCATCTCGTATGGAATTTGGGCACTCCAGTCAAATTCTACGTTCGCCCACACTTCCGGCCGTTCAAACGATGCGGGGCCGTTGAAAATGGCCCACCCGAAAGTTATGCGTCCGCCAATGAATCTTGCCTCATGAAACGTGGTTCCACTCACGCTATTGAACTCCGTACCACCAAACTTTGCCCTTGTGTCACCGAACGTCGATTTATCAAACGAAGTTTGATCTCCATTGAACTTCGCATACCCGAAGCGCGTCGCTTCTGCGCGAAACTCGGCGGCATTGAAATCAGTGAGTCCGCCCGAAAATTCTGCATTTTTGAACGTCGTATTCTTTCCTCGAAATTTGGCCTGGTCAAATGAGACTGCTTCTCCATCGAACGTTGATCGATCGAACGACGTCATCTCGCTCTCGAAGGTGGCTTCGACGAACCATGTTCTTTTGCTGAGCAGCTTAGCGCCGGTGAACAGCGTGTTTTTACTCTCGAACCGAGCGCTATCGAAGGCTGTATCCTCACCCTCGAACTCGCAATCCGTGAAGTTTGTGATGCCGCCCGTGAACTCGACTCGATCGAATCTGTTGTACCTGCTTCCGAACTTTGCGCCAGAGAATTTGTTATTGGGGCCGTGAAACTTCGCATCGTCAAATATTGTGAGGCCGCTGCAGAATCGAGCCTCACCGAAAGTGGCTGAAGCCGTGAAAGTCGCATGCTCAAATCGGGCAGATGCTCCAAGGAACTGTGCGCGTTCGAAGCGAGCAGGTTTGTTGAAAATTGCGTAAGAGAAGTCCGCGTTGTCGAGGTGCGCGCCAGTGAAGTCGAAGTCGAGATCGCTCCAGTTGCCCTTACCATTAGCTTTTAAGTGAGCAGCGATCGTGCGAATGATGCTCTGACGTACTTCTCGGTCGTCCTGGCGGTATTCATAGTGTTCTTCGACGACGCGGTCTGTAAGACTGATGCGGATTATTCTGTTCGTTTGATTCTGACCGCGCCCCTGTGCTTGTGCGTAGGGCGCGCGGACGTAGCTGCACAGGACGTTGATGCAAGCTTGCGCCTCGGACTTATCCCCGCGTGCCAGCCAGTCGTTGGCAAGAGCTTCCATTGCGTAGACGCCAGCAGTACGAACGGCGGAGGCCGGGTCCGCGAGTTGGCCGGCGATGGTGGTAAATCTGTCACGCAGACTGCGAGTGACTTCGAGGTCATGAGAGGTTCCGAAGTGTATCTCGGCCTGTTTTCGTGTTTTATTTCCGTTCCTATATACGAGATATCCGGATCCGAGGACAGCAAGGCTCGCGAGGAGGGTGGCCCATGGTTGAGTCAGCAATCCGGGTGTCGGAGATGCCGCTTCGAGGAAGCTCTTCAAGTCTTCGAGTGTGACGGGGATCGTCGGGGACGATGGAATCTCAGCAGGTGGCAGAGGTTCGGCCGGGATCTCCGGCGGAGCTGGAGGCTCGGTCGGCTGCAACTGGGTGAGCAGAATGGGCGGCACAGTTCATTCTCGCCTGGCGCTTCGTCTTATCCGTGGAGGCTGAGCGAGTGTCCAGCCATACTGAGTGCGACGGGCGCGACAGCAGTCGTCGTTGCCAGCTCAGCCCGATACCTGGATGGGTTTGCGAATTGATACGTAGGAGCTGTCAGGTAAGGCGAGGTCGCCGAACTCATCGGTGTCGCTGCGCCAGGTCAGCGAAAGCAATGAGTCTTCGATGATGTCCGGCTCGGGATCGGTGTCTACGACGACCCATTCGTCGATGTCCTCCATCAGCAATAGGTCGCCGAGTGCGACATCGGCGGCGCGAACATCGCGGACCGGCCCGTACTGGTCCTCGTAGGTGTCAGGTGAATCCTCCGGTATGTCGAAGACCTCGGCTCCGCCGTCCGCCGGTATCTCTGGTTCGGTTGCTGCTGACTCTTTGACCAGGGCTAGTCGAGCGCGTGAGGACTCCGCCCGAGCGGCGGAGGATTCACCGAGTTGTGGAGCAGAGAGCTGGTCTAAGAACGAGGCGGCATCGGTGGCGCCGGCGGCTGTCGGGGTGCGGTAGTCGTCGAGCTCTACCGCTGCTTCGTTGGTGGGCTCGGCGCGGCCCCCGAGTAGCCCGAGGAGCGCCGTCGGTGACGCGAGACGCCGATCGGTTTCGTGGGTCATCTTCGCTCTTCTTAGCACCGGATCGAGGTCGGGTCGGTCGGTGGCCAGTACCCATTCGGCTTCGATGTAGTCGAAGTATGTCAGCGGTGCCGGTTCTGACGTGTCGTCGGTGGCGTCGATGTCCGGAAGTTCGTCCGGTGGGACGATCAGCAATCGTGGATGGCGTGTTATCGGGGGTCGGAGGGTGTCGAGCAGATCGGACTCGAAGGTGCCGGCTCGCGTCTTGCGTGGGTCGGGTACGCGGTAGCACTGGATCTCGATGGGCTGATAGTTGTCGGTGACGGTGGTGCCGCGGCCGCGGCACTTGCGGGGCACGCTGGTACCGATCGTCGGTGATTGCCACATCATGAGTGCCCCTTGTGGTGAGAGCCGGCCCATGGAGATGCGCATGGCGAAGTTGTCACGCATGTCGCCGAGGAAGTACTGCGCGTCGGGACGCTGAGTTCCGAAGACTAGATGCACTCGCGAGGTTCGGGCCTTGCGTGCCATCGACGCGAGCATGTTGAGCACCGGCGGCTGTCGGGCGCCACCTTTCGGTTTAACCCTGGAGTACCAATCTTCGACGTTGCCGCGGAACTCGGCCCATTCGTCGAGAAAGACCAGTACTGGTTCGAAGTCCGCTTCTGTCGCCTCGCCGGTAACGATCTTCTGGTAGCGGAACTCCATGAGATCGCGGGCGCGGTGGACCAACGCCACTTGCTGCTCGATGGTTGTAGCGACGACTTGTACGTTGGGCCAGTCCTGGAATCCCAGGAATTCGACGTACTTGCCGTCGAGGACCCAGATCGGCCATCCACGTCGCGAGAAGTTGACCAACAGATTGTGTGCGGTCACGGTCTTACCGCTTCCGGGTGGGCCGATCAGCATCAGGTTCGGGTCGATCGCCGGCCGCCACACAACCTCGTTGCCGTCTTCGTCGATTCCGTACGGAATTTCCACCGAGTCGTAGCTGGCCATGAGGTCGGCACCGGGGTCGAGGTCCGGTGCCGGCAACCAGACACTGTCCGGGAATGCTGTGCGTTGCTCGAATCGAACCCAATCCGTTTCAAGGTTCCACCGTGCTCGCCAGCGACCGGGCAATGTCGCGCTCATTCCTCGTTCGACGCGGGTCCGGTAGCCATCCGATTCCAGTTTCGGACCAAGTTCGTGACGTACTTCCATTGAGGTCACTTCGCCGGTTTCGGCGGCGACGTCGATCACGGTTACGGTCGCGGTCGGGCCCAACAGTTGGGCGATGATCCTCTTCGCGCGCACAACCTGGTCGCTGTCGGAAACTTCTCGTTCCGGCTCGGCAGCGGGCGTGAAGATCAGGCGCCGGCGGGCGGGGTCGTGCTTGTCGAGTTCGAAGAAACCCCACCCTTGATCTTCGAAGACCCCGCAGATATCAGCGAGCCACGTCTCGTCATTCAGTGCCTGTGTGGAGTCGTAGTGCACGGTGAGTTTCCTCGGAAGTCCCGGCCATCCACTGCTCCATTTCGATGTCGACAGCACTGCCCGGGTGGCCTCCGGCAGCCCCACGATCGGACACAGTCTTTCGATCACTTCGTCGACGTCGACATCGCGAAGCTGGTTACGTTTGCCGGCTAATCCGGCGTAGAGGGCAGCGATCGACAAGCTCGCCGCGGCGGGCATCGCGAGGGCGCTGTATCCGAACAGCGGAGCGGCGGCGCTGGCACCGACCGCGGTCGTTCCCAAGCAGAAACTGTCGCGGAGCCAGGTGTGCGGCCGCGGCGGCAAGGAACTGATTCGGGGAGAGCGTGCGAACCGCGCACCACTTTGCTGCGGAGGTGTTGTTGTCATCGCCAGGCCTCGCCGTCACAAGTCGGCGAGGAGATTACGAGCGTGCCGGCACTGACGCCGCGATCGCCTTCCGCTCGCCAATTCGTACTTCCTGATCCTGACTCGGCGTATCCAACTGCCGATCGGTGCCGCGGCAACCTTGCGTTCGCAGATCGCTGATCAGTTCGCATTTCCACGCTGCTCCCTCCTGCGCGAGCGAGCACACAACCTCGCCGCTGATTGATCTCTCCTACTCGGAGGAAGATCCCGGTAAGGGAGCTTGTGTGACACGCGCTGCCAAGTTTCCTGGTCCGTGCTCGCTCCAAATCTGGAAGTTGTGCGCTCATCGCCTCATATCGGAGTCCTCTGGGAGGCGTCCCATCCTCATCCCATTGACCAGACCTTGCGCCACCGCAATGCTGTTACGGCAATCGCCGTGTCCCGACTCAACGAAACCGATGCGGGAACGATCCTGTTCTACGATGCATCAGATTGGCGGCGTGACCTCGTCGCGCGTGGCTTAACCAATCGGATGCACACGGAACGGCGGCCTGTTGTCGCGATCCTCTCGATAAGGCAGCACGCGCTGTCGGAGCGCTGACCAGGGAACTCCGCATCAGATTCACTACACCGGGCATCAGATTGACCGACGCCGGCATCAGATTCGCCGAGTCGGCATCAGATTCGCCGAGTCGGCATCATCAGATGCACTGAGTCAGGACAAATCCTGTCCTGACTCAATGAATCTGGCGGACCTGACCAGCGGTTCGCCAGGCTCGGTGCGTCGTTGCCTTGATGAGCGACTCATTGAATTTGGCGAGTACGGAAATAAGTATGGAGATGAAGGTTTCGCCGATTCGCAGCTACACCAGGTGATACTGGGTGATCTCGCCCGGCCAACTCTCCCAGCTCCACTGAGCCGTCCGCCAGATAGCCGACACGACTCGCCAGATTCAGTGATCCTCCGCCACCTTCATTGAGCCAGTGTCGGTTCTTGAGCGATCTGGCGGTGGCGCCCTGCCGTGAGCTGCGGTGCGCCACTTGTCGCGGTCATGTCGTCATCAACCCCTTCTCACGCGATCTGGCGGATTCTGGGGACAGAGGCACCCGAATCGGCGCGACTGCAACACGTGGAACTGCGGTTCCACCGCTTCCGCCACTTCGGATGAGGAGCCTCGCCACATGTGTGAGAACTCCCGCCAGATCAGCTGAGAACCGATAGGAACGACCTCACCGGCCGTTCCAGTTCGTCGACCACCTCCCGGCAACCACCGCCACGGCACCCGACGCTCCACCCCGGACCCGGAGACGAACACCGCCTCGAACTCGTCATCGGCACGGCTCAACTGCGCAATCTCTCCCAGCACCGAGGCATGCGCCACCCGGGCGAGAAACTGCGCCAACGCCGCGCCACCTATGTGAGAAACGCGCCAGATCGACCGAGAACCGACAGCCAGGACAAATCCCCGATTTACACCACCACCCCTTGACACGTTGGTTACGCTCCGATCAGCGCAACGAAGAGAGCATGGATCGGAGCGAATCCCCCGCGTACGGGAATTATTCCGCTCAGGCAATAACCTCTCTCACGCGTCTTGATCGTTCCTTCAGCCTCGGCTACGTCCCCGTACTGTGGCCCACGCTGCCGATCTCCCTGGTCTCGCACTCCGATCAAGAACCCGTCCCAACACCGTCCCAACACCGTCCCAATGCCGTCCCAACATCAAGACTGCTTGACTTACGGGCTTATCCGTGGTGCTCCTCTCAACTAACAGGTCGGCCGTTCACTCCCCGGGAGAGTCGTGAGAAGGGTGTGTCAGTCGATTTCGACACCGAGCTCCTGAGCCTTGGCCGCGCCGAAGCCGACCAACTCGGTGCGGTCAGGACAGTGCGCAATATCCTTCGTCTTCGGCGGCAACGTACTTCGAACGAGCAGTGCCACCGCGCTCTATCGACTGATCATGTCAGGGTGGGCGTCCACAACGATGCGGTAGCCGATGCCGACGAGAACACTGCCGGCGATGCGGACGGTAAGTTGCACCCAGCGCAGATGAGCGCCCCGTTGGTCGGGCACAAGTTCAGCCTGTCCGGCGACGACGAAAGGATTCGGATCGCCCGGACCGCTCGATCCCCACGTGTGCGGTCGCCTCGGTGTCGAAGTAGGGCAGGAAGTCGGGCAGGAACACCGACGCCACATGCGGCTTGGACGCCGAGACGCTGCGGCCGAAGAATTTGCCAACGGTGACTCTCTTAGGGCGCGGAGGCATGCTCGGAGGAGGCTACGTGATCAACGGCACCTGGAATATCTGAACTAGTTCTGATGTAATGGTGTGTATGAGCAAGTCGACTACTACGGCCACATTCTCCGAATTTTTGAGGTCACCCAAGGATGTCCTTGGCGTCCTCGAGGACAGCGGTGAGGTGGTTCTGACTCGCCGGAATGCTCCAGCTCTGCGGTTGACCCAGGAGTCGGCGAGCCGCGCGGAGTTGAGCGCCCTCGGCGTCGTCGGGCAGCTTTTCGCTGCCTCCCTCGATGAGGCGGCGCTCGATCGTGTCGCCACCCGCCTGGCCGTGACACTGCCGTGGATCGGGTTACTCCCTGCGGCCTTGCACGCGGAGTTCGTCGCCGAGTTCCAGGCCACGGCGCGTGCCTGCATCGCTGTGGCCCGCTTCGATCGACTCGCGATCCTGCTCGAAGCATGGAAGGCCACGGCGGAGGCGTACGCCGACCCTCGGTTGACAGCTGATGGCTCCGACTTGGAGTATCTCGATGAACCCGAGGTGGTCGAAGCCCCGGATCTCGGCGCGTGAGCAAGAAGGATGGCCCGGTCCCTCGTCCGATCAAACGTGTCGAATGGCATCTCGTGTTCGCCACGCGTGACGCCGCGAAGGGCTGGACCGATCTGCTGGCGACCGCACGCAACGCCACGGTCGATGCATGGGACACACTCACCCGAGAACCGATAGTGGAGACATCGCGGCTGTATCAGCTCAAGGGCGACTACGCCTACGGGACGTACCAAGGGCGAACCTACGCTCGGTACCAGTACAAGGTGACCGACGGTGGGCGGATCTGGTTCTTCGTCGATCCGGCGCCTAAAGGCGCGAAGAACGCCGGCCGAGTTCTACTCGAGCGATGCGAGCCTGGGCATCCGAAGGAAACCGAGTAAGGCTCAATACGGTCGCTGCGAGCACGCCGAGCGGTGGGGCGCGACCCTGCCCCAAACCGGAGGCCCATTAACGGTCCTGGCCTGCGGGAACCTGTAGGTCAGTGGTGCAGTCGACGTAGGTCGGCGTGGGCGGTGGGTGGCATTTGCGCACGATCTCGGTGTGGCAATAACGTCCTGGCGGGTGTCAGGCTGTCAACTTCTTCATGTGCTCACGCACGGCCGGCACGTATGCCTGGGTCTGGCCGAATGGCGGAATCCCGCCGTAAGTGACGACGGCACCCTCCCCGCCGTTGTAGGCGGCGATGATCAGATCGGTGAAGTCGCCCTTGACGGCTCCACTGTCGTGATGCGGTCGAAGGTAGTCGGCGATGTGGCAGAGATAGCGCCCTTCCGAGGCGATCGCGTCATACGGATTGAACGGGTCGGCAGCGTTCGGTGGTTCCGCTTTTCCGCTTCGATCTAGACCGGAATCCGTACCGAAAGCCTTCCAGGTCTCCGGCATGAACTGACTCATTCCTTCGGCGCCGCCCTGGTTTACGCCATCGCCCTTGCTGACCGCCTTTTCGTTGAACCCGGACTCTTGTTGAACGATGCCGGCAACCAGAACCGGGCTCACCTCTGGGCACAGAGACCCAGCAGCCGAGACTGCGTTGGTGTATTGCGGCGGGATGCTGCCAGGGGCGAACCTGGTCTGATCACCGACCTCTGGCGGGCACGGCTCCGTGGTGGTCGTACCGCCCGGAGCGCTGCCGTAGTGGGAGTCGGCGGTCGGCATCCCGCCGCCCTCGAGTGTGACGTGTACGTGGTCGAAGTGGTTTGCGGTGTAGCCGTGACGGTCCTCCATCAGCGACCAGTCACCGGTGCCGTCCCAGTAGCGCTGTTGCCAGATCACGTACTCGACGCTGAGGGCCGCTTTGTTCTGTTGGAGGTACAGGGCGATCTTGTCGCCGAGTGCCTTCCCTTGGGCGCTCGCGGAGTCGGGAATCATGATGTCGACCGCGCGCCCGGCGGGGTGGTCCTGGGCGACGTCGTCCGTGGGGCGCCAACCGCCGATGGTAGTGATCTCGGGGAAGGCCGCCGCGATTGTGCGCATGACGCGGATCGAGTCGACCTGCATCTGCGCTTCGCTGCCTTTGTCGGCGGGCAGCGGTGGCAGATCTCCACCGGTGGAATCGGTATGTGCGACCAGCTCTGCTGGTCCTCGAGTGGGCGAGATGGTTCCTTGTTGTTTGAGCCACGGAATGGGATCTACTCCCCCGCCCAGTGACCAGCCTCCGGGGTAGACGCCGAAGTGAAGATGCGGTCCACTCGACTGTCCTTCGCTGCCCACCTTGCCGATCAGTTGGCCCGCTGTGACCTTGTCTCCGGTGTGGACGAGGACCCCGGACGCCTGCATGTGCCCGTACAGGGATTCGACGATCTGGCCCTCGATGGTGTGCCGGATCCGAATCCAGTGTCCGTAGCCGGCGGCGGGCTCGGCGGCGATGACTTCGCCGTCACCGGCGGCGTAGAACGGGGTGTCCAGTGGTGCTGCGTAGTCCTGGCCGTCGTGCATGCCTGTCTCGCGCATACCGAAGGGTGAGCTGATTGTGTAGGTGCCTTCGGCCATCGGGACCGCGAGGGATCCGGGCTTGAGTCCCATGAGGCTGCCGCCCCCGGCGTCTGGCACAGGTTGACCGCAGTTCGTGTCACTACCGGTCGTCGCGAGGATGACCAGTATCGGAGCCATCATGATGACCATGGCGAAGGCGGGTATTCCGGCGAGCAGCCACCACCACTTTTTCGAGCTGCCTTCCTGTGCGTCCGGGGTCGACGGTGGTGTGTCGAGGAGCGCCATCAGCGAGCTCGGTGAGCCAGTGCGCTCGGCGTGACTACCGGCGCGGATCCGGACTGCGCGGCGGCAGCGAGCAGCTGAGCAGTCTTCGACCCTGCACCGTTGGGGACCCCTGTTTCAGGAGAGGCGGGTCTGGCTGGTCGCGGGGTGCGGCTCGGTGTAGTCGGCAACATCACCGGCGCCCCAGATGTGGTGGTGAATTCGCGGAATCGGCGACCGTCAGGGCTACTGGTCGTGGTGGCCGAGGCGCGGACCTGGCCAGGGTTGGCGACCGGCAACGACGGGGCGACCCCGATGGGGTGCTTGATGCCGGCCTTGTCCGACACCGCCGTTTTCGACAGTCGACTCCGGACAGCGTCGGCAGCAGCGTTCGTAGCCGCGGTTCCACGACTGGTCTGGGCACCGACCGTGCCTGAGGTGGACTTCGGGTAGCTGTCGGGATCGGCGATCGAGTCGACCTTGTTCTTCGCTCGCTTCGCCGTCGAGGAGAGGACCCGTCCGGCAACCAGCACTGCAGCTGCCCCGCCGGTTGCTGCGGTCGACGTGGCTCCGGCTGCGACTTTTCCGGTCGTTGCCGCGGCAGTGCCGGACTTCTTCGCTAGTGCTCCTGCCCCCTTCACCACGGCCTTTCCGCCCTGGTACATGTGGCGTCCGTTGGCGGCCATCGCAGCAATGTCGCGCGCTGTGGTGGGCGTTGAGCGACTAATGGCGGTCGGTGCGACGTTGGGCCGTTTAGTCAGAATTGTTGCCAGGTTGTCCGACATTCGCTTCATTCCCTTGACCGCTCGGCGGAAGAGGAGAAGTGCGGTGACCAGGAAGATGTCGACGAAGAACACCGTGCGGATCAGGTTCGATTCGTCTGCAGCGAAGAGATCCTCGACGACCATGACGTATCCCACGAGGAAGACGATGGCGAAGATCATCTGCAGCAACGCCATTGCGACGTTGGCGATGGTCCGCCAGAACTGCCCGCGCATCGAGGGTGCGATGGCGAGGACGACTCCTGGTATCGATTTGATGGCATTGCCGATCGAGACACCTGCGGCGATGATCAATCGGCCGGCGAGGTAGATCGCGAAGGCCATGAGGAGTGCGCCGGCGAAGATCAGGAAAAACAGGCCCATCGCTTGTCCGGGACCGGGGTTGTCGGCATAGGCCTTCATCGGCCCGTCCTCCCCCTCACATTTGGCGATGGCATCTTTGACGCGGTCTTCCGGTTTCGCGTCGGGATTGATCAGGTCAAGGGCTACGCCTGCCCCAGGGGCGATCTCGGAGACGACGTCCTGCGCTTTGTCTGCGAGTCCTGGCTCCTTGGGCTTCGCGAGGTACGCGGCGTCGAACTCTTTGACGCATTTCCCGTTGTTTTCCGGGGCATCGAGAACGACTCCGAAGTTGATCAGTTGCGTTGGTTGGCGGATGAACGTGTCGATGAGTTTCGATTCGATCGTTTCGATCTCGGTCTGCGGGTTTCCGCTGGTATCACCGCCGTTGGCGAGCCCGGAGGCGACTTCCAGGCCGGCATCTCGCGCCGACAGCACCAGTCCGTTGTCCCCGAGGACGCGATCGACCGGGTTCGAGAGAACGCCCGCGGCCGCGGCCGCGATGACGCAGGACATGAGGAGCTCGTAGATTCCGGTGGAGAATCGGCCGCGGATGATCCAGATGGCGACGCTGAGTCCGGCGACTGTGAGCATCAGCGGGGTCAGCGCGAACTGGTCGGTGATGGTGGTGACCGAGTCGGCGATGGTGCGCACGGGTGTGAGGATCAGGTCGAGCCATTCGAACGAGAGCACCCAGGTGATGAACCAGATGGCCGTTGCCATCAGGAAGCGGAAGACCTCGTATTCGAGGGTGATGATGTACGCCCAGATCATGCGCCAGCCGCCGCCCACTGAGGCGTTGCCTTTGTCGATGGACAGGAAATAGCTCCACGCGTCGATGCCGTGCGAATCTTTCAGATTCATCCAG
Source organism: Rhodococcus opacus B4 (assembly GCF_000010805.1). Taxonomy (NCBI): domain Bacteria; kingdom Bacillati; phylum Actinomycetota; class Actinomycetes; order Mycobacteriales; family Nocardiaceae; genus Rhodococcus; species Rhodococcus opacus. Next base: position 28,637 of record NC_012520.1, on the reverse strand, counting down.
GCGAAGAACGGGCTCGCACCGCCGCCGCCGGCGGGATCGGCGAGAGCCGGGGTGGCCACGATCATCAAGAGGGCGCCGGCCGCGTGCCAGCCGGCGATGAGGCGGATGAGTAGCCGGCTCCACCAGCGTGCCCACAGCCAGCGGGTTACTGGACGGGTCAGGTGTATCAGTGCGGTCAGCCAGGATTGCGGAATCCATGCGGTGACAAGCCACAGCAGTGAGCGTTTGGCCGCGGCGCGGACACTGAAATACTCCCGGGGTTCGGGGCCGCCGACCACCTCCCGTTCACGGGAGGACGCCGCGGCCGCGGTCATGCTTTCACCAGCTTGTTGTCCTTCGGAGTGGTCGACACTGCAATTCGGCGAGACTCGGTTGCAGGCAGCAGCGTCTTGATACGGCCGACGTTTCCGCTGCCATCGCGCATGTAACCTTCACCGCGGCGGTGAGGTTCGACGTACTTGTCTTTTCCGGTTACCGGAGCTGTCTGCTCCATGTATTGCTTGACCAGTCCGTAGTCGTCCGGGTCGAGGCCAAGCCATTCAATGGCGCGCTTGGCGAGGGTTTCGTCTGTATGACGGTGCGCGATGCGGGTCTTGATCAGTCCGCGCAGCTTCGGGGTGCCGAACGCGCAGTCCTGGTCGCCGAGTCCCACGGCGGCCGAGGACTTGCGGCCCTGCAGCACGAAGTCCTCGACGATGTCGACTCCGTCGTCGGCGCCCAGGAGGTGGTGTGCCTCGTCGACGAGGAACAACGCCATCTGGTCGGGGTCGGCGAAGCACTGTCCGCGGGCGACCTTCGCGATCAGGGTGTACACCGCGTGGCCGAACCGCTTCTCCAGCGGCAGGTTCTCGTAGAGGTGTTGTTTCTCGGTCTGCAGCTGGGTTGGTAAGTCGACCTTGTGGGTGCGGAAAATGATGCCGGGAGCAGTAATGGGCAGCGGGGGTAGATCTTTGCCGAACAGTGCCGCCGCGTAGGTGCGGCGGGCGTAGACGTTCATTGCTTCGCCGAGATCTTGGGCGTGGGCGATCGGGCAAGCACCGGACAGGAGGTGTTCGGTCAGCTCGCCCAAACCCTGGTAGGGGTGCTCTGCGCGGTATTCGGGCTCGATCACTTTTGCCAATGCGATGCCCAGGTCTGAGGAAGGCTGGATCCGGAGCAGTGTCAACAACACGGACTGGGCCATTTCTGCTGCGAGTCCGGCCTCGAAGATCCTCAGTGGATCCATGCTGTATTCGGGTTCGACGAGGTCGACCACGACTGCTTCGGTGACGGCGCGTGCCCAGTTGGCGTACTCGCCGAGATCGCTTTGGTCGATGCCGATGACCTGCCCTCCGCAGTCGACGACCTGGCCGGCGATCACCTTCATGGTGACCGACTTGCCCGATCCGAGCTCACCGGTGACCGCGAAGGATCCGGACTGGTCGCGTAGGGACTTTCCGGCGACGTCGTGGTGAACCACACCGATCCGAGAGGTGGTGATGTTCAGTGCCAACAGCGGACCGCTGCCATCGCCGAGTTCGTTGCGAATGAACGGCATGTACGCCGCGAAATGCGTCGATGTGGTGATCTGCGCGAACTCGCGGACGATCTTCGATGTGGGGACGCCAGGCAACATCGCCCACCACAGGTCTTCCTGGTAGCCGACCGGCGCGACCACCTTGTATTCCTGCTGTTCGAACGCTTTCACCAATGCCTTCGCATCAGCGAGTGCACGCTCCTCGGAATCAGCTCCTACCGCGAACAACGCCGTCCAGGCAACCTCGACCTCATCGCGGTTCGTCTCGAGCAACGAGGTGTATTCGGTCAACGCGGCGGCAGCGAGGTCGAGAACACCTTGGCCGCCGGCCAACTCTCCTTCCCGCTGTTCGTACTGCTCCTTCAGGTTCTCGAGTGCGCGCTTGTTCGCTCGCATGACATCGGCACCGGCGGTTACCTTGAGCCGTACGGCGAAATCGACATCAATATCGCCGAAGTCGTCAGCGAGGGTGAAGAACTCCGAGCCGGGGAAATAGACGCCACCGGCGGGGGTGTCAGCGAGCGCGAGGAGCACTTGGTAGGAGGCCGGGTGGTCGACGATTTCGTACGGCTGGTCGACTTTCAGGACCCGACTGAACGTCGGGACCTTGCCTCGCCAACCCGAAGCCTTCTCTCGATCCGATTGGGCGCCCTCGTCGATCCGGCATGCGGTCAGGGCGGCACCTGACTTTGCTCCTGGCGTCACGGCTGCGTCGGGCAGGTCAGGGTCGACATGCAGTCCGCGCGTCATCGCGTGCTGCCACAGCCACACCATCTGAGCGGGAGTGGCAGGTTGCGGATCGAAGACACCGGGGATGTCGGCCATGATCCGGTTGGCCTGCCGGACACGGGCCCGGATCTCGTCATCGTCAAGTGCGGTCCGCGGCAGCCCGATGTAGTCGGAGAGTGTGGTCCAGGCCGAATGAGCGGCGGCCTTGACCTGATCGACGACCTTGGGTGTGGTCAGCGGAATGCTCAGCCAGTAGATCCTCTGCCCCGGGCGGTATAGCTCGATCGAGTCGAGAGTCGCTTCGCATTCGGTTGCCCAGTCCGGGTGTGCATCGAGATCGACGCCTTCGGTCATTCGGGAAACGATGGCTTCGGCGCTCAACGATGCTGCGATGCCCATCAACAGTGACTCGCCCGGAAGGGCGCGGACGAGCATCGTGTGCAGGGTACGAGCAGTGCGCTTGTCCACATCGGGGCGGTAACCGTAGTCGATGCCCGTGAGCACGTAGTCCGCCCAGACAACGCCGGACTTCGTCCACCGGATGTTCGCGGCCATTGACAGTGTCGGCTGTTCCATAGTGGCGGTGCTTTCTACTCGGAGGTGCCTGCAGCAGCCAGAGCGAGGAGTTCCTTGACGCTCGATCGGCCGGCGCGATGGGTGGGCCCGCTTGCCGGTGTGGGCACCGGAGCGGAGGTCTGCGGTCGTGGTGCGACAGGTTCCGCCGATGCGGTTTCGGTGACCTCGGCGGTGGCGATGTGCACGGCCTGCGGGACGACCGTGGCGCTGAGTTCGGCGGCCGTGGGGTCGGCAGTGATGTAGCCACTCGGACGCACGAGGTGGGGTGGCCGGATGGTCACCCGGCGGCCGTTGATCTGGATCTTGGCACCGGCCGGCGCGAAGGCTGCGGCGCAGATTCCCTGTGCCACTGAGGCGGGGCTCCGGCCGGCAAACCGGACTTTGCCGACGACAAAGACGGTGCCCAGTGACCAGAAGGCGAAGAATCCGACGTTCCAGGAAATGCTGTCCCGAAGCCACAGTGGATGCAGGAGCCACAGGAGCGCACCGACGATTGCGCCGCTGACGGCTTGCGGAACGGTGTAGGGACCGAACGGCAGCTTCTTTCCGTCAGGTGTACGCCCGATCAGCTGCGGCACCTTGCGAGCGCGGGTGAAGTTCTTGATGACTTCCCCGGTGGTGCGATCGTCACTCATCGCAGCACCGGCCCACTCGTGACTTCATGCCGGCGAAGCCGCGAACCCGCTTCCGCAGTGCTAGCTACATCGAACATGGGAGCCCTCCTTGTAAGAGGTCGGTGGCGCAACGAGGTCAGTGCTGGCAAGGCATCTTTCAGCCGGTGCGAACGAGCGGAGATCACACGGGAAGGTCTAAGCCGGAAATCGGCTCGGCCACGATGTGCACCACGGCGGGAGCGCTCTCCAACTCCTCACCTGTCGAGTCCTTCAGGACGTCCATGTTGAAGACGACCCACAGTGCTGCACCGCCGATGAGCGCGGAAGTGATGAGCCGGGCAACTGTGAATGAGGCCATCAGATTCTTGAGAAGGAAGAACAAAACGAGGCAGCCGGCGGCCGACTGGAGGAGCAGCTTGCCGTTGCTGGTGAACTCCTGCGCCTTGTCGAAAAGCCCTGCGGCGAGGACCGCGTTGTTGGGATCGGTGGTTGCGAGCGCAATGGACATGATGGGTTACCTTCCGGATGAATGAGGATCGGTTCCTGACGGGGAAAAAAGCGGCACGTCGCCGGCAGTCGGCACCGAAAGTGCGGGGGTCTGTCCTGAATCAGGCGATGCGGACTCCGGGGCACCGGCACTTGGTGTGGTCGAGCTCGGTGCGGTCGTTGACGAGGATGGTGTTCGGGGTGCCGCCGGCGGGTACAACGGCGTTGCGTCAATTGCGCTGACCTCCCACCGGCCGCCGCGGGAGGTCATCGTCAGCGCGTACTGCCCACTGACCGAATCGACCTCGGCGACTTTCTGCGCTGCCGTCACCAGGAGGCGCACAACATCACCGTCAGGCAGCGGTGCCGATGCACTGGCAGCACTCAGGTCTTCCGACGAATAGACATCGGTGATTGCCACTCTGCGATACGGCGCCGGAACAATCGGGGCGATCGAAACCCCCGGCGTGAGATAGCGCGCTACTTCCCCGTTGCCGGTCAACATCGCGGACAGGAACTCGTGCGCGGACGTGGCGATGGGATGGTTGGCGACCCGGTACTTGTAGCCGAGCTTGACGTCGATCGAGGTCGACGGTTCAGCTACTTCGGCGGGGAGTGCGGCGGCCCTCACGCCCGCTTCGGTGACCACAACCGGCACCTGAAAGTAGCGACGAACTGTGGCCGCATTCGCGTCCGAGGCGGCTCGAACTGACACCGAGATCGTCACCGCGTATGTCCGTGACTTCTGCTCGTAGTCGATCGACGCGACGGCCGGATCAGTCGCGGCAAACAACGGCGCGGTCGGAAGGCTGGGGCTTCCCGAGACGAAATGATCGAGTTCTTGTTCATTCCCACGCGATGCCTGGAGCCAGGCAACGACGAACTGCCGAGCAAGATCTTCGGCTTTCGCTTGACCGATTGTGTCGACGTCTGCGGTGTCCTTGGTGGCGTTGTCGGTGAGGTTCGGGGTGGGCGAGGATCCGAAGACGACGAGGATCAGGGCAACTATTCCGGCGCCGAGTGCGGCAAGGATTCCTGCCTTGAGAAGTCGGGTGGTCCACACCTGCCGAAGGCCCCACTGTGCACGCACCGCGCGCGCCAACTCCTCGGCTTCGGCGACAACGGAGTCGACGCTATTTTCAGTCGCGGGATCGGTCTTGCTCTTGGGGCTGCGGCCGAAGTTGTTGATTTTCGCGAGGTCGATTTTCATCGGATGCCGGCTTCTGTCGTCGGGTCGGACGTTCTGCAATCGGGGACGGAATCCGCGATGTCGAATGCGGACGCCCGCGACAGCGCGGCGCGCGCGGCTGGCGCTTCGACGAACACCAACAGCCACAGCGAAGTGTTCGCCTCTTCATCGAGAGGGTTCACCGCCAGGGCTGCCGCGACTCGACGGATCTCCTCGGTGACGGCGTGCACGTAGCCGAGATCGTGCAGCTGGGCTTGCAGCGAGTTGTCGAGCTCGTGCATCCGGTCCTCCTGGCGACTGGGGTGTGGAAGAGCGCCACACAGAAAAAGTGGGCTTCTACTTGGAGGAAGATCCGGGTCCGGGGGCTTGAGTGACATCGTTCGCGAAACTTTCTTGAAGTTTTTCTGCAGTCACCAAGGGGTTATTGCCTCAGCCGAAAGAGCGCACGTGAGGGGCACTCCCTGGCCCACCGCCGCACAGCCGGAACCTTCACGGCAACAACGCCCTGGCAATAACGACAGCCCCTCCGGCAACAACAAACACGCAGGTCAGAGGCAATATCCGGTTGCTGTACTGGGCGCGAGACCACCTCGCCCGCGCCCAGAGGAGACCGATCGTGGAAACGTCCACCCACGCACCCACCGCCATCACAGCGTCATCGGCAACGCCGGTTCGCAGCACCGCGCAGAGCAATCTGTACAGCCGCTTGAACACCGAGTGGATGTACCTCTGCGCTCGCCCCGCCGCCGAAGTCTTGACGTGGTCGGTGAGCCGGGCCGCGCTCCGTGACGTCGCGGATCTCAACGATCTCGCCGCGGCGCACCGCCGAGATCGTGATGGTGTGCTTCTGGCGCTGCTGAGACTGCATCAGGAAGGAAGCGCCCTTGCCGGGCGAGCGCTACTGCAGCTGATGCTCGGCAAGCTCATCTCCCTGACGCGCCACGCACGGGTCAGTGGGCACGATCGGTATTACGCGTGCGATGAGAGAGCGGCCTCCACTGTGGCCACGTTTATGTCACTGATCGCCACCTACAGGCCCTCCGGTGAGAACGTCTACGCGGCGCTCTTCCTGCACACGCTGAAGAAGATCACGTGCGAGGAAACCTTCACCCAGGAGATCCCCGCCTCCGATGTCATGGACGAGTCCGACAGTGCTGAGAACGAGCCGGAAGCGGATATCTCTGCTCCGGCTCTGCTCTCCTGGGCGGTCGAAAAGAAGGTCATCAACGACCTCGATCGCACCCTGATTCAGCGGGCATACCTCGAGCAGACCGATTGCGACCTGGCCGTGATTGCCGCGGAGATTGGGATGACTCCGGCAGCGCTTCGCCAGCGGCTCTACCGCGCGGTCACACGCATTCGCAAAAGTGTCGTCGCCTCCAACCCGCCGACTCCTCGACCCCGGTTTGCACGTGGTCGTCGTCGGACTGCAACGACTACTGCGGTGATCTGATGATCCGTAGTCTCGCGCCTCTGTTCACCGTCATGGTCTTCATCGCGGCGGCGTTTCTTCTGACCGAAACGTCCTTGCTCCTCGAAGCGACGCGAGGATTCGATGCTGCACTCACCCGCCCCGCAATCGCTCGTCCCGGACTGCTCGCCGAGTCCTCGCATGTGATGAGCAGAGTCGCTCTCACTGTCGCTGACTTTCTGCCCCGCGACATCACCACTCATATCGACAGCGGTCGGGTCATCGTGCCGGCGCTGTATCGCTGACGAAGAGAGAACACTCATGACAAACCTTCACGCACCATCATCTGAGGACGGTCGCGCCAACGACAGCGGCCGGGTTGCCCTGCTCGTCGCCTCCTTGCTCGCTGCACTCCTCGCCTCGCTCATCGCGGTTGTGTCGCCAAGTCAGGCCGGGGCGGCGCCGGCATCATCGGGCTGCCCGGCAGTGGAAGTGGTGATGATGCCGGGAACGTTCGAGACGGACTCGACCGCCAATCCCGACGTCGCGAAGGGTCTGCTCAAGCAGGTCACCGATCCTCTTTCCCAGCTGTTCGGTAGCTCCATCAAGATCACCTATCCGGCGTACGAAGCGTCCGCCTTCAACAAGGGCAAGACCTATGGCATCAGTAAGGCATCTGGCATCGCGGCCGGCGCGCGCGTGATGCAGACTCGTGCAACGCAATGCCCGAACACTCTGTTCGCACTCGGCGGCTACAGCCAGGGTGCGGACGTGGCCGGCGACTTGGCGTGGTTGATCGGCCACGACAAGGGTCCGATCCCGGCAGAGAAGTTGATCGCTGTCGGTCTTGTTGCTGACCCACGGCAGAGTTCGAATGGCGACAACACTCTCGTCGGTCCTCCCGTCGACGGTGTTGGGATCGCGGGGGCCAGGCCGGGCGGGTTCGGAAAGACTGCTGCAGTCACGCGTTCGTACTGCGCCCCCGACGACCTCTACTGCTCGACCAACGCCGGCAAGGATGGATTGCTCGCCGGACTTGGACGGGTGCTTGCGCAGCCTCCGACTGCTTCCGGTCCGCAGCAGAGCGATGGATTTCAGCCCACCACCGCGGGTCTGCAGAACGCCTTGGTGTCCGACTACTCGAAGGTCGATCTTCCGGGATTGGCCGGCAACATCGAGACCCTCCAGCAACAGCTGCAGTCCGGCGCTCCGGACCTGAAGAGCATGGAATCGGCGGCGACAGATGTTGCCAACACCCTTGTTCCGGTGGTCGATACGACCAGCTGGGTTACCCAGAATCCGGCTGTGGAACAGACGCTCAAGACCGCGGACGCGTCGACTCCCGAATACGCCGCCGGCCAGCTCGTCGACAAGGTCAAAGGCATCGACCTTACGAGTGCATTTCAGGCCGCGGACACCATCGCGCGGACGGTTCAGAATGCCTCCACGCCGGATCAGGTGCAGCAGCTGCAGACATCGGTGGATACCTTGTCCACTCAGGTCTCCCCCTTGGCCGCTACTCCGGCTGATGGTCTGTCACTCGCGGCGGACGCACTTTCGATCATCAAGCCGAGCGTGCTCATCAACCAGGTCACGCACATCGGGACGAACGCATTCGACCTCGCCAACAACATCCCTGCAGTCCTCGACATCGTGTTCAACCGGATCCCGCACATTGTTCTCGATCCGGGTCTCGATCCGATGGCCAAGGTCAAGGCTGTCCACGCCGAATTCGACCGGATCAATGTCCTGTTCGAGCCACTCATCACGCTCGCCGCCGGGCTCGACTACAAGACCGCGGCGGCCCTGATCGCGATGATTCCCGACCCATCCGGCGCCGCACAGATCATCTCGATGATCGTCGGCGTCGTCGGGAATCTCGACATCATTGGTCTGGCGAACACCGCTGGCGAACTCCAAAAACAGCTCTGGCACGCCATCGAAACCGGCGACATCATCGGAGCCGGCCTCGGCGCACTCCCCCACATCCTCGACTTCGCGAAGATCGCGGTGGGCACACTCAGCGGTGGCCAGAAGACCGACGCGTCCAAGCTCGGTTCGGTGTCGGCGTCCACGACGACCGGACAGCAGATCATGCAGCAGTCACAGGCTGGGGACCTTGGAAAGCTCGCCTCGAGCCTCACCGCCCTGGCAGGCTCTGACGGTGCAAACGCCCTTTCCCAGATCGGTGCTGAAGGGGTGAAGTTCGCCTCATTCATCGGGTCCGGAACTCACCAGAACTACGGGGAGCTCGTCGTCGATTCATCAGGCACTACGGCCCTGCAGGACATGACCAACCACTTCCGCGATCCGATCGCCAAGGCCGTGGCCAAAATCGGTCGTACATCGAATGGAGGTTGGTTCGATGCCGGTCGGTGAGCCCAGACACTCCGAGCCGACCGCCCGCACCGAACAGTATTGCCAGAAAAGGGTCCCACCGGCCGGGGTCCTTTTCGCGGTGGGACAGACGGAAGACCCGACGTTTCCCATACGCCTCACGTATCCGGCCATCCGGGGCAAGACCTGTTGTATCCGGCGCGCCCACTGCCAGACTGAGTAGATGGGCGACTCCGCCGTCAACGTGAAGCAGCTGGACCTCTCGAACCTCGTCTCCGCTCGGCTCAGGCAGCTCGGCGATAAATACCAGGCCGCGTCACACCTCGTTTCGTCCGCAGGTTTCCAGGTCGGCTTCGTCCGGCTCGCGGGCGGGATGGCCGAATGGTCGCGCGAGCGGGACGGCCACAGGCAAATGCAGGAGCGCCTCTCGAATGAACAGTTCAACATCCTGATGTTGGCACCGGTCGACTACGCCTCACGTACAGCGATGACATGTCTGGACCTCTGTGCTGCAGCGGCCTATCGGCTGCGAAAATCTGTCCAATACGACGCTCGGGCAGGGATTCAGATCTAGATCACCTGCGTGAGGCTATGAACAAGGGTGTCGAGCTGCGCGCTGAACAGGGCGGATCGGAGCCTCTCAAGCGGACGCGTGACACCGTCACCCATAGACCGATCTCGGAGTACTCAATCGTCGGCAGCGATCAGCCGACCACCTCGATCGAATTCGATGGACAACGGTACGACGGAATCGCCCCAACCTCTCGTTTCGCTCGATTCGCCGAGACTCAATACGAGGCGTTCGTCCAAGCAGTTCGAGCGGACTTCCCCACTAATCGGGCGACGACGACGGCGTAGTCGGGCACAGAGCATCCGGGCCAGCGGGCACCGAGGCCCCGGGTGGCAAGACCCATCGAGGAGGACGCAGTCACAGGACCGCAACTAGCCTGCACGCCAGGCTCCTCCCCCTTCATCGTTCAAATACCGTGGTCGCGATCTGTTCGTCGTACACGTGACGACGTCAGGGAGCGGTGGCAGCATTCACCAGGTGCGGGACATCGCCGTCATCGACACGAGCACCGGAAGGTACTGGAACATTACCTCTCCGAGTCACAGCGAGCTCACTGCGGACGCGAGTGCGGTACTCGGCCTCCGGACTCGCACGAGGACGCATGGAGGGGCACATCGCTGGCGGATTCCACGGCGACGCGCACACGCAATTGCTCACCCGACTGCTCGCCGAGGTCAACCTCTCCCCCACCTGGCATCAGAGCGCTGATATCAGGAAACTGACAGCTGGCGCTCTAGGGATACCACCGACCCACACACCACTGCGGAACAGACATGCAACCTCTCTGCTGGGGCGTTTCCCTCCGAAACGCCCGCCACAGCGCCGCTCAGATGGCAAAGGCGGCCGCCGCTTGCTTCGACGCGCTCGAACATTTCGCAGCTGCAGGTCGGACTGCCACTGGCGACCCGATGACGAACTGAGCGACAGATGCCCCGACGCGATCTCCAGATCCCACCGCGAATCCCGAATCCTCCGGCGCCTTCGCGGTCGTCACATTGCGGGGTTGTGGGTTTCTTGCGGCCCTATTTCGTTAGCGCGATCGATGGTTTGGCCGCGACCGGGACGACTGTCCACTCACTTCTGGCCGTCCCCGTCGCTGTTGCGCCGATGATTGTTCTCGCGCTCTGGGTAGTAGTCGCAAACAAGAAGTAGGGCTCGTCGGCGCTACTCTGCCGCCTGTGTGCGTTCGTCGTCCCCGAAGAAGTATCCGGTCAGAGCCGCTGTGATCAGATGGGACCGCGACTTCGCGGCGAGATCGACGACGAGTTGATCAATGACGTCGAAGTCGGACTTGAACAGGCGGTATGTCACTTGCGTTTCAGAATCGTCACGTGACGATTTGGGGCGAATGCCACGGGGCGCGAAGAGCCCTCCCCCGATTCGTCCACCGGGGTACAACAGCTCGGGTAGACGCTCATGCGTCGCCTCGATCGCGACAATGAAGATCTGACCGTTGGTCATTCCCGTTTGCTCACGAAGCTGCTCAAGCTTTGCGTGGCACTTTGCCGGAACCCGAACGCTTGACGACTTCCCACCGCCGTCCGCGTCTGCCACCGACCCACGCTCAGGTGGCGCTTCGCGATTCGGTTCAACTTCCACATCATCAGATCCCTCGATGTACTGGGATGCGATGTGTTCGACCGATCGAGCAGCCGGCGATCGAAAGGTCGAAGCCAACGGACGGTGTTCCCCAGTGGCTTGAGGTCGACCATGTTCCTGCGTCACGACGATGTACTCCGATGCTGAACAGGGAGCGAGAGGCACTCGCTCGTACCCAAATGATCTTGATGTGTTTTATACAGCCCGCCCTGGACTACTCGGCTCGGCGGTACATACCGTCAACAGTGCCCTAGGAGCGCACCTTCAACGTGAAACGCGATGTTATATGAACAACATAGACCAACTCATGCCTATACCAAAGAGAGCAGTGCGGACGTACATGCCTCCACAGTTGATTCACATGCATACCCGTCCCAGTGTCGTACCAATATCATCCCAAAATAGCGATGAAACAATTTTCGAGATGTTTCTATGCAATCTTGATAGCCAGCACACGCAATCTTGCCAGTCTCATGGGATGCAGATGGGACGGCCTAGAGATTGGTTCGAACTAATATTGATTGCTTTCCGCTTTCCTATACTTTCACGTTCGGGATACCTTGTTTGGGAACTGCATCTACCACTTAGAAGAATTCGGGACGATTGCGTAACGATGGGTGACACCCACACCGCATGATGGCATCATGTTCATATGACGGTGCCAAATGGCGAGGGCCTTGAGCTTGGCCTTCCGTGGGTCGAGGATCTGCGCTGGCACCGCGATCAATGTAGGCAGTCTCGCTTCCAATGGAGCGGCAGTGAGGCGCTTCTCGCGGCCACAGAGTTCACCCGCGGCCGCCACGACTTCACCTCCCTGATGGATCTGCGCGAGCTGAACGAGGGCCGGCGCGCTGCCACCGAGTACGCCGCAGTCTGTCAACGCGCGTTCGGCGAGGCAGTCAGGCAAGCCCGACGGGCTATCTGTCCCACCTCCTGGGTGACTGTCGCCGCCGAACTGGACTCGACGGTCGACGACTGCTCGGCCAGCTCACACTTTGCGACCTGGTCAAGCCCTGCAGATAGAACAAATGCCCAGGTGGATCGGGTTCATCGCATCGTCGATGGTCTCTACTTCTCGAACCCTCTGATTCGGGCATGGGAGCTCAAGCAGCTCTGGGACCTGTACAAGGCCGCCGAGAACATCCTCGAAGACACCGTGATCGACCTCGTCGTCGAGCTCGACAGACAGCGACGCGCTCAGGACATCGCCGATGCGATCGGCGTCATCACTATCGCGGGCCTCCACCATCGAATCAGCCTCCAACGAAGCCGGCGCGGCACGGTCGGCGATCCCCGCAGACGACCGAATCAGTACAGGTAGGACACAGTTCTGCGAGCGTTTCACGCATGTGTTCACGCAAGTGATTCCCTATATCTTCACGCGAACGGGACTTCTCACCTTTCACGCTGTCAGGCCTCGCACTCAACGTTCGATCCGCAGAGCCTTCCGGTCGGGTGCCAGCTCGATCTCACGCACTGCACCTAGCGCCCAGTTGCGGTACTCGGTCACGCATCTCATTCGGTTTACCCCCTCGCACTCGGACCCGCAGCGAGGGCACGTATCGGTTCACGTATTACAACCAGTGATGTTGTCCGCATAAGCGACAGGATTAGTTCACGTGCAAGCACCTGCACTGGTCTCCCGCGTCTAATCACGCCCGTGTGCACGTGTTGACACAAGCATGTAGCCACGTTCGGGCCATCGCAGAAGATCACGCATCTGTCCACGTAGTTTGTCCCACTTGACATCCGGCAGTCTGTCCCGCGTTTGTTCATGCTGATGGTCACGCGGTATGACACGCAATGCTTCACGCATGCTCTCACGCGACGTCTCACGCGTGTCTTCCTACGTAAGTCAACGCAGGACAACTAGGTGCTCGTCACGCGTTTAATACCGCCAGAGTTCACGCGTGCCATGCCGCATGTCCTCACGTAGGTTAACCAGCGTGTCGCCATGCGTATGACCACGCCGATTGACCTGCCGAATGACACACTTGATTCCACGCTGGTATTCATGCCGATCACCACGTCTACTATCACGCCAGTTACCAGGCATGATGACCTGCCGAACTACCTGCGTTGCCTCATACGGTTGCGCCCGTTGTATCTCACGCGTTTGCTCACGCAGATCTACCTACGGTCTGCCCCGCGTGGCATACGGCAAGTTGTCCAGGAATCCTGCTAGCTTCACTGGGGAACCACTCGTCACAACCAAAGTCCAATGGGAGAACTGCCATGTCCATGCACGTCGTCGAGACCTCAACTGCAGAGCAGCAGGAACTGCCGGTGTCGTTCGGATTCTTCAACGGCAAGGGGGGAGTGGGAAAGACAAGCTGTGCCGCCAACTGCGGCGGACTCCTTGCCGCCGCCGGATACCGAGTTCTGATCGGTGACTTCGACCCCCAGGGGAACCTGTGCCGCGATCTGGGCTACGACAAGCGTGACGGATCCGAACTGTTCACCGCGCTCCTGCAAGGGTCCGCGCCTCCGATCGTCCACAATGTCGGCGGCCGCGAGAATCTCGATGTGGTGCCGGGTGGTCCCGCGATGTTCGACCTGGCTGCCGTCATGGTTTCCCGCCAGCAGCGTCAGGGTGGTAAGCGGCTCGGACAGCTCGTTCGCGCCATGCTCCTGCAGGTTGCGCATAACTATGACGTGATCATCTTCGACACTCCGCCCGGTGATTTGACCATCATGGAGGCATTGATGGAGGTCGTCCAGGCTGTGGTCATCCCAGTCAGGGCGGACGACGCAAGCCTCGACGGGTTGGAAACAATTGCCGGCCAGTTCTCGGCGACACGCGATGGTGATCCAGACCGTAATCTACCGGCTGTCAACCCACGGCTGCAGTTGGCAGGTATTTGCCTGTTCGGTGTGGGTTCGCGTTCAACCAAGCTCACGGCGAAGATCCGCCAATCCGTCAACGAGATGATCGGGGATGCCGCCCCCATCTTCGAATCCCGGATCCGGACGATGGAATCTACGGCCTACGATGCCCGCCGGGAGGGCTTGCTGGTCCATGAGCTGGAACAGCAGACCGAAGTCGCCAAAGTCGCACGTTTCGCCGCACTGAAGAAGGGCGCCAAACCGACGGATCAGATACTTTCGCGCAATGCGTCCGGGTTGGCCGAGGACTACGCAGAACTGACACGCGAAATCCTCGTTCGTCTGTCGACCATCAGCGAGGAGGTGGCATCGGCATGACCGAAACCAGCACTCCCCGCCGCAAGAGCCTTGCCAGTGCTTTCGCTCCGAAAGGTAACCGAGCGGAGGGTTTAGCCGGCCTCCTTCCGACTGCAGGCAACCCCACCCAGCCTCGGCGCTCTACCCCGATCACCGAGGTAGAACCAGCCGCGGAGGAGTCTCGGCATGTCGAGAAGGCGCCTGCAGCGCAGGAGCCGCCACAAGCTCAGGCCCAACCACCCGCTCCTACCACTACGGCGCCCATTCGCTCCGAGCCGGCTCGTAAACCAGAACCGACCCCACCACCTGCACCCGTCGAAAAGCAGGATCCAATCTATGAGCCTGTCCCGGACCCGACCCCGGTCCTCGACGATGATGTCGAACCTTCGACGGAAACCGGGAAGGTGACCGTGACGGCTTACCTGGATCGCACCACGCGTGATGCACTGCAGAGCCGCGCGGCCGAAAGTAGGTGTGATCACGCTGATGTGGCTATCGAGGCCTTCGATTCTGTTGGGATCGCGGGACTTCGCAGCCTGTTCCAGCCGGTGGCCCGGCGATCCGCAGCCGGGATCCCGATGCATCAGGAGCCATTCGCGGTCAAGGGTCCCGTTGAGACGTGGTTCCGGTTCACGACGGCACAGAGGGACTGGCTTGACGCTCAGGTGAAGGTGGTGGGATCGAAGTCCCGAAGCCGGCTTCTCGCTGGCGTCTTGTCGCTGCATCTTCGGACGGCGTCTCGGTAGTGACGATGGGGTAGGGCGGTGGGGGAGTAGAACCTCGCCGCCCTACCTCTTGATCGCTTCCCGAAAGCTCAGCGGTGGTGCGTGCGAAGGCACTTCAGGTGTCTTTGAACCCACTCCCCACCCCACTCCCCACCCCACTCCCCACCGTAGTGGGGAGTGGATTTTACCGTTTGATCAGGTATTTCTTCCCAATCCCCCCACTCCCCACCGAGTCGCCCCGCAGGTCACACGTAGGGGTTGTTGTTCATCTGAAACCGCGGTCGGGCGAGTTTGGTCAAACAGTCCATGCACCGCGGCATGATGCGGCGACGAAGATTTTGTTTCCCATCTGTCACACAGCGCTGGGTCGAAGGATCTTCCTCAAACCAGAAGCGGATTTTTGGTGAAGGTGAGGGGATGCACGATGAACGGCGACACACCGACAACACGTCATTCAACGTTTCCGAAGCAGTTTCTGTTTAGGCTCTTCGCATGGGACGGCCACACAAGGGAACGCGCAAGTGCATATCAGTTCGTGCACCCCTTCAACAGCACAGCTTCTACGAAGCACGCGCCGAAGAGCTCGGACTCGAGCTCGGCGACTACGCCCTGCTCGTCATGGCCCGTGCGTACAACCTGGATGTCCCCGACTACATCCTCAAGAAGTTGGACCCGGAAAAACTACGGGCGCACGACGAGCGCTATGCGGTCTCCGATTCGTCCGACAACGAACTTTCAATCTCGGCATGACCTGGCCATAGATAGCGAAAGACCCCCACTGCTTGCCGGCCTGCGGGGGTCCTTCGTTCCGTTGATTACGAACTGAGTCCTGGAGGGGACCTGGTTCATAAATACGAGTCCTGGAGGGGACCTGTGCCCATACTAACCCGGGCCGCACCGCGCTTGCCAGATCTCGTGGCGCGTGTGTCTGAGGCGGCTTCGTGACTGCTATCACTGCTGGAACCATTCAGATCGGTCGGATGTCGTCATTCGACCGGGTTCGTGCTGCTGCCGAACGCAATGGCGGGGTCAACGAACGCGGCTCGACCCAACTGATGGCGCGGTGCCCGATCCATGGAGACCGTCACGCGTCGATGTCCGTGACCTGGGTCGATGGGCATAGGGGAGGAATGGTGCTGCTTCACTGCCACGGCTGTGAAGCTCCCGTCTCGGAGATCGCCGAGGGTCTGGGTTTGTCGATGACGGACCTCTTCGACGAACCGCTGCCTGATCGCGATGCGCTTACACGCGTAGGCCGATCTCCCCGACGACGTGGTGCCGGGCGGCGCCGGCCGAAGGGTGGACGACTTCCCGCCCGGATCGCGCTTCCGGACGTGACACCTGATGCTCAACACCGGTGGGATCGAGTCAAGGTCTACTCGTATGTATCTGCAGACGGCACTTTGGTGCAGGAGGTAATCCGCGAGGAATGCACGAGCTGTGAAGCTGGCCGGCACAAGCAGTTCCGACAGATTTTCGTGGATGCCGCAGGGACCCGGCTCAGACGTAAGCCGGAGGGTTTTGAACCGGTCTTGTATCGACTCCCGGAACTGCTGTCAGCAATCTCGAGCCATTCGCCTGTGTGGTTACTCGAGGGGGAGAAGGATGTCGAGACAGCCGAGTCGCTTGGACTGGTTGCCACGACCAATGCTCAAGGCGGACTGAACTTCCCTCTCTCATGTGCTGACCTTTTCGAAGGCGCTGAGGTTCGCATCGTGCTCGATCGCGACTCCGTCGGATGGAAGCGAGGTATCGAACTCGCATCTCTGTTGGGTGGCAGTGGCGCCCAGGTCCAGCTCTTGCTGTCCGCAACGGCGGAACCCAAATCTGATTTTACTGACCACGTCGATGACGGACATTGGTCGACCGACTCGATGTGGGGTGGCCTCATCCCTGTTCGGGCTGGGGAAGTCGCTGCCCACGGCTTCGCTGCCGACGTAATCGAGAAGCAAGCACTAATCGAACTTGCGCTGGCAGAGGCGACCGCCAGAGTTGATCGTGCAAGTGAGCGGGACGGAGACGAAGAGTTCCGACGCGCACAGCGGTGGGCGCTCGAATCGGAGCGACGTTTCGAGGATCTGACTGAACTTCTGGACAAAGTTCGACAGCAGGCCGCGGCTGAAGGCACCGATTGGGCGGGAGAAGCGGTCGAGAATGCCATGACCGCATGGCGTGCCGCGCTCGTTGCAGCTCGGGCCACACACGATGTCGCGCGAGTTCCTGTTCCACCGATTCTGCAAGATCCCGAGCTTGAGCCCGTACCGGGTGCGGTTCAGGACTCGCTCAGCCCCGTTGATTCACAGCGGGTCTGGTCCGACTCGGAGAGTCTGGCTACGCCGCTGAACAGCATCCGGGGGCGCAATGTTATTGCTCCGGTGTATCGGATCATTGATGGGAACTTGGTCGAAATCGTCACGACCAAGAGCGGTGATCAACAGGCGAAACTCGTACTGGACCTCGATGCGCGGATCGTTGAGATGGAGTATCTCGAAGTTGCCGATGCGGGTATCGACGTCGACGAGCCGGAGTTGATGGGTCGAGCAGCGATGGCCGGTCAGAGTGAAGTCAACCCCGCCGCACCTCAAGAACTCACCGCGGTGGTTATCGGCTACACCCATCCGGAGAGCCGAGAGTTTCTGCGGATCCGGATTCCGGCGAAGGAGTACCGGGATTGCGGCTGGGTCGATACCTTGCCGGGTCCGCCTGCCTACGACTCTCGCCCCAGCGGAGTGGCGAAGCTGCGAGATGCACTCAAGGGCGCAGGTGGGCGCGAAATCCGACGGGTGGTGCGATACCGCTCGACAGGGTGGCGCCGCGATGATCAGGGCAAGTGGTTCTTCGTTCATGCTGGGGGAGCCATCGACGAGAATGGCGGACGGGTAGCCCCTGTTCTGCTGACCGGCCCCCTGAAGATGTATGACCTTCCCGCACCGACGCCCGACCCGGTAAGGATCCGAGAAGCATTCCTTCGTCATTCCGGCTCGATGCTCGAACGCACCCCGACGCGAGTTTCGGCCGCTCTACTTGGGCAGGTATTCAGGTCCGCATTGGGTCCGAACCCGTGGGTTCTTACGTTGGTCGGATCGCCTAACAGCTACAAGACCTCACTCGCGTCATTGGCGATGCACCACTGGGGAGAGAAATGGGATCGCCGGCGACCGGCGACATCGATGTCGGGCAACGGCGACACATTGAATGCATTGCGGATCAAGCTTAACGCCGCAAAAGATGCTCTGTACTGGGCGGACGATGTCGCACCAACCCGAGACTTCGGGACTGCGCAGAAGGCGCTCGAAGAGTTCGCTCGCATGGTGCACAACGGTGAGCAACGCTCGAGAAGCACACGTGATGGTCTAGGGGTTCTGGACGGAACCCCGCCCCGCGCGTCTGCTTTGGTCACCTCCGAGATCATGCCGCGGCCAGGATCTGCAGCTCAGCGGATGCTCGTGGTGCCGCTGCAGGCGCGGGAAATCGAACTGAACGTTTTGAAGGAACTCGATACTGCGCATTCCCGTCATGGCCGCGCCTTGTTGATGGCCACGTACCTGCAATGGTTATGCCCTCGGTTGGACATTGTCCGCGCCGAGGCGTTCGCCGAAGGTGAGCGGTATAGCGAGCGTTTGCGCACGAGCGGCGAAAGTGTTCGTCAGGCAGACGCTTTGGGGTCTCTGTGGGCGGGCTGGCATGCGATGTCACGTTTCCTTGTTGATGTAGGGGCGTTAACGGAGAACGAAGTCGCGCAGGTCGGGGACCTGGTCACGATGGGCTTGTCTGATGCCGCTGCTGCGGCGACTGACCCAGATCTGCCAATGCGGACCGGTGCGCGAGTACGGGAGTTGTTGGTACACGCACTGAGAAATGGTCACGCCTACGTGGAGGACGTCGACACCGGGCAAGCTCCATCGGATTGGTCGATGGCGGCATGTCTTGGATGGCGGCGCAGTGTGGTGGGTGAAACATCCGACGGCACCCCTCGATGGCGTGCGGAAGGTCGTGGCGTTCGATTGGGATATGTCGTGGCCAACCCGCGGCCGTGCGATGGTCAACCACAAGTCTTGTTGGACCCGATGGCCCTCGAACAGGTGTTGAAAGCCACTGGTCAGACGATGACCGATACCTTGCAGATCGATCGCGGTACCGCCTTGAGGGCTCTCTATGACGAGGGCGTGCTGATCGCGGAGGAACGGAAAGGCAGAATGCCGCGGTACACGGTGCAGCGGATGGTCAAGTGCGAAAACCGCAGGCAGCGCATGGTTGCACTGCGGCTGCACAAGTTGCTCGGTAGCGATGGTCCGGAAGACCAAGTAACCAGCGATGCAGGATCAAGTGACCCGACACTCGGTGGCGATTCCAGCGACTCTTCCACGCCTGTGCCCGGTGGTCCGGCTCTGTTCGATGGTTGGATCGCCGATCTGAACAGTCCAGGGTCCGGCGTAGCTTCGGGTGATTCGTCTAACGAAGTCATGAGCCTGACCAGCTCTCATTCCGAACAGGAGCCTGAGATGGCTATCGAGACCGATGCCGAAGGGCATACCGCTGATGGAGTGCAGATTTCACCGGTTTCCATCTGCGCCCTGTGTGGCGGCGAGGACGCCGGATGGCAGATCGACGGCTTGGTGATGCACCTTCCCTGCTGGTGGCAAAGCACCGCCGCCACCCGATCAGCAGCTGCAGCAACCGGCGACACAGTCGGACAGGTTTCGCCAATGGTGAAGGACGAGCCGGTGGCGGCTCCCGTCGAAACGACGTCTCGTGAGACTGCTGCAGCAACGCCGGCCATCGTCGCGACGGCGGAGACCACGCACCAGCCGACCACGACAACCCCGGCACCGAAACTTGCAGCAGGAGATGCACGGACCACCTTCACCGCACCCGCGGCAGTACTCGACGTCGATGGCGCCTGGCTTCCCGACGGCACCCGTCACGACCTTGCCTCGCAGATCACCCATGTCGGCGATGTCGCGGAGCTCGTAGCGACGTTGAACCTCGGCACGTGGACGTCCGACAAATGGTCGGTGCCTGGGCAGATCTGGATCACCGACGCGATGGCGCAGCACATGGGAATCGACACCAGCAGTCTGGGCAAGCGCAATCGAAACGACAGGCTCAAGGAACTGACCGCACAATCTCCGTTCGTCACAGAGGCTCTCTCCGAGGGCTGGCAGCTCGGCGGCAAGGAGGGGGACCGCCTCGGCACTTGGACGCGAGTGTGGAAAGGTGAAACCCGTGGTGTCTGGGTGACACTGACCTCCGGCATGAGCCAGGACCCCAAGGAGATGCCCATTCTTGGTGACTCGCCGGCACCCGCCACACTGGCGCGACGCCTGTCACTCCTAGCAAATGCTCTGCGTTTCCCCTGGGCTGTGAGCCCGGCATCGACGGGCATCGACCTGATGATCGCCGCCCGGCCGAAGGAATGGAAGCGCGTATTCGCACCCTCCGATGCCGAGTTCGCCAAGAAGTTCCAGATCTTCGAGGCAGATATCGACTGGTCACGGACCTTGTCTGACGACGAAGCGAAGTGCCGTTACGTCCATGCCTTCGACCGCGGCGGTTCGTACGCGGCAGGAATCGCCGGCCTCGAACTTCCGATCGGCGAACCTGCGCATCATTCGAACGGACTACCGTTCGATCGCAAGCTCCCCGGGTACTGGCTCGTGGAGATCCCCGAGTCCGCGGACTGGCGGTTCCCGAATCCTCTCAACCCGATGGGTTTGTCAATTTCCGAGCCGAAGTGGGTGACTACACCCACCCTCGAACGCGCCAGCAGTCTCGGGTACGAACCCGAGATTCTGGAGGCCTACGTGTGGCCTGATCACGGACGGGTCCTCGTCCCGTGGTACGAACGGATCCGGGATGCGCGCATCGCCTTGGACATCAAGGACGATCTCGACGCGCAGTTGGCTCGCGAACAGAACAAAGTCATCTATACGCACACGATCGGCATTCTCAATTCCGATCTGCACTTGGCAGGACGCCCAGGATATTCACCAGAGCGTCACCACCACATCGTCGCCAAGTCGCGGGCCAACATCATGTACCGGATAGCTCAGATCGGCGAAGACACCGGACAATGGCCCGTCGCAGTCACCAAAGACACCGTGCTCTACGTGTCGGATGAATCCGATCCCAAGCTGGCGTGGCCTGGAGGACCGAAGCAATTCGGACGTGGTTTCGGCCAGTACAAGCCGGAAGGATCCGCACTCCTCGCCGAACATCAGCAGTACCTGGACGGCAAGGGCTACCGGGGCAAGTCGGATCTGATCGCACCGGCTGAGTGGATGTCCGCCGGTATCAGCGCGGAAAGTGACTCGTGATGGCACGGAAGCCCCTCAGCCGCACTGCCTATTCGCGGATCGCCGACAGTCTGGCGGACTACGGCTCTGTGGTGGACAACCAGATCAATGTCGTAAGAGCCGCCAAGGAACTCCGTGTAACCCAGACAGCGGTGCGTGAAGTGCTGCGCGCTGAGCGCGGAAAGATGCAATCGGAATTCTTCGGCAAGCTGACCGGACGCCGAGGCTCCGACACTTCCGGTCGACCTGGATCCGCCAACCTCAAGGCTCAGCTACTTGCCGCTTACGGGCCCGGCAAACGGAGCGAAATCAACACTGCCGCCGCAGCACGCGATCTTGGGGTCTCTCGACGCACCGTGGAACGCTGGTTGGCCCCGGAAGGTCGGCAGCGAATCGCCAAACCACGAGCTGAGACCCTCAAAGCCCTAGCCCACAAGGCCAAACGAGCGGCCTCTACGCAGAGCGCACGTCGCGCGGCGATGTCGACTATGCGAAGCAGCAAACAAGGTAAGGCGTTGGCCAAGTACGGCGGCAAGATCAGGATCGATGCTGTTCAGGGTCCGGGACCGCGGGAGTATGCCCGGGATCGGTTGATCACCTTGGCGCTGACGCCTGACCAGGTCGAGGCGATGTGGAGTGCGTATGAACGCGGTGGCGACAAGGGAATGACCGACTGGATGAACACGCGAGCGCAGGACTACGTCGGTGGGTGGGAGTTCTTTCAAATTAACAGCTTCGACGTGGAACGGTAAGTTGTGGTCGTCCATCGAGGGCCTCGCTGGACGCGCAAACGTCTCGAGGCGATGCTCCGGACCTGTTACGGCGAAACTGCACGTGGAAGTGTTGACGTGCAGGCGGTCGCGGACGCTATGCATGTCTCGTCGCGCACCGTTAGGCGATGGTTGGCCGGCTCCAACCGCCGGTTGGCGGCCGTCCCACATCGTCGACTCGAGCAGCTGCGTCTGCCAGCCGCCGAGTCTGAGTTGCGGGGCCGGCAGCAGACCGACTACGCCCGCGAGGCGATCGCCCAGATCGCTCTCCCGAAGGACAAAGGAATTTTGCCTGTTTGGCGTGAGCGGGGTTGGCTCGAACCACACGTCGTGGCGATTCTTGACATCACTGGCAAGCCCTGGAAGCAGATTGTGATCAGCAACGGTTCGGCCCGCTCGATGAGTGAGTTCCGACGCCGCGGCTCCATCGTCGATGTCACGACGGTGCCGACGCGTTTCCATGGTGTCGTGCTTGCTCAGGAAGTGCTCGATGAGATCGAGCCGTGGAGGTTGCACCCGCTACCGGAGTTGCTTCCTCATGGTCGTACGCATGTGTGGTCGAACGACGCGCCGGCAGTCGATCTGTCGGTGTTAGCTGTGTCGAAGGAGTTGAGATGACAAACGAGAAGGAGATGAACATGGACAACGAAGCTAGCTCTGTCGAGAAACGAGCCAAGGCGCTGCTTTCGGAGTTCGTGCTCGATGACAACGCCGAGGGGGCGCACCGTCGTAAGGTCGATCTTTCGTGGTCATCGTCGGGCCGCTCACTGCCGTGATCGATTCGGTGGGGCCGCACCCATGGTTGCGCGTGAAAGATCCGCAGCCGTTGCCCGAGGCATCGAAGCCAGCACTCTTGGCGCGTCAGCTGCGTGAGCTGGACGAGAACAGCCTCGGCCGGCTGATACGCGATCACCTTGTGCCGCTCAGTTCGGACCGCAGTTACCGCACGCGGTGGAACGGATTCTGGTCATCTCTCGGGTTCGACCCGGTGCTGCGTGACCGCGCGACGAGGATCATCAATGGATTTCTCGATCTTGCTGAGGGAGCGCTCGAAGCCAACGATCAGGATGACAATCAAACTAAGCGCACCGAGAAGTTCTTCGATCGGTGTGAGGGTGCGCTCGATCGGATCCTGAAGCGCGAGGACGAACCGCTCGCCTGGGCGGGTGCGGCAGCAATGACGTTCAATCCGCCGGCTCGGGCAGTGATTGACCAGCTCGTGTCTGCAATCGAGAAGCACCGAAGCGATCTGGACAACGAAGCGCTGTGGGCGACACTCGACAGCGTCCGGAAGCAGTCCTTGGGCGGATCTGGACCGCGGAAACGCCGATCTCAGCGTTGAGGGGATAGTCACTCGGTTACAGCGTCAGTCAGTCGCTGAATACCAAACGTCCCCGGCACCCGGGTGTGCCGGGGACGTTTTCGCTGTTCAGGTAGTGTTTTTTCCTACACAAGTGGGTAGATTCGGTGTTGTCCTGCTGACGGGGACGACGGGACGGGGGGACGGGGGCGGACTGACCATCTGCCGTTCACGCTGAGTGTTTTTTTGTGTACTCGGCATGAGTGGCCGGGTTGCTCCGGCCACGTTCACCACTGGTGTGTGGTGTTCCCGCAGCGATACCGTCTGCCCGCTGGTGGCGGGTCTTATGGTTGGTTTCTGTCGGGCTGCTTTTACGTCTCGTCCGCAACTCGCCGGAGACGTGCCATCCTCAACGGACACCGCGAGTGCAGCGAGGTTCAGGGCAGCGTTGTGATCACGATCGCCGCGGTAACCGCAGTGGTCGCAGACGAACACCCGAACATTAAGGGGCAGTTTGGTTTTCACTGCCTGACAGTTCGAGCAGGTCTTACTCGACGGATACCACCGGTCCGCCACATGCAGACCGGTGCCAGTCCAATCGGTCTTGTAAGTCAACTGCCGTCGAATTTCGGCGAGAGCCGCATCACCGATCGCGCGATTCAACCCACGCTTGTAGGCGCCACCGGATCGGCTCATTCCGGAGACATTGAGGTCTTCGACGACGACGGTGTCGTAGACGCGGACGAGTTGGGTGGTGAGTTTGTGAAGGTGGTCGCGGCGACTGTTGGCGACCCTGGCATGTATCCGCTGAATCTGGTCCTGCGTGCGGAGCCACCGATTCGAGGGCTGCTGGCGGGTACGGCGGTCCGGGCCGGTGCGGCGAGCTCCTCGGCGTTGCAGGCGCCGCAGCTTCTTCGCCTGCTTGCGAGCGTGTTTCGGGTTCTCGATCAGTTCACCGGTCGAGAGAACCGCGAGGTGCTTGACCCCCACATCGACCCCGACCACCGATCGCGGACCGGTCGTGGTGGGCGGGAGGGCTCGTGCAGGGAGAAGCGTCTCGACGGAGAACGACACCTGCCAGCGACCCCGCCGGAACGACACAGTCGCCGACCGGATCCGGGCCGTCCCGGCAATGGTTTTACGCGCCAGCTTGCGGGTCGACTCGGCAGTGCGCACCACCCCGATCCGGGGAAGTTGGACATGGCGGCGATCCCCGTCGGTGGTGACCAAGCCGATACAGCCGGTCGTGAACCGGCACGAGGATGCAGCACGTTTGCTCTTGAATCGAGGAAACCTCATCGTCCCCGCACGTTTCCCTGAACGCGCCGCTGACCAGTTCGACAAGGCATTTGCGCAGTTCGCGATCCCGGAACTGTACGCCTCTTTCGAATTCGCCGACCACCACACCTGCCCGGTCTCGGGGTTGACCGCGACGTCGTCCTTGACGGTGTTCCAGTGTTTGCGCAGGCTGTACGCGGACCACGACATCGACGGGGTCAATCCCGCATCCGGAACACCGTAGGATCGTTCCGCGGTCCGTTGATCGAGGTTCGACTTGACCTGCGACAGCGCCCAGTTGTAGGCGAAACGCTGTGCCCCACAATTCGAACGCAACGCCTCGACCTGCCCCGGGGTGGGATCGAGAACGTACACGAACGCCCGGATCACCACCCGAGACGGATCCGGCGCAGCGATGTCGGCAGTGGGATCAGCAAGTGCAGCAGTGGCCGTCATGGGCGGTCCGGCGCGGCGGTCACGGCAGCGGCGTCACTGCGACGGGCACTGCGCTGCCCGTACAGGCGGGCACACCGCAACGTCATCACCTCGGTCATCTCACACACCAGATCATCAGCCTGAATCGCCCCGGGTCTGTCGGAGGCTCTCAAACCTGTGAAGGATGGAGAGCATGGCAGCACCACGGAAGTACAGCGTTGAGCTGAAGGAACGAGCAACGAGGATGGCGGTCGAGGCCCGCCAGGATCCGGCGACGCGGCCGGGAGCGCTCAAGCGGATCGCCGATCAGCTCGGTGTGCATCCCGAGGCGCTCAGGACCTGGGTCAAGCAGGCCGAGGTCGACGGCGGCGTGCGCCCGGGCACCACTACCAGTGATGCCGAACGGATTGCCCAGTTGGAACGGGAGAATCGCGAGCTGCGGCGGGCGAACACGATCCTCAAGCAGGCCTCGGCTTTCTTTGCGGCGGAGATCGACCGCCCACAGCGCTGATCGTGGAGTTCGTCGCTGCTCACCGCGACGAACACGGAGTCGATCCGATCTGCGCGGTCTTGCGCGGTACGGCCGCCCAGATCGCTCCGTCCACGGTCCGAGCTCACCTGAGCCCCCAGCGAACCGAATCGGCACGTGCGGTGCGTGACCGCGAGGTTCTGTCCCGGATCCGGGGTGTTCATGCCGACAATCTCGGGGTGTACGGGGCCCGCAAAGTGCACGCCAGTCTGAAACGAGAAGGGATGTCAGTGGCCCGGTGCACCGTGGAACGATTGATGAAAGCCGATGGGTTACGGGGAATATTACGGTTGAAAGGGCGGAAGACCACGCACGCTGACGGGGCCGAGACTCCGCGGCCGGCGGATCGGGTCCAGCGGCAGTTCGTCGCCGACGCGCCCAACACGTTGTGGGTGGCGGACCTGACCTACATTCGCACTCATTCGGGGTGGGTGTACGCCGCGTTCATCCTCGACGTGTTCTCCCGGATGATCGTCGGTTGGCAGGTTTCGACGTCGATGCGTACCGACCTGGCCCTCGACGCCTTGGATATGGGGTTGTGGGCTCGCCGACGGGTCGGCCAGGACGTCGCCGGATTGATTCACCATAGCGACCGCGGCGTGCAGTATCGAGCGGTGCGATACACCGAGCGCCTCGACGAGTGTGACGCAGTGTCTTCTGTTGGTTCCAAGGGAGATTCGTATGACAACGCGATGGCGGAGGCGTTCAACTCGTTGTTCAAGGCCGAGTGCATTCGCAATCCCGTGATGCGCCCGCACGGGGGCTGGCGAGGCCTTGGAGACGTCGAGTGGGCGGTCGCCGAGTACATCGACTGGTTCAATCACCGCCGCTTGCACGGCGAGATCGACCACGTCCCACCCGCAGAGTACGAGACCGCCTACTGGTCGAATCACACGGCGGCCGACTACCGTGAGACACCGGTCCTCGCTGAGGCCGGAACCAGATAGCCGAGCCTCCGTAGAACCCGGGGCGATTCAGCCACCTCAGTACCGTCCAACACCAGCAGGGTACGACCCTGTACCGACAAGGCGGCCTCGATATACCCGAACCCGGTCGGGCCTCTCCCACATGTGGAGTTCGGTGCGTTTGCCATTCAGGCCGGAACCGATCTCCCTGACCGTGTCCGACACACTCACACCACGTCTGCCACACTCGTCACCGCCCGCCCCGCCTGGCACAGGTGGTCACCGAGACCCTCCCCCCACAGCGGAGGTGACCCGAGTGGGCCGTGAGGACGCGTCCAGGGTGGCGGAGGAGCTCTCTCGTGATGGCATCGCCCGGGTATCTCGAGGAGTGCGAAACTCGGGGGTGTGCGTCAGCGATGAGCACGCGGCGCGGTTGCTGGCGGCGCCCTGGCACACCGTGCGGGATGCACTGTTGGCGGGCATCACTGTCGAGCACGGCCGGGCGCTAGGGGAGATGTGGCGGCAGGTTGCGGCCGTGACGATGCGGTTTCCGGCGGCCGCCCCGCTGATATTGACGGGGCCAGATTCTGGATCGTTCGGGACACGGTAGCGGCCCGGGAGGCCATCTCGGGCGGACTGGAGGCATTCCCGGATCACACCTTCGTCAGGTGATGGAGCAGATGCTCGATGCCGGATTGACCTCGTCGACGGCGGATCAGTTGTGCGCGGCCGTGCCAGCGGCCGAGGGCGTCGCCAACACGTAATCCGCAGCTGTGGCCGGCGCGGTGCCGGCCACCGGCCACAGCTGTGCGTGCGTCTATGTCCCCGGCACCGGGTGTGCCGGGGACATAGACGCAGTTCAATGCGGGTTTTTGTCCGAGGTTTCGGCTAGGTTCTGAGGTGTTCGTAAGTCCAATTCACGGGTGAGTCTGACCAGCTCGCCCACCCGACCCAAAGGGGTTTTGCTGTGAGTGTTTTTCGTATGTCTTCGCCGTCCGATGTTGTTGCCGGTGCGGTCGCGTTGGGCGGTCATCTTCCGGTCGACGAGGTGGCGGTATTGAGCCTTGACCGCCACCCGGCGGCGGTGATGCTGGTCCAGTTGGGTGACGATGCGGAGCGGGAGTCGGGGCGCATCTTGGACGCACTCGAGAGCGCCGCACCGTTCCAGGAGAGTCCGTCGATGCTGGCGGTGGTGTTCGGCCCGGCCGAGCGGGGTGATGTGGTGGGCGCGATCCTCGAGCGGCTTCGCCCCGATGCGGTGACCCCGGTGTTCGTGTTCACCGATGGTCTGGTGCGTCAGTGGCACGGGGCCGGGTCCTTGATCGGGCAGCCGGGCATGCCGGTCGATCTGGCGGCGCACCCGATCATCGCCGAGGCACTCGTGGTCGGCTCCACCACGCTCATGACCCGCGCCGAGATGCGAGCGAGTTTCGCCCCGGCCCAGCATGGTCCAGGCCGCGCCGCTATCGTGGCCGCTGGTTTCGGGCGCGAGCGCGTGATTCTGGCCGCGATGGCCCCGCAGAACGCCGCCGACCGTGCCTACGATTTCGCGTTGGCACCGTACGTGGGGGGAACCACCGGAGCGGGGGAGCGGGGCATCAGCGTCACGGACGAGCACGCCTCGATCATCGCGGCCGCGATGCACGATGTGCCGGTGCGTGATCTGCTGTTCGCCCGGATCGACGCACACAATGCCGATGCCGCCGCCGAGGTAATGCGTCAGGTCGGGGCCGTATTGCCCCATGATCTCGCCGGTGCGTTGATCATTCTTGCCGGAGTGTTTCATTGGGTGAGCCGTCACGCCGCGCTGGCACGTGAGGCGGTGAACGTGGGCCGTGCGCTCGATCCCGCGCACTCCTTCGGGAAGCTATTCGAGCAGTTTCTCAACCACGGGATGAACCCGGCACTGTGGGAGCAGCTGCGTGCCGCGGCGGTGCGGGCCCATCAGGACCAGTAGGTAACGAATCAGCGGTGCGGTGATCGAACGGGACGGTTCCGCACCGCTGGATTCGGCCAATCCCGTTGGTAATGAAGACTTCCGAAGTGATCATTTTGTTTTCTCCGGATTCCGTTATGCAACAAGCTAACCCGTGACCCAGCGCGCAGCGCGTGGGTGAATTCCGTTATTGGGCGGCTTGCCGCCCAGTCGGTTCAGGCCCCGGGCGCAGCCCGGGGTACCCTCCCCGAC